>JBFJOC010000018.1:0-43744 GCA_041617855.1 Woeseiaceae bacterium | reverse complement strand
TCGACCTCGGCCGGCACCTGCCAGTCGTCGCGGCGGAAATAATAGACGGTGTACTCGTCCAGGAATCCTGCTTCGCGCACCGCAAGCAGCGCGTCGAGATACGCGTCGGCAATGCCCGGCTCCTCGGCGCGTTGCTCGGCCCAGGCATCGACGAGATTGTTACGGGCTGTGAATTCGCAGCCGTAGGAATTTCGGCGTGCGGGATTGTCACCCCCGAGTTCGAGCTGACAGGCGCTGCGCACGAGGCTGTAAGCGACCCAGCTCTGCAGTGCCGGGTCGGTATCGACGAACGCAATCGGGGCAAGATAAAACGTGTCGCCGTCCGTCAAACCGTCGCGCACGTAGATCTCAGTGTTGCATCCCGTGCACGTTACGAGCACTGCAAGCCACAGCAAACGCATCATGTCGTTAGCATAACGCGCCGCGCTGAATCCCGCCTGAACCCGCGTCCCGGACATGCGCTATCATCGCGGCTTCGCGAGTGCCACGCGGTACAGGGCAGCAGCGGCCGATTGGCTATTTGCCGATAATCGTGCAGTACAGGACGAACTTTTGGGACTAAGCGTTATCATCCTCGCGGCGGGCCAGGGCAAGCGCATGCGCTCCGACCTGCCCAAAGTGCTTCAGCCGCTGGCAGGGCGGCCGCTGCTCGGACACGTGATCGAGTGCGCCCGGCAGCTCGATGCCGGCGATATTGCGGTGGTCTACGGACATGGCGGGGAGGCCGTGCCTGCAGCACTGCCCGAGCCGGGGCTGCGCTGGGTGCTGCAGGCCGAGCAGCTCGGCACCGGACACGCTGTGATGCAGGCGCTACCCGGCGTGCCGACTGGCGATCGAGTGCTTGTCCTGTTCGGGGACGTGCCGCTGCTCAGACCGGACACGGTCGGGAGAATGGTCGCGACGACGCCGGCCGATGCGGTCGGCGTGCTCAGCGTCGACGTTGAGAACCCGAAGGGCTACGGCCGAATTTTGCGAGACGGCGACGCAGTGACGGGTATCGTCGAGGAAAAGGACGCGACCGAGGCGGAGCGCGCGATCTCCGAGATCAACACCGGTGTCATGCTTTGTCCGGCGGCGCGGCTCGAGGCCTGGCTCGGCAACCTCGACAACGACAACGCGCAGGGCGAATATTACTTGACCGATGTCGTCGGCACGGCCGTGGCTGAGGGTGTGCCGGTGATCGGCAGCAAGGCGGACAGCGAAGCGGAGGTGATCGGCATCAACGACAAGAAACAGCTGGCCATGGCGGAGCGAGCACTGCAGGCGCGCCTCGTCGACGAATTGATGCTCAAGGGCGTCGGCTTCGCCGATCCGGCGCGCGTCGATATCCGAGGTACGCTGACCTGCGGCAAAGACGTGTTCATCGATGTCAATGCCGTGTTCGAGGGCGACGTCTATCTGGGTGACGGCACACGTATCGCGTCGAACAACCTGATTCGCGACAGCCGGCTCGGGCCGAACTCGCTCGTGCACTCGAACTGCCATATCGAAGGCGCGACGACCGGAGACGGCTGCGAGATCGGCCCGTTTTCGCGGCTCAGGCCCGGCGCGGTGCTTCGCAACAATGTCAAAATCGGCAACTTCGTCGAGATCAAGAAAAGCACGATTGCCGACGGCAGCAAGGTGAATCACCTGACCTATATCGGAGACACCGAGATAGGCACCGGCGTCAACGTGGGCGCGGGCACAATCACCTGCAACTACGACGGAGCGAACAAGCACAAGACCGTCATTGGTGATGGAGCCTTCATCGGCTCGGGCGTCAATCTCGTTGCGCCGGTGACGGTCGGCAAGGGCGCCACGATCGGCGCCGGCTCGACGATCACGAAACCTGCGCCGGCCGACACGCTGACGCTCGAGCGCTCGAAACAGGTGTCCATCGAGGGCTGGAAAAAGCCGGAAAAAAAAAGCTGACTTATCAGTAAAATAGCTCTGTCACAAGGCAGTTCACACGAAAAACTGCGAACTCGCGCGCTGAGCACGGGCCCGGTTGCTGCGACAATGGTGGCAGGGTGGCGAGTGGCCGCCAGCCTCGAACCGAACAAGAGCTCGCCCGGGATAGGAGTAGCCACGCATGTGTGGAATCGTCGGCGCAATCGCCGAACGCAACGTCGTACCGATACTCGTCGAGGGGCTTAGGCGTCTCGAATACCGCGGCTACGACTCCGCCGGCGTTGCGGTCGTCGATGACGACCATGCGATCGGCCTGTGTCGCACCGTCGGCAAGGTTTCCAAGCTCGCAGAGAAGCTCGAGGCTTCGCCACTGACCGGACATATCGGCGTTGCGCATACGCGCTGGGCGACGCACGGCGGCGTTACGGAGGCGAATGCGCACCCGCACCTGTCGGGCAGCCGGGTGGCCGTCATTCACAACGGCATCATCGAAAATTTTCAGACGATCAAGGACGACCTGATTGCGAAAGGCTACGACTTCGCATCGGACACCGATACCGAGGTCGCGGCGCATTTGGTGCATGAATTCCTGAAACAGGGCCTCGATCTGATCGAGGCCGTCGGCAAGGCCGTCGCGCAGTTCGAAGGTGCGTATGCGCTGCTCGTCGTCGATGCGGACGACCCCGAGCGCATCGTCGTCAGCCGCGTCGCGAGTCCGCTCGTTATAGGTCTCGGGCTGGGTGAGAACTTCGTCGCGAGCGGGGTGCCAGCATTGCTCCCGGTGACGCAGCGGTTCATTTATCTCGAGCAGGGAGATCTCGCTGAAATCCGCCGCGACGGGGTGCGAGTTTTCGATGCCGAGGGCAACGAAGTAGCGCGCGAGGTCCACGAGACGCAGTGGGACAGCGATGCGGCGGAGAAGGCGCCGTATCGGCATTTCATGCAGAAGGAGATTTTCGAACAGCCGAGCGCGCTTGCGGATACGCTCTATGGCCGAATCGAGAATCAGCGCGTTGTGCCAGAATCCCTCGGTCCGCGCGCCGTGGAGCTGCTCGACAAGGCGGAGCACCTGCACATCGTCGCCTGCGGTACGAGCTACCATGCCGGTTGCGTCGGCAAGTACTGGATCGAATCCATCGGGGGAATTCCCTGCCAGGTCGAGATCGCAAGCGAATATCGCTATCGAAACACCGTCGTGCCTCCGAACACGCTGTTCGTGACGCTGTCGCAGTCGGGAGAAACGGCGGATACGCTCGAGGCGCTGCGCATGGCCAAGGAGTCCGCTTACATCGGCTCGCTGACGATCTGCAACAGCGCCCACAGCTCCATGGTCCGCGAATCCGATCTCGTCATGATGACGCAGGCGGGGCCCGAGATCGGCGTCGCGAGCACGAAGGCGTTTACGACACAGCTACTGTCCCTGCTGCTCGTGACGCTGATGCTCGCACGTCATCGCGGGCTCGATGCGGAGCGCGAGAAGCATTACGTATCCCAGCTCGTGCGTGCAGCATCGGCGGCGGACCAGGCGCTCAAAATGAACGACAGGCTGAAGGACCTCGCCGAGGACTTCGCCGAGAAACACCACACGCTGTTTCTGGGCCGCGGGCCGATGTGGCCGATCGCGATGGAAGGTGCGCTGAAGCTAAAGGAAATCTCTTATATACATGCCGAGGCGTATGCCGCGGGCGAGCTCAAACACGGGCCCCTCGCGCTTATCGACGACGAGATGCCGGTCGTCGTCGTGGCGCCGAGCAACGAGCTGCTGGACAAGCTGAAATCCAATATGCAGGTCGTGCGCGCGCGTGGCGGCCGGCTCTACGTATTTGCGGATCGTGACACCGGAATCGAGAGCGAGGAAGGAATGATGGTCATCGATACGCCGCACGTTAATCGTCTAATTGCGCCGATTATCTACACTGTCCCGCTGCAGCTACTCGCCTATCACGTGGCGGTGATCAAAGGTACCGACATCGACCAGCCGAGAAACCTGGCGAAGTCCGTGACGGTGGAATGATGTCAGGCACAGGTTGACGAAATTGCACCCGGAAAAAAACGCCGCCACAAAACAATGAAGACCGCCATTTTCCCCGGGAATTGAAGGTCGACTTCGACACTAGCTCGGCCAAAAGCTGAATCGCCGCGATAGATACTCGTAGCGAATGGCCGATAGGCCGCCAATTAATTTTCCTGGAGCTACCGGCTCGCTTTTGATACCAGGGGGTCGAGCGTCCGAGAACGAGACGTGACGGAAGACTGCGAGGGAGCCAAAGCTGCCGCCGGCGCAACCACCGAATCATCGCTTTACGGTCTAATCATAAATAAGTCCAATCCCGAGGGGATTAATCACGAGCGAATATGCAATAGCTGATTGGCTGGTATCTAACGGTATAGCAATGGTCGAATCATTTTCGATACTTGCTTACTTGATGAGTGAACCATAGGCGCCGCCTATTTCGTTATGCGCTAACCTTAAGAAATTGAGTTGGGGGTTCGCGTTCAAAATCGTGCTCTTCAAACGCTTATGACTATACCTACAACCGAACAAGCCGCACTGAGTTACCTCAGTCGCGGCTGGTCGGTAATCCCCATTCGTGAGAGGGCAAAGAGGCCTGCTATTGCTTGGAAGATGTATCAGACCAAGTACGTGTCTGAAAAGACACTGCATGCCTGGTATCGCCGCTCGCCAAATTACAATGTGGGCATTGTGACCGGCGCATTGTCGGGATTGGTTGTCTTAGATGTAGACCCGCGACACGGTGGAAAAGAGAGTCTTCGAGAACTTGAGCGCGAACACGGCCCACTGCCAGAGACGCCGGAGTCGATTACTGGCGCTGGCGGACGCCATTTGTATTTCGCTCATCCGGACGGGGTGGTGCACAGCAGGACCAACATCGAACCCGGCCTCGACCTGCGCGGCGACGGTGGCTGCATCGTTGCACCTCCCTCGGTACATCCGTCCGGTAAGCGCTATCGATGGAAAAAGGGTCGCGCTCCAGGAGAAGCGAAGCTCGCACGTCTGCCTGACTGGTTGCATTGACACGCGTTTCAATTCGTGCGGCCGTGAGTACTTATTCCTGGAATGAGAAATTCCCGCCCCTAGCCGATAGCCGCCCCCGGGACCGTTAAACTGCTGATGGGCGGAAAACGACGCAACGCAAACATTGCTACTGTGATCCTATTCGAGCCGTCTGAGGAACTCGAGCACTATTTCATTGAGGCCGGCGGGATTCTACATCTCCAAGCTATGCGAGGTGGATGGCAGCGTCGCTTGTTCAACGTTCGGCAGGCATTGTTCCAATGTATCGTTTGTCAAAACAAACTGTTTAGACCTCACCTCACCGTGGATTAGAAATGTCGGGATGCAGATTTGACCGGCCTCATCGCACGTTAATCTCGAAGGGGGCAGCGGATCTGTTGTATGCTTTGAGCCTCGCAGCGCGTGTACATTCTGGAGCATCCGCTCTTGGAAATTGCGCGGAAGATCGTCAAACTGCTTGGCTTGGCCCTGAACTCCGTTTATGAATATTCGGACCGCCGCTTCATCATCGCCGGCCTGAAGTTCCGTACCCGCCGGATTATTGACACGTTTTGCGAATGATCGCAGAGTGGCTTCTTTACCAGGAATTGCGGTCAGCAAATTCCGGGCCCCGGGCTCCCCTCATGTCATACTGATAAATTAATCGGGGTCGTCTCCGGTAAATTCCAGCGCAATAGCGCCGGCCCGCGAATGACCCAGCAGCTGATCAGGCCGTATATCCAGCGTGTCAATAAAGTCCTTCACGTCCGCAACGTCGTCGGGCCTTGCGAAGACATCAGTGACATTCGGATAATTGTTGGGATAGTGGCATCGACGGCTATACCAAATGGCCCGGTATTAATTTGAGAAAGCCTCGATTTGACCGTCCCAGGTTCGGTAATCCCCGACCGCTCCGTGAACAAAAACAACCTGTTTTGCCTGGCCGCCCTCAAAGTAGTGAAGCGTGGCGTTATTGACAGGTACCGCTTTCAATACGAGCGTGGTGTTCAATGTTGATTCAAGCTGCGTATAGCTGATGCATGCGCTTAACAAAGCAATTGCAATTATCCGCAGAAAGGTGAGTCTGGCCTTTATTCTCCAGCTGTTCACAGGCCCCCATTAATTTGTCAGCCACACATGCTGGTAATGAAAAAGATCACGCTTTAACTAAAATTATAGATGGTATGTTTGACAAACGTCTGCTTCTGGCCGGAAAATTCCAGTCGCGTAGTCTGAGCTGCAATCTCGGCTAGTGAGCCTAGGCGGGCAATCGAACCGATCCTCAGAAACTCCGTTTTGATCTGATGACGTACTAATCTCAAAAACGGAACATACTGATCATTGAGGAAAATACGCACGGTCGAAGCAAAAATGCTCGCCACCGCGTGTTTCGCTCCGCCGATTCATAGCAAGTCACCGAACAAATTGTCCAGCAAATGCCAAAAAATTTCGACTTAGTGGGATTAATCCCTGCAGCGGGAATAGCCCGACGTCTCGGAAACTTGTCGCAGTCGAAAGAGATTCTGCCAGTCGTCTTTGGATCAAAGCAGACTGGTGTTTCTACGCCTGTGAAACCAGCGTGCCATCATCTGTTAGAAGGATTCGTTAAGGCCGGCGCGACAAAGGCATTTATGGTGATACGTACCGGGAAATGGGACATTCTGAGGTGTTTGGCGGAGAGTCCAGTATCGGGTGTGGATGTTTCATATATTGTGATTCAGGATAGCGCCGGAGTTCCGTGGACACTGGATAAAGCTTTTAACTTCGTAAATGATTCAGATGTGGTTATGGGTTTTCCGGATATCCTGATCGAACCTTCGACTTTTTACCGAGACGTCGTTGCAGAGTTAAGGGCGAAAAAGTCTGACGTTGCGCTCGGTATTATGCCCACTGATAGTCCGGGCAAAGCGGATGTTGTTGAAATCGCAAACGACGGCAAAGTGGTTCACATCTGGCCAAAACCGGATGGTCTCTCGACGGCGAGAGCATGGATTGCTGCAGCGTGGCGACCCTCCTTTACGGAGTACTTACATGAATACTTGGCTGTCTCTGCGATTGGCTCTACCATAGAGAGGGAGTTATATTTGGGCGACATCCTGGCAGCGGCACTGACCGAGCTTGATGTGTATGCGGTGGAGTGCGATGAGGGTCATTTTATCGACATTGGTACGCCCGAAGATTTCGCCAGGGCGGTGGTTGACACTTGATACAAGTGCTTAGCTATCTGACAAAGAAAGTTATAGCCCATCCGATGCCACTCACCGATTGCGATAGTCTGCAAGCTCCATTGAGCGATTGGTCGAAGATCCAGTTATAGGAAAGGGGGACGCTGACCTGGGCATTCGGAACGGGTCATTAGGTTGTGTCGTGAACACACGGTGTTTGTCAAAGCGGCGGAGTTTGATTGCCATTGGCTATTCACTGCTGGAAAAAATTCATATGCTGGGTTGCAAAAAGTGACAGCGTCAAACTGTTTGACGCAGAGACCCACGCCGTCGGCTGTCTGTCCGCATAGGCTTCGGAGATCGGCCGTGAGGCTACCTGAAGTGTGCAGTCGATTCCATCGGACTCGAAGCTTTCGTGCGCAGCTATGTTGAAATCAATCGTGCCCCGGTTTTGACGCTTTGGGCGGCTGTCGTGGCGCAGAGGCTCGGCTTCAAGCGCGATGAGGCGCTGACGTTCGGCCGCGCCGTCGCCGGTATGAATGCCTATGCGAAGGGAAAGTCTCTGGGTATCTTCGAGCCGAGCAAGAAAAAGATCGCCGAGGCTCGCAAGCAAACGGAGGCTGGGAAGGTCATCAAGGTCCGGCTGCTCAATCGGGCGATTCCCGCAAAGCGCTGCAAGGGCGGCCTGCGGGCGGTGAGTAAAGGCAAACCGGTCGATCCAGACAGCGTGCAAAGATATCTGGAGGGCAAATTCGGTGATGCTCTGGGCGATGCGCGGACGGCAATGGCGCGTCTGGCTCGAGCCTATGCGCCGAAGGACCTGGCAGCCGGCGCTTACGGGCTCTACGTGCAGTTCCGTCCCGACATCCCGGGCGGCAGGAAAGGCTGGGGGGCGAAGGGACGCCTTTCCCTGCAAAAGATCGCCAGAATGGCCGCCGACGCGAAATAGCATAGCGGACGCCAAAGCTGCATAACGACCGAGCTTGCGAATAGCTGTGCGACTATCCGTCTGCCGGCACACCCGGCGCCTTCGATATTTGCGCACTCCGCGCTATGCGAGTGTTCGTTTGACTGATCTGACCCGAAAATAGCCCACGATGATGCCGGCGATTCCCCAGGTGATGGTAATCCATACGACAGGGATGAACTGTTCCACCGCGCTGGCGTCGATCATCGCATACAGATGCAGATGCTCGGGCAGCGACACCAAGAGGCCCAGAGCAATTGCGGCGAATAGCCCGTCGATCTTCGATCGTCGGCTCACGGTGAGCCTGTCGACCAGGATAGTCAGCAGCACGGCGGTCACCGCGAAAGCCAGCAGATGATAGAGCGGCCGCACCTCGGCGCGAGCATTCGCGAATTTCTCCACCAGACCATCCGGGAATATCAGCGGGAAAACAAATGCATTCACCGCGAGTAAATAGATGAAGATGATAAGGCTCACAGGGGCCAGCAATTTTGGTTTCATGCTCGGAAGCACCGGCAAGGAAGTCCGTGCCAAACAGCGTATCGGAATAGCGCGGGCTGTCCAATCCATTCTTGTATGATGCGGCTATGCAAAGACCGCGACATTTCAGCCATGCAGACGCGAAGCGCTTCTATGACCGTTTCGGGTCCAGGCAGGACTGGCAAAGATTTTACGAAGACGCGGCGCTGGATTCACTGATTCAGCATGCCGACTTCTCGAGTGCTCGCTCCGTGCTGGAGCTCGGGTGTGGCACGGGGCGGTTCGCTGCCCGGCTGCTGTCGAGCTGCTTGGCGGCTTCCGCACGCTACGTCGGGCTGGACATCAGCGAAACAATGGTGCATTTGGCCAGCGAGAGGCTTGCGCCATGGGCTGACCGAGCCGAGGTTCATCTCAGCAGCGGCGATTTCGATTTCTCCGGTTATGGAAACACATTCGATCGGTTCGTAAGTACTTACGTGTTCGATCTGCTCAGCAATGAGGATATCGATCAAGCGCTAAATGCGGCGCATGCCGTCATGCAGCCAGGCGGCCTTCTGTGCGTTGTGGGGCTGGCCCATGGAACGGACGCCATCTCAAGGGCGACGAGCAGAATTTGGAGGCTCGTATACAACGTCAGACCCTCGCTCGTTGGCGGCTGCCGTCCGCTCGATCTTGCTGCGCGCATACCTGAATCGCATTGGCGTGAGCTGCATAGAGAGGTCGTGGTGAAATTGGCCGTTCCGTCCGAGGTGCTCGTGGCCGAAGCAATCGCATAGCCAGGGTGTCCAGGCCGAATCGACAGTTTCACCCGCGGTGTCGATTCGGCAGCAGCGTGCGCGAGGTCGGCAGGCGGGAAACTGCTAACGTCGGGCCTGAACATAATCCAGAACCATGTATGCGAATGCCTTGACGCCGCGTTCGAGGTAGGGCTCGTGCATATCGAACAGCGGCGAGTGATTGGCCGGCTGCCTGGCCGGATCCATCTCTTCCGGCCAGTTGCCTAGAAAAACAAACAGGCTCGGGGTCACTTCCCCGTATTCCGAGAAGTCCTCCGCGACAGTTTGCGGCCTGAGCGGGGCCAGCGGCTTGCCGGAGGCGCGCTCGAGTGCCGGTATCATCATATTCGTGAGGTCCGCATCGTTGCTGACCGGAGGCGAGCCTTTGTCCAGCTCGAATTCGATCGTGGCGTTGGCACTTTCGGCGATCAAACGGCCCGTCCGTTCCACTGCCGCATGGATCTGTGTGCGCATGTCGGTATCGAAGGATCGGATCGTCCCCTCGATCTCCACCGCATCCGGGATAACGTTGCTTCGAATACCGCCGCGAATACGACCGATGCTGATGATCGATGGCGCCCGGGTCACATCTACCTGGCGGCTTGCAACGGTTTGCAGCCCCAGGATGATCTGTGCGGCTATGGTGATGGGATCCACGCCGTCCCACGGACGCGCGCCGTGGGTCTGCCGGCCCTTTACACGGATCAGGAAGCGGTCGGCCGATGCCATCATCGGCCCCGGCCGGGTCGCGAATCGACCGCCCGGTACGCCAATGCCGACGTGGATACCGAAGACGGCTGCGGGCATTCGATCGGCGAACAGCCCCTCTTCGAGCATCAGCAGAGCACCGCCTTTTTCCCCGGGCGGCGGGCCTTCCTCCGCCGGCTGAAATATCAGCATCACGGACCCGGGCAGCTCGTCTTTCATGCCGTACAGAATTTTGGCAGCACCCAGCGCCATGGCCATGTGATTATCGTGCCCGCAGGCGTGCATCACGCCGACCTGCTGACCGTTGTATGTGGTCTGCACCCTCGAAGCGAACGGTAGCCCCGTCTGTTCGGTGACCGGCAACCCGTCCATATCCGCCCGGATTGCGACGAGCGGGCCCGGCTTGCCGCCATCGATAATCGCAGTGACGCCGGTCTTCGCGATGCCGGTGCGCGGCTCCAGACCGACCTCGCGGAGGATTGCCGCGATCTTTGCAGCTGTTTTGAATTCCCGATTGCTGAGCTCGGGATTCTCGTGAAACCAACGCCGCCATTCCACGACCTGCGGCTGCACGGCCGAAGCCGCAGCATCGATCTGCGCACGGGTTATCTCGGCGTTTGCGCTCGAGAA
Organism: Woeseiaceae bacterium; assembly: GCA_041617855.1. Lineage (GTDB taxonomy): Bacteria > Pseudomonadota > Gammaproteobacteria > Steroidobacterales > Woeseiaceae > UBA1847. Next base: position 33,109 of record JBFJOC010000018.1, on the reverse strand, counting down.
TGTGAGCACGAAGAGTACGATCGAGTGGCTTTTCACAGCTGAGTCCTCAAGCAGTGCAGCGGGCGATATCGGCAAAGCATATGTGTGCAAAAACGCCGACTGTAACAGCAGCGGGCTTAGGCGACTTCATCGCAGCCCATGATAATGATTGTCGTCAGGAAAACCGCGAGTCCGACAGTCCGTCACTTTTGAGTTTTGTGTCGATCGTAGGGCATCTTTGTTACGCTTTACTATCGGTACTATTCTATCGTGATAATTATTTTCCCCCTTGCCCGCCCCGTTGCGGAGTAACGAATTGCATCCGATAACTCACTAAGGTCATAGCGACGATCGATTACCGGGGTAACCTTACCGCTTTGCATCAGTTCGGCGAGCGTGGTGAGATCTTGCCCATTCAGCTGCGCCAGGATCATTATGAAATCCTGACTGACGAATGGGGACAGCAGCAGCGCTTTGATTGGCCGCATAAATGGCCGCAGCCAGTTACCTTTCGGGCCACCGACGATGACCAGAATCCCGTCCTCGGTCAGCACACGCCGGTTTGCCAGCAGCGAGTGGTTGCCCACATTGTCAATTATGAGATCGTATCGCTCCCCGCTTCGGGTGTAATCCTCCCGCGTATAATCGACAACGTGGTCCGCGCCGAGCGAACGCACCATCTCGACGTTTCTGGTGCTGCAAACGCCGGCGACCTCCGCACCGTAGGCTCTCGCGATCTGTACGGCGAACGTTCCAACGCCGCCGGAGGCACCGTTTATCAGGACCTGATAGCCTGGCTGCAATTTTCCCTTGTCGCGCAGCGCCTGAAGCGCGGTGATCGCGGCAACAGGGACGGCCGCAGCCTGTTCGAAAGAGATATTGGGTGGCTTGAGTGCGAGTCCGCGATCTTCACGAATCGTTACGTACTCGGCGAATGCTCCCGTTCTGCCGCCGAATACGTCGTCGCCGGTGTTGAACCGCGTAACGCCCTTGCCGGTAGCCTCGATCGTGCCCGCAAAGTCGACGCCGATGCGCGAGTCTGAAGGCTTGCCGATGCCCGAGCCCAGACGCAGGGCGTAGGGCGAGCCTCGCATGTAGTGCCAATCGAGCGGGTTTACCGCCGCCGCACGGACTCTTACCAAAACCTCATCGTCCGCAGGTATCGGTTTCTCGACGTGTCTAACTTCGAGAACCTCGGGCCCGCCGTAGCAGCCATAAACTACGGCCCGCATCGTTGCGACATCGCTTGCAGCGACCGGCGGCGGAGGATCACAGGGCGCGTTGTAGCTGAGGACAATGCCGAGTGCCGCGGTTGCGATGACGAGAAACAACAAAACGCCAATCGCGAATCTGGACCGTAATTTCACAATACTGACTCCGACAGGGCCGCTTTCGCAGTAAAATCTGAGTGAAACATCTCTGATTCCGCAATCACCAAATCAATCTTCAAGGTCAGCTATTACAGCGACAAATCGGCCTGAACGTTCACGACGTTCGAACGCCGAGCCGACGGGCGCGTCGAGTAAGTCCAGAACGCTGTCGTCTTCCCGAAGCAGCGCGCCGAGTGACACGACGCGTACATTTTCGGCATCGTCCAAATAGTCTGTGGATTCATCGCCTGCCAGGAATCGCCAGCCGCTGTCGTTTTCCCTGTTCGACGCTTCACGATACATGTAGTCGACGGGCTGACCGTCCAAGAGTATTTGGTTGCTGACAATGCAGCGCGGAAGAAATTTGTCGATGCTGCTCGGCACCGGATCGTCGATGCTCACCTGAATTATGTGCCTTTCCTCGAAATGGACGGGATCCCCGCAATCCAGATCTCGGATATACGAGGGATCGTTGTCGAGGACGCCATGGAAACCGTCGTCGCCAACCGCACGGATTTCCACCCACATACGCTCCGCGTTCGGCGCATCCGGGTCCGCACCGTCGAAGCGGAAAATCAGCTTCGCCGCATCGCCCACGGACAGCAGCGACACTGCTTCCGCAGACGGCTTGTGAAACGTATACGGGAACTCATCGGCGAGCTTCTGTCCGTCGGCAAGCCACCAGGATCTGTTGTCGGTTGCATTCACGAATCGTGAGACGTCAGGCAGCGGCATGCCGCAGCATCGCCCTGCGCTTTTCGTTGATCATGAGCAGCAGCTGGGCGGCGGCCTCGGCATCGCACATTGCACGGTGGTGATTGTTCAGGGGGATGTCGAATGCGCGGCACAGTTCGGCCAGGCTGTAAGATCGGTGGCCTGGAAATAGTCGCCGCATCGATGCGCAGGTACAGAGCTTCGGGAGCCGAAAGCTGCGACCAATGCGGGTGAATTCGCGGGCGATGAAGCGGTAATCGAAGTCTACGTTATGGGCCACGAAGATGGCATTTTCGATGAACGCTTCGAGGTCACCGGCGATGTCCGCAAACAGCGGCGCGTTCGCGACCGTCGCGGCGGAAATACCCGTCAGCCGCGTAATGTCGGGAGGAATAGAGCGCTGTGGATTCAGCAGTGTCTGGAATCGATCGACGATCTTGCCGCCGATTATCTTGACGGCGCCGATTTCCGTCACCCGATGGCCTCCGCCAGGCCCACCGGTCGTTTCGACGTCGACGACGACGTAGCTTTGCATCGGATCGAGTGACCAGCGGATGCGTACGATGTCTGCCCGGAAACCGGCTTTGCGAAGCTGGCGCAGTCGAAGCAGCTGATTGCGGCGCAGCTGATCGCCGTCCGACTTGATTTCGACGAATCTGGGACCGGCCTCATCGATGACGAGAATGTCGGGATATCCGTACCGCGACTGCTTGTAGTCGGTAACGAGCCGCAGCAGCATTGCCCGCACCGCGGTCGCGTTGGCGTTCTTGAGAAACGCAAACAGGGCGTCGAGCACGGATCGCCGCCACCGAAACACGCCGTTGGCACGGCCGTAATGCGCCGAGCTGGCTTTCAGCAGTGCGTGACACGCCGCCTTGCGATCATCGAGCATTGCGAGCTTTGCATCGATCGCGTCGCGGTAACGGGCATGAAAACTGCCGTCCTCTAGCGCGCCGGGCAGCGCTTCGAAGGGGGAATGCAGCGCGCTGCCGCCGTCGCCGAACAGTTCGTCCCAGAAAAGCAGGCCGAAAAGCGTGCGCCAGAGTGCGTTTTCGGTTCGGTAGGCGCGGTGACCACGATCGGTGAAGTATTCGGCAGCGGCCCGCTCCGGAAAACCCCTTTTTGCGTCATCGAGATCGATGATTTCGCTGTCACGCAGCGCATCGGTGGCGGCAACGGTGCGCTTGCTGCCGAAGCTGCGCGCGTGCAGATCCTCCGCAATGAGCGCCTCCTCGTCACTTCGCGGTGCTGCAAGCGCCGCTTCGAGCAGGGCTCGCGCGGCGTCGTCGCGGCCATCCGCGAGCAACAGGCGCAAGCGACGCTCGAAGCAAGGCGCCGAGTCCCCCTTGGCGTAGACGCGCCGGGCATCCTGCATCGCGCCGTGCTTTTCGAGCAGGCATCCGAGCCCGGTTGCGAGCTTGTCTCGAACGGCTGCGCTGTCGGGAAAGTTCGGCTCGGGCCAGTTGTCCGCGTCGAAAGCCATCGCAAGTACCTCCGATTTGGTCGCGGACCGCAGCCGGTGGCGGCGCTTTGCGAAGTAGTAATTCTCGAGCGCCTGCTCTCGCTCGGCAAAGCGCGGCTCGTAGCTGTCCCCAAGGGAGTGTGTTCTAACGATACCGAGATCACGCATCGTAAACTGCGTGAGCCCGTCCTGCACTCGTCCGAAATACAGGAACAGCAGGTAGCGTACCTCGTCTATGCGTTTTTGCACGACGAGGTGCCGGCTATCGAGCTCCGCCATGAAGTCCGCAGGCGCGCAGTATCTGCGTGCGAAGTCGATCAATTCGCTCTTCCTCAAAGAGCGGCCGACACCGGCACAGCTCGGCAGCAGTGCGCGATAGATCTCAGCCTTCGTGAGCGACGTGAGAACGTCGTCGAAATGCCGCGCTCCGGGGCCTGTCACCCAGCTCCGCTCCCGCAGCTCGTCGATCAGCGGGTGTATATCTCCAAGCTCCGGATAGCGCAGCCGACCGACAGCAAACACCCGCCCTTTCCGATTGACAAGCCGCACGTACAGGCACTGCGAGGCCTCGCCGAGCTGGCGATATTCGTCGATGAATCGGCTATGCGGCCGCAGCAGCGCATGCGCATAGTGCCGCGACAGGAATGCCAGCATCTCGCTGAAGTGCTCGTGATAATAGAAAGTCGGCAGACGGCGTTTACGGCGAACGGCAGCCCAGTGCGTCTGATCCAGGTCCGAATCGGCGGTCAAGGGACGAGCCTCAACTCCAGAGATTGGCAAGGGGCCCAATCTGTAGGCCATCTCATGCGGCGATTCTTACGGCAGTCTGCAGGTGAACATCTGCGCGCAGAGAGTTCGTGATCAAACAGCTGCGCTCGGCTTTTTCAAGCAGCCGATTCGCCATCCGATCGTCGGTTCCGGCCGGCACGTCCAGCTCCGCGCGCACCGTGACTTTCGTGAACCGGGTCACCGAGTCAACGCGATCCAGAACGCCCGCAGCGTTGCATTCGAGCGCCGTCCATTCGAATCGGGATGCGCGGGCAATTGCTTTGAAGGAGAGCACAAAACAGTCTGCAATGGCGGCAACGAGCAGCGATTCGGGCGACCAGAGATTGCCAGGGCCGTCGAACTCTGCCGGTGCAGCGGATTCGATGGACGGAAGCCCCTCGGCGGAGAGCATTACGTTCGAGTCGCGCTTTGTGCTCGCGGATACGGAGAAATTGTGCGGCAGCTTTTGCATATCGATTCCTTGACGATTACTTTGGTGTGGACCACTGCGCCACGGCCGGTATAGGCAAGAACTCGGCGCGGACGCGTCACTCCGTCCCGTTTCGATTATCATGATTGCCGAAACGGCCGTTCCGGCTCGAACGGAGACGGCAAACACGCCCGATGAAAGCACCGATACTGCCAGTCGCCTAGGCGGCACATGTAGTCTCAAGCGCAGCAAGCGACGCGTAGCCAGTGGTCGGCGCTTGATTTGCGATCATAGCGCAGGATGCCGGTGACAGTCAGTACACTTTTCGGACCACTGAACGATGCTGATACGCGCTTCCGAAGCGAAAGATCTCGCAGATATCGTAAAGCTCTACAATCATTACGTCACAAAAACGCACGTGACGTTCGACACCGAGCCGTTCACACTTGCGACGCGCCGGCCATGGTTCGAAGGCTTTTCCATCGACGGGCCATATCGCCTGCTCGTTGCAGAAGCCGAGGACGAGCTCGTAGCCTATGCGTCGAGCAGCCCGTTCAAACCGAAGGCGGGTTACCGTAGCTCGGTCGAAACGACTATTTACGTGGATGCCGGGCACACGGCTCGCGGTATCGGCCGTCTCCTGTATGCGGAACTGCTGGGCCTGCTGGAAAGCGACGCGACGCTGCACCGCGCCTACGGCGGGATCGCGCTGCCTAACGACGCGTCAGTCGCCCTGCACGAGAGTCTCGGATTCGAGCGCGTGGCGACCTACCATGAGGTTGGTCGCAAGCTAGGCCGATACTGGGACGTCAGCTGGTACGAGAAGGATCTCGGCTGAGAAATTTTGGAATTGTCGCGCCGGGGACGGCGCTCCTACAAAAGCTCTCTGGTGGGAGCGTCTTCCAGCCGCGACACATCACCTGCATGCAGGCTTTTACGGTGTCCCTAGGGGTCGAACAGTGCGCACAGCTCCGACTCAGGCGACCGGATGGTCCGAATCTCGTCCCCGAATTCCTGCACCGGATAGTCGGGCCCGCGGTAGCGAGGCCATGTCGGCAATGGTTTGGCATTCGGATCGCCGCTCTCGGCAAATCGTACCCAGTAGGCCATCATCGCCTCGGAGAGGATTTCGTCGGTTGCGGTCGTCGTCAGCCAATCGTCATGCGTGCGGAACACGTATGGCAATTCTGCGCCGTGGTAGGCTCGCACGGCTGCGCCGGCCGCGCCTTCCCGGATGCGAGTCAACAAATACATCCATGCGGAACTTCCAGCGCCGTTCAATCGTTCCGCAAAACGCTGCGACGGACACAGCATGCTGTCGGCTGTTCGCAGCCGGTCGAGCGCCTTGCGCGCATCCTGTTCGTCGGCGAGCACGGTGAGCACGGCGGAACCGTCGAGGTTACGAAGCTTCGCAGCCGCCGCGACGACGTCCTCACCGGTCGCGTCCTCCGGCGTGCTCGACCACCATTCGTCGGCATTCGTGCCGACAATCACGTTGAAGGGCATCGACGTGGCTTCGCTGAGCGATTGCCAGGCCGGTTGATCGATGAGACGACCGTCGACGGCCGGGGCGTGATAATAGTCGGGGAACGTCTGCGTGTAGGTTTCCAGGAGACGCTGGGCATCAATGTTTCGCAAAGCGTCGATGCCTGTTACATCGAGCGCCGTGGCGAACGCGACGCCGCGCGCCTGCTCCGTTTCCAGCGTCGGGACGTCGCCGAGTCCGAATCCCGCCGTGCTCTGCAGAATCGCTCTGTGAAAGAGTCCGCGTGCCCTATCGGCAAACATCAGCGCGACAATGTCCTGAGCGCCGGCAGATTCGCCGAAAACGGTCACGCGATCGGGATCACCGCCGAACTTGTCAATGTGCCGGCGGATCCATTCGAATGCTGCAACCTGATCCCAGAGACCGAAATTTGCGGCGACGTCATTATCATTCAGGTCCGGATGCGAGAAAAAGCCGAATACGCCAACGCGATACGCTATCGAGACGAGCACGACGCCACGCTGCGCAAAGACGTGACCGTGGTAATTGGGTTCGTAGGACCAGCCGCTCGAGTTGCTGCCGCCGTGTACATAGACCATGACCGGCCGTCTGGCCATCTCGTCGAGCGACGGTGTCCAGATATTCAGGTACAGACAATCTTCGCTCGTGGCCAGGTCTTCGATGACGTCTCTCGATGCACCGAAAATCTCGGCCATATCCCGATACCATTCGAGAATGCGCGGCGTCTGCATGCAGGCATCGGCAAACCGAGTCGCATCGCGCTTCGCGCTCTTCTTTTGTAACGGCTGCGCTGCCCGCCAGCGCAGCTCGCCGAGCGGCGGCTCCGCAAACGGGACGCCGCGAAATGCGGCAACGTCAGTGTCGCCGACCCATGCGCCGGTGAGGCGTTCACCGGCCACGGACACCTGCGGCTGTCTGCCGCAGGCGCCAAGCCCTATCAGGAGCGTCACCAGGGCGAGCAACTTTCCGGAACGCCGCATGCTCAGGCGTCGGCGTTGAGCGACTTGACGAGGGCAACCGACATGATCACCCCAACGACGAGGATCGGCAGGGACACGACCAGCAGCGTCACCTGTATGACCTTGAGACCACCGATGAACATCAGGACGATCGGCATGAGCCCGAGGGCGAATGCCCAGAACAACCGATGCCAGCGTGCGGGATCATCGCCGGCCTTGAGGTGCAGCGTAGCGCTGGATGCGAGCGTGTATGACGCGGAATCGTAGGTGGTTGCCGAAAAAATCAGCGCGACGCCTGCGAATAAGGCGATGACCACGGGCGCAAGCGGCAGCGTTTCGAGCGTGGCGACGATAGCCGCATCACCGCCCTTGTTCTGCAAGATGTCGGTGAAGGCAAGGCTGCCTGAAAGCTCTTGGTAGAGACCGTAATTGCCGAACGCCATGTAAAAGATCCAACAGCCCAGCGAGCCGAAGACGAGCATGCCGAATATAACCTGGCGGATCGTACGGCCTCGCGAGATGCGGGTAATGAACATGCCGACATACGGTGCGAAAGCAATCCACCAGGCCCAGTAGAACACGGTCCAGTCCTCGACGAAACGAGATTCGGTAAACGGATCGGTCCAGAAATTCATGCGCAGGAAGTTTTGCGTCAACATCCCTACGCCGTTCAGGCTCGTCTTGAGCAGAAATACCGTTGGGCCCGCGAGGAGAATAAACAACAGCAGTCCGAATGCCAGCCCGAGATTGAGGTCGCTCAACCGCTTGATGCCCCTGTTCAATCCCAGCCAGACGCTGCCAGCAAACAGGGAGACGCAAAGAACGACGACGCCGACCTCGAGCCCAAAGGTCGGTTCGACGCCTATGAGCCAGGCGATGCAGGCGGCGATCATGGGCGTCGAGAAACCCAGAGACGAGGCCGCACCGCCGATGATCGCGATCATGAACAAGAAATCGATTGTCCTCGCGGTGACGCCGTGTTCACGACCCGCCAGAAACCAGTTGCAGCTGAGGCTGAAGCGCAGTACGTCGAGCCTGCGACGGTAATATGGATACGCGATCGCGACCGTCGGCAAGCAATAGAATGCCCAGGCCGAAAAGCCCCAATGAAACAGTCCGTAGGTCGACGCCCATTCCGCGGCTGCCGGGCTGCGCGGCTCCACGCCGAATGGGGGTGCATCGAAATAATAGGCCCACTCGATCACGCACCAGTACATGAGCCCTGCGCCCACACCGGCGCAAAACAGCATCGCGATCCAGCTGATATTGCCGAATTCCGGCGTCTCGTCCGGTTCACCGAGGCGCACCGACCCGTGGCGCGAAACGGCAAGCCAGAGCAAAAACGCAATCGTGGCAACGCCCGCGAGCAGATAAACGATGCCGAACTCGCTGGCGATGAAGTCGTACGCGCGCTGCAGCACCGCCCCGGCCGTCTCGGGCGATGCGGCGAGCGGAATACAGACGACCAGGATGATTGCAACGCAGATAGCGAAGCTCGGCCAATCAATTTGTTCTTGTTCCATGCTGACGCCTCGTCGCCGGACGCTGACGCAAGCGCAGCATAATTCATTGCCTCGCGAGGATCGAGGAACGAGGCAATCGGGGGGAGCGTCGCTGGTTCCGTAACGCAGCGTTCGGTATCGTACTTAAAGGCGCCGCGACCCGCCGGCGCAGGCAGGCATCGAAAGCAACAAAGCCGTGAGCGACGAACCCGAACCGCAGATTTTAAGGCTGCGCAAGAAACACACGCCGGCCAGGAGGACCCAAGCCACTGCCGCAGATGGTGCGCGCCTCCACGTTGCGCAGTCGTTGCGCCAGGCGTTTTTTGCCAGCCTCATCGTGATCGTCGCATTCAGCGTGCTATGGGCGCTGCTGTCGACAGCGGTAGGACGCGTGTTTCCGTGGCTAACGATAGGGCTCGGATTTGTGATCGGTCTCGTCGTGCGGCAGGCCGGCCGTGGCATCGACTGGCGCTTTCCGGCACTCGCCGCGGTTGCAACGATCGTCGGTGCCTTGTGCGGGAATATCGTCGTGTCTGCAGCGCTCACGGCAGAGGAGTTCGGGACCGGGACCCTGCAAATACTGCGCGCCGTCACGTCGATGACCTGGCCGGTCTACTTCGCGGAGGTCGTGTCCGGCGCCGACGCGATCTATGCGCTCGTCGGCGCTGCGATTGCTGCCTTTTACGCCAAACGGCCGCTGACGCGCGCGCAGTACCTCGGATTGCGCAAATACGAATCCGAAAAGCACAAACAACGCTAGCCGGACATTGGCTAGCGCAAGCCGGCCGGGAGCCTTCAGACCGGCATCAGCAAGTCCCGGCGCGCGCCGACGATCTTGCCCTGTAACTCGGATAGTTCCCGCGTCACGAGCTGCTCGAGCTGCGCTACGGCATTGACGATGCCGAGAAAATAAGGCGGCCTGCGCCGCAGCTTCGACCAGTCGTTGGTCTGAATCATGCGCAGCAGGTGCTCTAAGTTATTGCGTATTGCTTCGGTATAGGGATTTCGTCCATCGTAGAGCACCTCTATGTAGCGGTGCGCCCGGTTGAACTTCTTGTTCAGTCGATCACGCATTACTTCCTGATAAAATGTTGGCGTCTTTTTCAGCAGATCGAGTCCGGATTCGTAGCGCACGACATATTCTCCAGGCCTTGCGTTTTCCACCGCGACGCCACCGACAACGAACTCCTTGTAGAGACGATCGCGACACTTTTCCAGGTAACAACGATCGGCCATCTGCGCGATGAGGTCGGCGGTGCCGAGCAAATGGCCGCATATGACATCGCGCGGATCATCGAGCTCGATGCGGTCGAGGTCGAGCTCGTAGCCAGTGAAATGCACAATCATGCTGCTGACGGCTACGTCCTTTGCGAGCCCGAGGTCCGGCAGGTAGCGCCGCAGGAAATCTGCGCTCCTCGATACATGGTAAAGGGTGAATTCGGCGCCGTTCGTGAAATCCTTATCGCGCTCTTCGTGACGAATGTAGCCGGCGTCATGAAACAGTGCCGTGATGATCGCCATCTGCGCCCGCTGGGCACCGAGACGCTCTGAAGGCTCGACGCTTTGTTCATAACCGGCAACGAGGCGCGCCAGTGCGAGCGACATGTCGAGCGTATGCTGCATATCGTGATAGGTCGTGTCACAGCCTTTGTAGCCTGGGTAGCGCCCGGTAAACAGGCGCTCGAAGTCATAGTAAGCGAGCCACAGCTTGTCGAATGGCGCGCCCGGGAAAGTCGTCGAGAAAAGCTTGTGAACGGCATTCCGTACCGCGGCAGGATTGCTGACCTGCACGGTGTTCGTCACGTCGTAATCGTTGCGGCGATCCTGGGACACGAGGCCTTTTTTGTTATTGTTCGGTGCCGATCGACCCTCAGCATCGCTCTGCCGAAAATCAGTCAACGGCGTTTACCGGCTGCTCAATTGACTCCCGATCATACACCGACGCGGCAATGCCGGCATCCGCGATTCCGGCAGCCGGTCACAGGCAAAACTGCGACGCAGTGCACACTATAGATCGAATTCGGCGACAACCGGGGCGTGGTCCGACGGTCGCTCCCACGTTCGCGGCTCGATATCGACGTAGCTGGCTGCACATTTATCGGTAAGTGCGGGGCTTGTGAGGATGAGATCGATCCTGAGCCCCGCGTTGCGCCGGAACGCGGCCGTGCGGTAATCCCACCAGCTGAATGCTCGCTCCGGCTGTTCGAACTTGCGAAACACGTCCGTCAGGCCGAGTGCGAGAATCTTCCTGAGCGCCGCTCGCTCCTTTGGGCTGCACAGTATCGCGTCGCCCCATTTCTCAGGATCGTAGACGTCCTCGTCCGCGGGTGCGATGTTGAAATCGCCGAGCACGACGAGTTTGTCGTGTTGCGCGAGCTCGCGCTTGAGATAGTTGCGAAGCGCTCCGAGCCATTCGAGCTTGTAAGCGTATTTATCGGAACCGACCTCAGATCCATTCGGCACATAGAGATTGAAAACGCGTATTCCATCGATCGTCGTCACGAGGATGCGCCGCTGTGGATCGTCGAATCGCGGCAAGTCCGTGACGGGCTCGAGCAATGGGCGGCGACTAAGCGTTGCGACGCCGTTGTAAGTCTTCTGACCATTTGCCATCGTCGCATAGCCCGCTTTGTCGAACTCATCGGTGGGAAACGCCTCTGTCACCTGCTTGATTTCCTGCAGGACCAGCACGTCCGGTTGCTGCGCGGCCAGCCACTCGAGAACCTGACCAAGGCGAACCTTGAGCGAGTTGACATTCCAGGTGGCGATTTTGATCATATTGCGATGCCGCTCTGGCGCAGCAAAGCGTCAATCTCTGGCTTGCGCCCGCGAAACGCAACGTAGGCATCGAGGATGTCACGGCTGCCGCCCACCTCTAGAATCTCGGTACGAAAGCGCCGCGCCGTCGTGCGATCGAAGACACCCGCCTCCTCGAAGGCGGCAAACGCATCGGCAGCCAAGACCTCGGCCCATTTGTAGCTGTAATACCCGGCCGCATAGCCGCCGGCGAAGATGTGCGAGAAGCCGTGCGGCAGACGGTTGTAGTCGGGATGCTTGATAAGGGCTATCTCATCGCGCACCTCGGCCAGCGTCTCGATAACCCGGCTCCCTCTTTTGGGATCGTATTCGGCGTGCAGCCGAAAATCGAAAAGCGCGAATTCGAGCTGCCGCATCATCGCAAGCGCTGCCCCGGCGTGTCTGCTGTCGTCGAGACGCTGGAAATAAGCCTCGGGCAGCGGTTTGCTGGTGTCGATATGGGCGGTGCAGTGCCTCAGGACATCGTAATTCCACGCGAAGTTTTCCATGAACTGGCTTGGCAGCTCCACGGCGTCCCAGGGAACGCCGTTGATTCCGGCGATGCTCGGGTAATCGATACGCGTCAAAAGGTGATGCAGCATATGGCCGAATTCGTGGAACAGCGTGACGACGTCATAATGGGTCAGGAGGGAATGACCGCGATCGTCGGGCGGTGAAAAATTGCAGACGAGATAGCCGACCGGCAGCGTCGTCGAGCCGTTCAGGCTCTTGCGATTGACGCATTCGTCGACCCACGCGCCGGTGCGTTTTCCGGGCCTTGCGAAAAGATCGGTATAAAAACCGCCAATCGGATCGCCACTTTCGTCGCGAACCGCGAAAAAACGAACGTCGTCGTGCCAAGCGGGCGCAGTTCGGTCCTGCTCGAGCGAAATTCCGTACAGGCGCTCCGCGAGATGGAACAGCCCCGGCACGACCGTCCGCACCGGAAAATACTGGCGCAGCTCGTCCTGGGAAAGCGCGAACCTGGCCTGCTTGAATTTCTCGAGCCAGTAGTTGACGTCCCAGGCTTCGAGAGCGGCGCCTGCGAACTCCGACAGCTCCGCAAGCTGCGCCTCGGCCGTCCGCCTGGTTCGGGACGCGAGCTCGCGAAGGAACGTGATTACTTCATCGACCGTTCCCGCCATCTTGGTCGCAAGCGAATACTCGGCGTAGTTATCGAAGCCGACGAGACGGGCAGCTTCATGCCTGAGTGCGAGAACCTTTTCGATGTTGTCGCTGTTGTCCCACTGCGAATCGCTGCCCTCGTCCGAGGCACGCGTGGCCCACGCGCGATACAGTGCCTCTCTGAGCGGACGGCTGTCTGCGTGCGTCATGACGGCGTCGTAAGTCGGGTAGTCCAGCGTCAAAAGCCACCCGTCGCGGTCGCGCTGCCTGGCCTCGTTTTCCGCGCGTTGCACGGCCTGCGGCGGCAGTCCGGCGAGCTCTTTCGGATCGTCGATCTGCAGCGACCATGCATCCGATGCGTCCTGAATGTTGTGTTCAAACCGCGACTGCGTTGCGGCAAGTTCCTGCATGATTGTCTTGAAACGCTGTTTGCGATCCTCGGGAAGATCCACGCCGGCGAGATGAAAATCGCGTAACGCATGTTCGACAACGCTGACCTCGACAGGATCGGCGTCGGCATCCAGACGGGTGCGAACCTTGGCATACGCTTGTTGCAGGCGTGGATTCTGAGCGAGCTCCGTCCCGTATTCTGTCAGCAGCGGCAGCGCCTCGTTGTAAGCATCGCGCCAGCCGCTTGAGCCTACGACACCCTGCAGATGCCGTACCGGCGACCAAACGCGCGAAAGCTCATGGTCCATCTCCTCGACCGGCGCGATGATAGATTGGAAATCCGGCTCATCGGGACTGTCGAGCAATTGCGTGAGCCTTTCTCGTTGTGCTGCGATAAGCTCGCGCACTGCGGGAACGACCTGATCGGGCGACAGTTCGGCGAATCGCGGCAGCGAGGAAGTGTCTAGAAGAGGATTCGTCATGGATGCGGTAGATAGGTTTAGCCGGCGCCGGATGTTACCACAGGCCAGGACCGTGATCGTGACGCCAGCCGATACCGCGCACGATGCGGCCGGCATTAATTATATCGTGATGTAAGGGACATGCAGTGAGCGAGCAATTCGACCTGATTGTAATTGGCGGTGGCAGTGGTGGTATCGCACATGCCCGTCGCGCGGCCGAATACGGAGCGCATGCGGCCGTAATCGAATGCGGGCCTTTGGGCGGTACGTGTGTCAACGTCGGATGCGTACCAAAAAAGGTCATGTGGTACACGGCGACCCATGCGTATCATTTCGATTACGCGCCGGACTATGGTTTCGATCTCGACGTCAACGGGCATGACTGGCTGGCTCTGAAGGCGCGACGCGACGCGTACATAAGCCGGCTGAACGGCATCTACGAGCGCAATCTCGATGCCTCGAACGTTCGCCTCATTAGCGGCAAAGCGGCTTTCACCGATCCGCACTCCGTCGACGTGGATGGACAGCGATACACGGCGGAGCGGGTCGTTGTCGCAACCGGCGGGCGCCCGATTATCCCTGATGTCCCGAATACAGGACTCGGCATCACGTCGGATGACTTCTTCGAGCTCGATGCGCGGCCGGACCGAGTCCTGGTCGCCGGCAGCGGCTATGTCGCCGTCGAATTGGCCGGTGTCTTCAATGCCTTGGGAACCGACACGCAGGTATTGATTCGTAAACAGAGGGTCGTGCGGAGCTTCGACGCCATGCTTGGTACCGAGGTGATGGCCGCAATGCGCGCCGACGGCATCGCAATTGAGACGGGATTTATTCCAACGCGAGTCGACGAGGACGGTGGCGGAATCGTCATTACGTCCAAAGACGGTCGGAAGTTCGGCCCCGCCGATTGCCTGCTCTGGGCGATCGGTCGTCGCCCTAATACTGACGGACTCCGCCTGGAAAAAGCCGGCGTAAAGACGGACGCGCGCGGTTTCATTACGGTCGACAAATACCAGACGACAAATGTCGAGCACATCTTCGGACTCGGTGACGTGACGGGCCGTCCGGCCCTGACGCCGGTCGCGATCGCGGCCGGGCGGCGGCTCGCCGATCGGCTGTACGGCGGCATGGTCGACCGGCATCTCGATTATGCGTTGATCCCGACCGTGATTTTCAGTCACCCGCCGATGGGTACGATCGGGATGACCGAAGAGCAGGCTCGAGCGACCTACGGCGACGACATGAAGGTATACACATCTGGCTTTACCGCGATGTACTACGCGCTGGGGGAGAAGAAGCCGCGTTCCGTCATGAAACTAATCACCGCCGGCGCGAATGAACGCATCGTTGGCTGTCACATCATCGGTGATGGTGCCGACGAGATGCTGCAAGGGTTCGCGGTCGCAATTCGGATGGGTGCAACGAAATCCGATTTTGACGACACGGTCGCAATTCATCCAACGAGTGCCGAAGAGCTCGTAACTATGCGTTGATGTTCATGTGCTCGAGAATAGGTTTGGTTTCTGGGCGCACGCCCCGCCAGATCTCAAAAGATTCGGCCGCCTGCTCGACGAGCATGCCCCAGCCCATGACACAGCGCGCTGCACCCTGCTCTTTCGCCCAAAGGCTGAACGGGGTCGGCTTCAGGCCGTAGGATAGGTCGTAACAGAACGTATCCTCGGAGACTGCGGCGTCGGGGTACGGCGGCGTTTCGCCGCGAACGCCAGCCGAGGTTGCGTTGATGACGAAATCATAAGGACGTGTCGTCGGCACCGCGTCGAGTTTGCATGCGATGACAGGGCCGAGCTTCGCGAAATGATCCCGCAGCGCTTCAGCCTTGCCCAGCGTCCGGTTTGCGATCGTAATGGACTCGGGCTGCATCTCGAGCAGCGGACCGATAATGCCTCGGGTCGATCCGCCGGCCCCGAGCAGCAGGATGCGGGAACTCTCCAGGTTGAGCAGTAGATTCACGACGAGGTCGCGCAGTAGGCCGATGCCGTCGGTATTGTCACCCGTAATCTCTCCATCTTTGAAGACTAGCGTGTTCACCGCGCCGGCCGTACTGGCGCGCTCGCTCAGGTGATCGACGAGTCGTACGACATCGCTCTTGTGCGGCACCGTAACGTTGAGGCCCTTCCCGCCACTGCGCTGAAACTTGCGAATCTCGGATTCGAGTTTATCGGGGCTGACCGGCAGGAGTTCGTAATGCACGCGCTCCCCGGTCTGCTTGGCAAATAGCTGGTGGATCATCGGTGATCGACTGTGCCCCACGGGATAGCCGATGACACCGTAGCGATCGATCGAAACTGTTTCATCGGTCATGACGTACCCTCCTTTCGCGTATCCATACATTGAAGCCGCTTGTAGGCGTCCGCCGCATAGGATTTGGATTCACTTCCGGAACTCACGGCGCAACAGGCTTGCGGGTCCTAATCGCTCAGCCAGCGGGCTGCTTCGATGGCGTAATATGAAAGTATCGCGCTGGCGCCGGCGCGTTTTATTGACAGCAGCGACTCGAGGACCGCAGCGCGCTCGTCGAGCCAGCCTCGTTCTGCTGCCGCTTTCAGCATCGAGTATTCGCCGCTCACCTGGTATGCAAACGTCGGGACCTTGAACGTGTCTTTCACCCTGCGAATGATGTCAAGGTAAGGGAGCGCCGGTTTCACCATGACGATGTCCGCACCCTCCGAGATATCGAGTGCGACTTCGCGAAGTGCCTCGTCGCTGTTCGCAGGCGCCATCTGATACGTGTTCTTGTCTCCGCCGGCGAGATTGGCGGCCGACCCTACCGCGTCGCGAAACGGCCCGTAAAAACAGGACGCATACTTCGCTGCGTATGCGAGAATCAGCGTATTCGAATGCCCGCGCGCTTCGAGTTCACTGCGGATTGCGCCCACACGTCCGTCCATCATGTCGGACGGCGCAACGATGTCAGCGCCGGCCTCAGCGTGAGACACGGCCTGTCGCACCAGCATTGCGACAGTATCGTCGTTCAGGACGTAACCGTCGTCATCGATGATCCCGTCCTGACCGTGCGTGGTATACGGATCGAGCGCCACATCGGTGATGATGAGCAGCTCCGGATGTTCAGCCTTGAGTGTGTGGACGGCGCTCTGCACCAGCCCGTCAGGATTCGCGCAGGCGGAGCCGTCCGGCGTTTTCTCGGCCGGGTCGATGACCGGGAAGAGGGCGACCGCGGGAATGCCGAGCTCAACCGCATCCGCCAGTTCCTGCATGAGATTATCGACGCTCTGTCGCCGTATGCCCGGCATCGACTCAACCAATTCCGTGCGTCCGCTGCCTTCCAGCACGAAGACGGGATATATCAGGTCCGCAGGCGTCAGTTTCGTTTCGGCGACGAGGCGACGCAGGGCCGCCGCGCGGCGGGTTCGCCGCAACCGAATTGCCGGGAACTGTTCGGATGTGGGTGTACTCATAACTCGGGGCCAGACGCCAGAAATTCCGATTTTCCCTGTATTTAGGTAGGGTTTCCACGTCTCGAGCACGGTTTTCCGCCGAACCGGTAATAAATCCAAAAAGATGCGGGTCAAATCGAATGGACAGTAACAGTGCGGAAAGCGAGCGGCATCGCCGTTTTGACAGGCTTATAAGCGGTTTCTATCCGGACATGTTCCGCTACGCGGCGTGGCTGTCACGGAATCGGGAGATCGCCGAAGACGTCTGCCAGGAAGCGCTGCTCAGGGCCTGGAAGTCGTTGGACGCGCTGCGCGAGGATGCCGCGGCCAAACAATGGCTCCTGACGATCGTCCGTCGTGAGAACGCGCGCTACTTCGAGCGCAAGCGGCCCGAGACGGTCGACGTCGATAGCCTGAGTGCGGTTCAGGCAGCGATGCTGGCGGAACCGGCCGATGACGAGGCGGATGATCTGCGGAAAGCGATCGTGCGCCTCGACGACGACTATCGGGAGCCGCTGGTTTTGCAGGTGCTCCTGGGTTTTTCGACGAAAGAGATTGCCGAGCACATGGGATTGAAACAGGGAGCGGTATTGACCCGCCTGCATCGTGCGCGGTTAAAGCTCAAGGAGAGCATTGAGGCGAAGGCGTAACGGCAGCGCCGACAGTGATTATGAACTGCGAAGATTACAAAGAGGCGATTTTAGCGGACCCGGGATTCGACGACGATGGCGCCCATACGTCACAGTGCGATGGCTGCCGGCAGTTTCGGATGGAGTTGCGCGCGCTCGATCGCAGGATCGCTGATGCGCTCGATATTCCAGTACCGGCGCTCAGAATGCCCGAGCTTCGGGATCCTGACCTGGACCGCGTTGTCCCGCTTCCGTCGCGCAGGCGCGCGAGCACGCCAGCGTGGTTCGCTTTAGCAGCAAGCCTGCTGGTCGCGGCGGTGATCGGAGTCCGCATGTTTGGCGGCGGAATCGAATACGAATCGCTTGCGGACGAGATCATTGCGCACCTGGATCACGAACCCTACGCGCTGCGTGTAACGGATGCGCCGGTAAGTGATCGGCGCCTGCGATCGGTCGTGCCGGCCGACGTCGCGATAATGGATCATTCGGCGGGCCTGATTACGTACGCGCAGTCCTGCGTGATCAACGGCAAAGAGGTTCCGCATCTCGTCATTCAGGGCAAGCGCGGACCGGTAACGGTGCTGCTGCTGCCCGACGAGACGATCGGCGAAACAATTCCATTGACCGGAGAGCACATCGACGGCTTCATTCTGCCCGTCGGCAGCGGTAGCGTTGCGATTATCGGCGAGCGTGCGGAAACGCTCCATCTGATAAAAGACAGAGTGGTGGACTCGGTGACGTGGGAAATTTGACGCTCGCGTGACTGATAACGATGCCCGTGCTTGGGCAGACAACAACCCTAGTAGGAGAGATGTGATGTCAGAGAAACGAGTAGCGAAACCAGTAGCGCTGGCCGTCGGTGCGGCGCTGGCCGGGTCTTTCGCGGTTGCGGAAGTCGCCGCCGCCGATACCCTGGACAGCCCGTTCCGCATTGCCACTCTCAGCGCGGGCTATATGCTGGGCGCCGGTGAGGGAACTTGCGGCGGCGACAAGGAAGACAAGGGCAGCGAAGGCACCTGCGGCGAAGGCAGCTGCGGTGGCGACAAGGAAGACAAGGGCAGCGAAGGCACCTGCGGCGAAGGCAGCTGCGGTGGCGATGCGAAGGAAGGCGAAGGTGCCTGCGGTGAGAAAGACGCCGAGGGTAAGTGCGGCGAGGGTTCCTGCGGCGGCTCGGCTTAAGTCTCCGAAAGGATCCAGGAGGAGCAAAGCCCACGCCGTCGGCGTGGGCTTTGTCATTTTCGCCCGAGCACCTACCGGCATCGCGACTCGTTGTCGTAGGAGCGGCGTCTCGCCGCGAAATTTGCCTGCGATCCGGGCTCAATGTCGCCGCGCCGGCATTCGTCATCGCAATGGCTCGCTTCGCTGCGCTTTATTTGCGATGACGAACGCCGACCCGACGGCCAAGCGGTGTTCGGGCGTATCAGATCGCCGGGCGACCGCCGCGCGCAGGGACGGATTCCCGCATCGCTCGAATCGGCTCGATTCGCCGCAAAATGACGGCGGCACGCTACCTTGATTCCTGTTACGTTTGCGTACCATGGTGCCGAAGCAACAGGCAAAGGGACGGCCAATCAAGCGCTGCGCTTGGGCTGAGGGCGTCAGCCTCGACTACATCGAGTATCACGACACCGAGTGGGGCGTACCCGCCTTCGACGATCGTACTCAGTTCGAGTTCCTGGTACTCGAGGGCGCCCAGGCAGGGCTCAGTTGGTCGACGATTCTCAACAAGCGAGCCGGGTACCGGAAGGCGTTCGCAGACTTCGATCCGCAAAAGGTGGCGCGCTTCACGATAAAACGCATCGAGAAACTGCTGCAGGATCCGTCAATCGTAAGAAATCGGCTCAAAGTTACGTCGGCGGTTAAAAATGCCAAGGCGTTTTTGGTCGTGCAGGAAGAATTCGGCAGCTTTAGCGACTACATATGGAGTTATGTCGACGGCACGCCGATACAAAACCGCTGGCGCAAAGACGGCGATATTCCCGCGACTTCCGCGGTGTCGGACGAACTGAGTAAAGACCTGAAACGGCGGGGCTTTACCTTCGTGGGCAGCACGATCGTATATGCGCATATGCAGGCCACGGGACTCGTAAACGACCATCTCGTAGACTGTTTTCGTTACCAGGCCTGCGTCGCGCTGGCCAAGAAAAAACCTCGCTAAATTAGCAACCTAGCGCAATCTGCGTGGATCTGCCGGCTTGCTTTTCCGCAGTCTGAGGGGGATCATCGACACCTTCCCGCGAATAACGCAAACAACGAGGGAACCGTCATGTCGGATCAACTGAATGGCAAACCGCCAACTTCATTCTGGGTGATTTCGGCGACGGCGCTCATATGGAATCTGATCGGCGTCATGACCTATTACAGTCAGGTCACGATGACGCCCGCCGCGCTGGAAGGATTTTCACCCGAACAGCAGGCGTTCTTCACGTCAATGCCGGCGTGGGCAACGGCCGCATACGCGATTGCCGTGACGGCCGGCGTGCTCGGGGGCCTGCTCCTTTTGTTACGCAAGGCGTGGGCCGTGCCCGCTTTCGCCGTGTCGCTTGCCGCGATCATCGTGCAGGATATTCACGCCTTCGTCCTGGCCGGCGGCATTGAAGTCTTCGGGCCGGGCGGCGCCGTGATACCTGCCGTCGTTCTGGTTATCGGCATCCTGTTGTTGTGGTATTCGCGAAGCGCCAAGAGCAAGGGCTGGATTTCGTAAGGTCACGATCGAGCGTCCGCACGGCGCGCCGCAACATTTAGCCGGGCCTGCAGGTGGGCATTCCGTAACGGGGACGACCCCGTCCGGCCGCAGGTTCGGTTCTGGCAGCGTTTTTTGGACAGGCGGCCGTACGCGGCGGAGCACAGGAATGTGCGTTAGCGGCCCAGCCGGGCCCTGATCTAGTTTCCTATGCGAATGACCGTCAGCGCCGACAGTCCCTGCGGCGTGTTGTGCGATATGCCGCCGAGATAGATCGTGTTTGTGGCCAACCCTGACCACGTGAAGTCGATATTCTCCGTCGTTCCAGCGGTGACCGACAAGGGGCCACTCGCGGTCATGTTTCCCTGATCGTCTACGAGGCCAAACGACCAGCCGAGTAACGAATAATTTGCGCCGGGCCCGCCGGCGACGTTGTCGGTTTCGAAGCCGTGGATCAGCACGGCATACCGCCCTGCTGTGGGCAGCACGACATTGAATTCTTCCTCGGACGTCTCTTTGCCGCTTTCACCAATCTTGTTGCAGTTGACGTTGTCGGGACAGAAATAAACGTACATGTCGAGATCATCATCGCCGTCCGTGAGCGCATCGAACAACGCAAAGCGAAGATACAGCTGACTGCCGGGAACATCGATGAGGTGCGCCGTGACACCATTGACGGTGCGGAACGAGAAGGTCTTCGTTGGATCTTCGTCGACAAAACCGTTTATGACGAGCGGCAGCCTGAGCCCGTGGACGCGAGGCGTGTAGCTTCCGGTGTAGCCGAATTCGACGGGAAAAGAACCGCTACCGTCGGCGCCTATAGCAGTAATCTCGGCCGGCGCACTGACCGAAACGGGCCGCACGGCGAGCGTGCTGTAGACGGAATGCCGGTCGCCTTCCCAGGTAAGTGAGCCGAATCGCCAGAGATCGAGCGGGCCGGACTCGTACGTCAGCGTCACGTCATACGCGATGGACTCGCCCGGCGCGAGAGTGAGCGTCGCCGGATTCACAATCACCGACACGCCGGCGGGCTGAACCACGGTCGCCATGTACGACCCGGCTTCATCGCTTACATTCGTAACCGTGCGGCGAACGCTCCTCTCGCTCGCGAGCTGGCTTACGGCAATCGCTGGCTGATTGAGGTCGGCTGCCTCGAATGACAGGCCCGCCGCTTCAAGACGGTCGCAGGTCGCGGTTTCCACTCCGGGCGACGCGATGCCGCAGGCAAACGCGTCGAGCTCGTCGTTCGATACGTCGTAGGCCAGCCCGGGATTTAGCGCGTCGTTCGGGACGATATGGCCGGCCCCGAAATCGAACGGCGTGGCCGGCGTTTGTCCGTCGGCCCCGTTAACCGATTGCCGGGCCGTCGTCATGAGCGCCGACTTGAGCACGGCGGGGCTCCAGTCCGGGCGGCCCTGTCGCAGTAGCGCGGCCACGCCGGCGACGTGTGGCGTCGACATGGACGTGCCGGTCAGATAGGCGAAATTCTCGCCCATCATCGTATTCGCGGCATCCGGCGTGAAGCCGGCCAGAATATTGATGCCGGGCGCCGTCACGTCGGGCTTTAAGATGTCCGGCGCCGGGCCCGGTCCGCGTGCCGAGAAACCGCCCATGACGTTGCCGTCATCGGGTGTCGTCAGCAGCAGACCCTTGTCGAGGATCACGGTGACCTCGTTACCGGCGTCGAGTTCTGCACGAATCAGATTGCCGTCTGCCTGACCGATCATGAGGGCCGGTATGTCCGACAGCCCGGGCGTGCCGTTCATGACGATCGGATCGCCGGCAATGTTGTAAACGACCACCGCGACTGCACCGGCATCCTCGGCGTTCGCGATCTTTACGTCGAATTCACAGCCGCCGCGTTGAATGAACGCAATGTTCCCGGACATGTCCATGTCGTTGACCAGCGCCTCACAGGCATCCGATGTCGTGCCCGGCGCGCCGCCGGCAAGCGTTTCATCGGCATCGTCCGCTAGCACGAGCGTCCCCTCGATGGGATCACGATCCTCGAGAGCCGGCGTGAAATTCGCTTCACGCACGGCGTATCTGCCTGCGACGACGGGCGGTGCCGTCACTTCGAGCGCTTCGACGGAGTTTTCGCCGTCGCGGCTCGATGCGGCAGCCGTAATTACCCAAGGGCCGCCGGCCGGTGAGCCGATCGTGCCAAGGTTGGGGCCCTCGTTACCGGCCGCGACGACGGTAAAAACGCCGGCCTTGGCAGCCGCGAGGAGCGCGACGTCATCGGGCGCAGTCACGTCGCGTAGCGAACTGCCGACCGAGTAGTTGATGACGTCCACTCCGTCGCCTACCGCGGCGTCGATTGCGTTCGCTAGATCGGAGGTATTACAGCTCGCCCGGGTGTCACCGGGGCGAAGCCAACAAGCCTTGTAGACGGAAACCCGGGCCCGCGGCGCAATGCCCTGGATGCGCCCGATGAAGGTTCCGAAAATCGACGCCTTGACGCGATTGCCCGCGGCGGTTGTCGCAGTGTGAGTCCCGTGGCCGTCGACGTCCCGAGCGGAGCGAATCTCGCCCTCGTCGAGCGGACCTGAATTCTCTGCGCCGCTTATGAAAAAACGCGCGCCGATGAGCTTGTTGTTACAGTCCGTCGCGGCGAAACGCTCCCCGGTCCGGCAGCTGCCGTTCCAGCTTTCCGGGGGCTCGAACAGTATTACATCGGCGCGCTTGTCGAACCGCCGGCAAAGCCAGCGGCCCAAGAGCGAGTTTTCGGCCCAACTGCTCCGGCAAATGCGTGGCCGATCTGCCTCCCGCGCATCCCTGAGGGCCGGATGCTCCGGAGCGACGCCGCTGTCGATGAAACCGATGACGATGCCTTCGCCATCCAGGCCCGCGCCGCCGCGAAGCCCTTTCTCGCCATCGAAAAGGTCGAGAAAGTCGAGGCTGAAATTCGTCGCCAGCGGTCTGACCTCGTCTTCCCAGACGTATGCGACCTCAGGCATCACCGAGATCTTGTGGGCGGTGGCCGGGTGCATGCGTGCCGCAAAGCCGTTCAGCGCGTACCGATAGCGATAGACGACTTCGACATTCGGGCCTGCGCGGGAGAGGATTCGATCCTGCTGGGCCGCGAGTTCTGCACCATAGGCCTGTATGTCGGGGCGAGTACTGTCGAAGCGCGGTGCGGCAGTCGCGGTTGTCAGCTTCGATGCGGCGGAGATTTTCCGGGCGTGATGGTGCGCGATCGACGGTGCCGTCAACTGCACGATATACACTTTGTGCGACCGCGGATCTTCACTGCCGGCGAGTCGAATGCCGCCCAAGCTCCCGGCGTCGCGAAGGGCCGAAGCATGCTCCGCCGCCGGGCTGGCGGCGGCGGTCAGTAACAAAGCGATGGCGATCGGTCGGACTCGCATCGAAACCTCAGTGTATGAGTCTTGGTTCCGGGGTTATGCGCTTGCCCGGGCCCCCTCAGCGAGCCAATCCCGCGGCCGTAAGAAATCCGTATACAGTTTAGCCTCGGGTGAACCGGCTTCGGGCTGCCAGCTGTACTCCCAGCGCACACGCGGCGGTAGCGACATCAAGATCGATTCGGTTCGACCGCCGGACTGCAGCCCGAATACCGTACCGCGATCGTAGATGAGATTGAACTCGACATAGCGGCCCCGTCGGTAAAGTTGGAATTCGCGCTGGCGCTCGCCGTAGCGATGGTTCTTGCGCTTTTGCACTATGGGTCGGTACGCAGGTAGAAACGCATCGCCTACCGACTTGAGAAACGCGAAACTCTTCTCGAAGCCCCACGCGTTGAGATCGTCGAAAAACAGGCCGCCGACTCCGCGCGTCTCGCCGCGATGCTTCAGGTAGAAATATTCGTCGCACCACTCTTTGTAGCGTCGATAGACGTCTTTGCCGAACGGCTCGCAAGCAGCTTTCGCGGTCATGTGCCAGTGGATGACGTCTTCCATGAATGGATAGTAGGGCGTCAGGTCGAAACCGCCGCCGAACCACCACACGGGTCTCTCATCCTCGCCGCCGACCGTGCAAAAGAAGCGCAGGTTGGCGTGCGTGGTCGGCACGTAAGGGTTCAGCGGATGAATGACGAGCGACACGCCCAGCGCCTGGAAGCTCTGGCCAGAGAGCTCCGGGCGCGCCTTCGTTGCCGACGGCGGCATCTCGCTGCCGTGCACGTGGGAAAATCCGACACCGGCCTGCTCGAATACCGCGCCGTTCGACAGCACACAGCTCAAGCCTCCGCCGCCCCCCGGCCGGGTCCAGCTATCGCGCTGAAACGTCCCCGCGCCGTCGAGTTCGCCGAGCTCCGCGACGATGCGAAGCTGCAAACTCTGCAGGTATTCCTTGACGTTATCGATCTCGTTCATATTTACGCCGGACGCACTATTCGATCTGTCACAAGATCGCGAATCTCCGAAGGACCGGGCGCCGGCCCACAGTCACCCGGAACGACGAAGTCTACAAGACTCGCGAACTTTCGGCGAAGCACGAAACGAGTCCGCGCAGGCCGTTCGCCGGCAAGATTGGCGCTCGTAGAAACGAGCGGCGACCCGGTAGCGCTGCAGAGCGCTCGGGCGATCGGATGCGTTGTGATCCGCACGGCAACGCTCGCGCGCATGCCAGACACTATCGGGAGCACCGCGGGACCGGCAGGCACGATCCAGGTTATCGGCCGGGCCGGCTTCGGATTTGGAATGGCCGTCACCGACATTGCGATCCAGCCCTCGAGCGTCGTCGCCGCGTCCGCGATCAGGATCAGCCCCTTGGACGGGTCGCGGCGCTTGATAGCGAGCACGCGCAGCACCGCGTCGGCATCGTCAGGAAGGCAACCGAGCCCGAAGACTCCCTCGGTGGGATAAGCGATGACGCCACCGCCCAGCAAAATATCGGCGGTCCGGCGAATGACCATATTCATGCGCGTTCCGCGCTGTCAGCCAGCCGTCTTCTCGCTGCCGGACTTCCTCGTAGCAGCTTTCTTGCGGGCGGTTTTCTTACGCGACGGTTTTTTTTTCGCGCTCTTTTTTTTCGCGCCCTTTTTCTTCGCGGCAGCTTTTTTACGGACGTTAACCGAGTCGCCGTCACCTGTATCGGCTCTGGTCTTTTTCTTTTTCTTGCCCCGGCGACGACGCTCGGGCGCAGCTTCGAGCAGGTCCCTGCACTCGTCGAGCGTCAGCGTTTTCGGGTCGCGGTCTTTCGGAACCCGCGCATTTTTCTTCTTGTTCGTGACGTACGGTCCGTAGCGTCCGTTCAAGACCTGGATTTCCTCATCCTCGAAATCCTGAATGATCCGGTTGGCGTCAGCAATCTTCTTTTCTTCAATGAGTTCCAGAGCCCGCGGCAATTCGATCGTGTACGGGTCGTCGTCACGCATGGAAACGTATTTGTCGCCATAGCGAATGTACGGGCCGAACCGCCCGACGCTCGCGCTGACCGCCAGTCCGTCCGGCGTCTTGCCCAGCTTGCGCGGCAATTTGAAGAGTTCCAGCGCTTCTTCGAGGGTTATGTCGCTCATTTTCTGGCCGGGACGCAGGCCCGCGAATTTCGGCTTTTCGTCGTCGTCCTTGGTCCCGATCTGAACGAACGGACCGAAGCGGCCGATACGCACCGTTACAGGCTTGCCGGTTTTCGGATGCGTGCCGAGTTCCCGTGCTTGTGCCACCTGCTCGCGGGTCACCGACGCTTCCTTGTCTTCGCACAGTGCCTGGAATGGTCTCCAGAATTCGTCGAGGAGCGGCACCCAGTCCTTCTCGCCGAGCGATACGGCATCGAGATCGTCCTCGAGCCTGGCCGTGAACTCGTAGTCGACGTATTGTGTGAAATGTTCTGTAAGAAATGCGTTGACGATTCGGCCGATGTCCGTCGGTACGAACCGTTTGGAATCCATGTCGACATATTCACGATTTTTCAACGTGGCTATGATGTTCGCGTACGTCGACGGTCTGCCAATGCCGTATTCCTCGAGTGCCTTAACGAGGCTCGCTTCCGTGAATCGTGGTGGCGGTTCGGTGAAGTGCTGCTCGGGCCTCAGCTTGTCGAGGCTGACAACGTCGCCCTCCGCAATCTCGGGTAGCAGCCGGTCTCCCTCGTCATCATCGTTGTCGTCCTTGCCTTCCTTGTAGACGGCTATGAACCCGGGCTCCACGAGCACGGAGCCGTTTGCACGCAAGCGGTGTCCGGTTTCTTCGGGACCAGCGGCAAAATCGATGGCCACGGTGTCGAATAGCGCCGGCACCATCTGCGAGGCCATGGTTCGCTGCCAGATCAGGGTGTAAAGTCGCAGCTGTTTACTGTCCAATGCGCCCTTTAGAGATTCCGGCGTACGGGCTACGGACGTCGGTCGAATCGCTTCATGGGCTTCTTGCGCGTTTTTCGATTTTGTCTTGAATACGCGTGGCGACTCCGGAACGTTCTTACGGCCATAGCGATCTCCGATGACCTCGCGGATTTCGTCGATGGCGGCATTGGCAATTGTGACCGAATCGGTGCGCATATAGGTGATGAGACCGACGTTGCCCTCCTCCGGCAACTCGATTCCTTCGTACAGCTTTTGCGCGATGCGCATAGTCCATTGAGCACTCAAACCGAGCTTGCGTGAGGCTTCC
Organism: Woeseiaceae bacterium; assembly: GCA_041617855.1. Classification (GTDB taxonomy): domain Bacteria; phylum Pseudomonadota; class Gammaproteobacteria; order Steroidobacterales; family Woeseiaceae; genus UBA1847. Next base: position 6,349 of record JBFJOC010000018.1, on the reverse strand, counting down.
TGCTGCAGCGTAGAGGTTGTGAAGGGTGCCGCCGGGTTCCTGCGTCGCTGGCGCTTCTTGACGGAAACGGACTTGAGCTCGCCGTCGGCAGCTGCTGCGAGCGTCGACTCGACCTCCTGGGCTTCGGATTCGTTCTGGAAGCTAAACTGTTCGACTTTTTCGCCGCGATACCGTACCAGTCGCGAGGTAAACGGCTGACCGTCCTTGCTGACGTCTGCCTCGATGGTCCAGTACTCACGCGATTTGAACGCCTCGATCTCGAGTTCCCGCTCGACGATCATGCGAAGCGCCGGGCTCTGCACGCGCCCAGCCGACAATCCGCGCTGCACTTTCTTCCACAAAAGCGGGGACAGGTTGAAACCAACAAGATAGTCGAGCGCCCGCCGCGCTTGCTGTGCTCCAACGAGATCGTCGGATATTTCCCGTGGGTGTTCCATCGCCTCCTGAACGGCGCGCTGCGTGATTTCGTAGAAAACGACCCGATGCACGGGCTTACCGTTGAGCGCCTTCTTTTCCTTCAGTAATTCGACGAGGTGCCACGATATGGCTTCACCTTCGCGGTCGGGGTCCGTCGCGAGAAACAGGGCATCGGCCTTCTTCAACGCTCGGATTATTGCGTTGACATGTTTTTCGTTACGATCGATAACCTGATATTTCATCGTGAAGCTGTTTTCCGGGTCGACCGCGCCGGCTTTGGGTACAAGATCGCGGACATGACCGTAGGAGGCCATGACTTCAAAATCCTTGCCAAGGTACTTACTAATCGTCTTCGCCTTGGCAGGCGACTCAACTATGACGAGATTCTTCGGCATCGAGGTAATATATAGTGAGCTACGCTGCGGCATTCGACTACGTGACGCCAGCCCGGAAGCTTATCAGCCGCGCGGTTCGCCGCGGTTGATGACACACTTGATAATGGTCTGTCAAGGAAATCGCAATTCGGAGACCGTGCCGAATCGCGGGAGTCGCTGATATAAATCCCGCGCCGAACCGTTAGATAACGCCAGGTGACTGATCGGGAACCGGCGAGCAGGGCTAGTGAACGACGCCCGAGCTTTCCTCGAAAACAAGGTCCTCCATGCGCGCGTATGCGTGTTCCTGGCCGGGCTGGCTGAACAGGACCATCAAGACGACCCATTTGACCTGATCGACATCGATGTCCGGCGTATCCAGAGCGAGCAGACGGTCGACCAGGATTTCGCGCTGCGGGGGCGACAGGATACCTATCTGCTCAAGATAGGAAATGTAGCCTCTGCAACCGACATCGATACGTGACTGTTCCAGGTCATTGTAGATGCGGGTGCCGTTCTCGGTTTGCGCATTGTAGACGAGGCTATCCTGGTGTTCGGTCAGGCCATCGAGCCAGTCCAACGCGCGATCGATTTCAGTATCGCCGAAACCGGCGCGCAGGAGTTCGTTGCGCAGTTCGTTTTGGTCGGTCTCGGGGTCTTGATCGGTGTCGACGTAGGTCTCGAAGAGGTACATCAATACGTCGAGTACGTTTTCTTTCATGCCTGGAGCTACTCCCTTTGGCAGGCGATCCAGATATGTTTACTTTGTGAGTGAGTACCGTCCGCCGGACAGTGCTTCTACCCTTCCTTCAAGCTCCAGGATCAGAAGCATGGAGGAAAGCTTCTCGATCGTCAAACCCGAACTTCGCGCCAACTCGTCGATGCCAACAGGGTCATGGCTCAGGTATTTTTGCAACTCGACATATTCAGCGTCCTCGCTCGCGGCGGCATCGACTTTTTCGTCTGATTCTTCAGGATATTGCAGCATGTGTGTGACAAGGGGACCCAGTTCGGTGACTATGTCGTCTCCGGTTTCGACCAGCTTGGCTCCCGCCCTGAGCAGTGCGTGGCATCCGCGCGCCAGCGGATTATGGATAGAGCCCGGCAGTGCGAACACCTCCCGACCTTGTTCGGCCGCCAACCTCGCCGTAATGAGTGAGCCGCTGCGTCTTGCTGCCTCGACGACGAGCGTGCCGAGGCACAGCCCGCTGATGAGGCGATTGCGTTCCGGAAAGTGGTGCCGCTCGGGCGGCGTTCCCAGCGGAAACTCGCTTACGAGCGCCCCTGCGGCAGCGATGTCGTGGGCGAGATCCCGGTTCTCGGCGGGGTAGACGTGATCGATACCGTGGCCCAGGAAGGCGACGGTAGCTGCGCCGACGTCGAGAGCCCCGCGATGCGCGGCGGCGTCGATGCCCTGCGCGAGTCCGCTGACGATACAGAACCCCATGCGGCCCAGATACCGGGAAAAATCGCGGGCGTTGCGCTTGCCGCCAGCGGTAGGATTACGGCTGCCGACGATCGCAAGCGCCGGCAGGTGCAGTACGTTGGGGTCTCCATCGACGTAGAGCAGCAGCGGGGGGTCCCTGAGCTGTGCCAACAGTTCCGGATAGGCGGCATCGCGCAGCGTAACCAGCGTGTGCCGATCCTCCGCGAGCCAGGCATCTTCACGTTCCAGCTGGGTATCTGACACTTTCTTGATCGTGCGGCATTTCCAGTCCGACAGGCCGGCATCGGCGAGACTCGATGTCGGTGCCGCAATGATTTCGTCGGCCCCACCATACCGAGTCTCGAGCGACAGGTATTCGTTCGCGGTAACCCGCGCATTCGCGAGAATCAGCCATGCGCGGTTGCTGTCACTCATGGGACGTTTTCAGGTGGACGGCAATAGCCTGAGATGATACCGCGACAAGGTGATCGGGCCGGTCGAATTTATGGCGACGGCGTGGAGTTAAGCGAAAAAAAAACGGCGCCAAAGGCGCCGTCTTTGGTCCTGAATGCAAACTTTGAATCAGATCGGATTGCGAACGTAGTCGTGCACGTGAAGCGCCTCGGTTGCCTCCATGACAAGGCCGAAGCCGATGCGATCGAAAACCTTGAATACCATGACGGTACCAGCGGATTCATCTGGCAATCTGACCTTGCCGCCGGCCACTCGGTCTCTCACCAGATCACCCTTTTGGAATACCGTCAGCACGTCGCCAACGGCCAGACCATGATTTGCGCCTCTGTTGACGACGACGACCTGATACTGACCGATCTGGGTTACGCCGCCGACGACTGAAATTATCTGTCCGTCGATAACGTTCGCGGGTGCTTTTGGAAAGAAATTGAGCGGAATATCGATCGTTTCGGGCAGCAGGCGATCGCCTTGCTTCACTTCACGGCTCGTATCCGTGAGAGACATCGTCGTTGGATCGCCGCGACGCTCGATGTGTCCCTCGCCGACCATCAGACCCTGGTAGCCGACGAGGCGGTTGTCTTCAGGGTCGTAAAGCGGATCGCCTATCTGAATGACGTTGTAACGTGTGCCGGGCTCGCCGATGCCCGAACCACGTACGTAAATCTTGTTGCCCGCCGCGGCGATCAAATGGTCACCTCGTGAGGCGACCATGTACGGCATTCTGTCGATCTGACTCTTCTCGAGGACGACGCCGGTGCTCAGAAACGACGCGATCGCTTCGTAGGGCACGCTGACGACGGCGTCGGTGAGGGGTGTCACCCGCGCCTGCGGGGACAGGCGATAGGTGGACGCGCGCGTGGTCGTGATGCGCGGTTCGCCATCTATATAGACAAGGCCCAGCACGTCGCCGGGATAAATGAGATGCGGATTCTCGATGTCGGGGTTGACGTACCAGATTTCGGGCCAAAACCAGGGGTCCTTGAGGAACGTGGCCGCGATGTCCCAGAGCGTATCGCCGACTTTAACGACGTATTCGTTAGGCGCACCCGTTGCCAGCGGCACTGGGTCGCTGACTTTCTGCAGGGCCGGCTCGCTGTAAGTCGGCGCGGCCTGCGTGGTGCCCGTGTTCAGCGATCCCGGGCTGCCCGCCGCCTGCGAGCCGGTATAGACGGGAACCGGTGCCGCCTGGTCGTCGTCACCGGCAAACGGATTCAACCCGCAGCCGGCCAAGGTCAGCGTAAACAGAACAGCCGACAGCCGGAAATGGATGGATGAAGCGCTATCGCGTGGGGACATGGTCACCTAGGTGCTCCCTACAAAGTGTTGAGACCCTTAGCTTTTTGGCATTGCTATAATATGTCGTTCCGCAGTGTCCGGGGCTGCCAAGTGCGTCACAATTCGAGCGCTGGCAGGGTACTGGATGGTCGGAATGCAGGCGGCATTGTCCGATATCTTATTTAATAAAGTCAAACATTTAGGCGATAATCGTAGGATCTGTTGAAGTTAGTCCAGGGCGTCGGGGCTCGCAGGAACGGTAATCTGCCACGCCTGCAGGCCGCGGCAGACGACACATACATGGCAAGACTCAAAATATTGGAATTTCCGGATCCGCGCCTACGGAAGCGGGCCAAGCCCGTCGAGGTCGTCGACGACAAGCTGCGGGCGCTCATCGACGACATGTTCGAGACAATGTACGCGGCGCCGGGCATCGGTCTCGCGGCTACGCAGGTGGACATTCACCGGCGGCTGCTCGTGGCCGACGTCTCGTCGAACCAAAGCGAACCCCATGCGCTCGTGAACCCCGTCATAGTCGAGAAGGACGGGGTTACCGTGACCGAGGAGGGCTGCCTGTCGGTGCCTGGTTATTACGAGGAGGTCGAACGGGCCGAACACATCCGCGTGCGCTTTATCGATCGCGACGGTAACCAGGTGGAGATGGAAGCCGAGGGACTGCTGGCAGTATGTATCCAGCATGAAATCGATCACCTCGACGGCAAGCTGTTCGTCGATTACCTCTCCGAGGCGAAGCGGCAACGCATCCGCAAGCGACTATTGAAGGATCGGCGGCATAAGACCGCAGATGCCGTAGTCTAACCCGGCGCGGATCGCAATCGTTCGGGACACGGTGCCGGCGGGACGCTATGCGTTGCAGTCCATTCGGCTACGGGGAATTCTGAAATCGCATCCAAGCCCCGAATCCTGTTTGCCGGCACCCCGGCATTCGCGCTGCGGTGCCTCGAAGCGCTGATTACGGCCGGCTATGCACCGATCGCCGTGCTGACTCAACCGGACCGCCCTGCGGGCCGCGGCAAGCGCATGACCCCGAGCCCGGTGAAGCAGCTCGCCGTGGCCGAGAAAATTCCGGTGCTCGAGCCCGAGTCGCTGCGAGACTCGCGCTGGGAGCCGGAGATTCGCGAGCTTGCGCCCGATATCGGCGTCGTTGCGGCCTACGGACTGATTCTGCCGCAGGCGATTCTCGACATTCCACAGGCCGGATGGGTGAACGTTCACGCGTCGCTGCTGCCGCGTTGGCGTGGCGCAGCGCCGATTCAGGCTGCGATACTCGCGGGGGACGAGACGACCGGCGTCTCGTTGATGGCCGTGACGAGAGGCCTCGACTGCGGGCCGGTATACGTGCGTGCCGAAACGCCGATCGGCGCACGGGAGACGGGGGGGAAACTGCACGACAGGCTCGCGGCACTCGGCGGCGAGCTCCTGCTGCGGCATCTCGAAGACATTCTGAGCGGCGACCTGGCCGCCGCCGCGCAGGACGACAGCCAGGCGAGCTATGCGGGAAAAATCACTAAGGCGGACGCGGCCCTGGACTGGCAGAGATCGGCACTCGAGCTCGAGCGTACGGTGCGTGCCTACAATCCGGTGCCGGGCGCGTATTTCGAATTCGGTAAGCAGATCATCAAATGCTGGCGCGCCGAGGCGGCGGCGCCCATTGATGCGCCGCCGGGGACCGTGGTCGCCGCTGGCGCAGACGGCATCGTGGTGGCGACGTCCGACGGCACTCTGAAAATGCAAACACTGCAGCGGGCCGGCCGCCGGCCGGTTTCGGCGCGTGAATTGAGTGAGCAGGTCGACTTGCTCGGCAGTCGCCTGGGCTGAGCGGCATGGCCGGGCCGGGGACAGGGGCGAAGCTGCGCGCATCAGCGGCGCAGATTGTCGACGCTGTCGTGTCCGGGGGCCGATCTCTGGACGCGGCGCTCGAGGCGCGGGAGCCGTCCGTTCCTGAAGACGGGCGGGCGCTGGTCAGGCTGCTCGCCTACGGCTGTCTGCGCCACCACTGGCAGCTCCATGACTGGATCGACGGGCTGGTCAAAAAACCGCTGAAGTCGCGGGACTCGCTGATAAGCGCGCTGCTTGCGATCGGTGTCTACCAGCTGACGTACACTCGCATACCCGATCATGCGGCCGTATCACAGACCGTCGAGGCGGCGCGAATCCTCCGCCGGCCCAAGTTTGCGCCAATGATCAATGCCGTGCTGCGGCGCTTCATCCGCGACCGAATTGTCGACAAGGCTCCGTCTAACGAAGAGGCCGCGTACAGCCATCCGCAGTGGCTGATCGATGCACTGCGCGGCGACTGGCCTGAGAAATGGCACGAGGTCCTGTCTGCCAATAATGAGCGGGCGCCGATGTGGCTGCGCGT
>JBFJOC010000017.1:0-47631 GCA_041617855.1 Woeseiaceae bacterium | reverse complement strand
GCCATGCGCGAGCCGTTGGAGAGTGCCAGCACGGCCGGCTTCGACAGCGCGCCGTAGCTCATGGCCGAGACGTTGAATATCGATTTTGCATCGAATGGCCGGCGAGCATACGGGCCAATTCGCAGCGTTGAGGTGGGCGCCGCGTCCTCGGACAGCGTGGGGTACGGACAGTTGACGAATATCGGCGTCCCGGGCGGATTCAAATTCAGTGTCGAGCCGAAGGCAACGGTGTTGTCTACACCTTTCGCGGCCCGATAGACCCAGGAACGTTGTGCACGATTGAACGGCATCTCCTCGCGATCGAGTGCGAAGAAATACTGGCGAAAGAATTCTCCGAGTTCCTCGAACAGATAGCGGAACCGGCCGATTACCGGGAAGTTGCGACGCACCGTGTGCTTCGTCTGGCTGACGTCGATGACGTACATAACGATGATCGCGAGCACCGCAAGACCCACGACGAAAACGAACAGAATCGCCATCCACTGGAGGACCGTGGCGATCATATCCATGGCGTTCGACATGCTCGTATCCCCGTACTGTGTGCCGGGACCGGCCGGCAGCGACCGGCTCGTCAGCGGCTGAGGGTCTTCTTCAGGAACTGGTCGATACTGAGCTTGCCGGGACCTCGAAACACGAGCGGAATCAGCATTGCGATGAACAGCAGGGGAATCCGGAAATTCCCGAACCCCTTGTTCGTGACGGAATAGCCTTTCCAGAGCTCCGCGAGGGACGACCACTCATCGGGCAAATGCACCGCGAAAATCGCGACCACGGTCACGACAATCAGGCCCGAGGCCCAAAAGCGCGTGAACAGGCCGATGACCAGGCAGATACCGCCCAGGATCTCGGTCCAGGTCGCCATGAACCAGCCCAGCTCCACGGGTAATACATTGAAAGGAAAAGGGAAATTATCCTGGACGTTGGCGAACCAGTTGTTGCCGTTGAATTTCATCAGGCCCGCCTTGCCGAACTCGTAGCCCATCAGCAGCCTGATCAGCAGCAGGGCGAACCAGTCGCCGGACCCGTCGAGAAAGCGATCGATCGGATCCCATAGCGCGAGCAGCTTGTTCATTGTTCGTCTCCTTGCTTGGGTGGGCGCGTGCCCGTGACAATTTCCAGCTTACGCATGTGCTCGAGCGCCTCCTGACCGTGCCGCAGAAAAGCGTCGCCGTCCGCGTAGCCGATCTTGTTTGCCAGGGACTGCAGCAGTTCGGCGCCGGTGAGACCTTCGGCGTTGGCGTTGAGCAGAGCGAGCAGCGCTGCGCTGACCCGATTCAGCTCGAGAAAACCGACATCGTCGTCAGTATCGCGGTAGACGGCGAGGTGCACAGGCTCGGTTTCGGGCTCCATCGGCAGAAAGTCGACGCTTATGCGGTGTACCGGAAACGTATACGCATAGATCCAGGCCAGCCGCGATTTCACCGGCACCTCGTCGAGCAGATCGCCGTTGGGATCGACGCCCTCGAGATCGTTGGCCTCTGTCGAAATCGACAAGGCGAGCTCGATGTACTCGTAGTGTGCCAGCTCGACGAGGAACGGAAAGTCCTCGGCGGAGTGCGGGTACTCGTGCTGCAGAAACTCCAGAAATTCCGCGGGGAGCTGCAGAAAATACGGCGTCTGCGCCCTATGACGCTGCATGAACAGGCGAATCATGCGGTTCCAGCGGGCCGGCTCGTGCAGCTTCCGGAGCACCGGAAACATGGTTCCCAGCAGGTTCCTGAGGTTGTTGAAAAACAGCCGGCGATAGATCGCCATGCGCCGGTCGTCGATGCCTGCCGGCAGCGGCGCATGCTCCGGGTCCCGGATGTGCGCCGCAAACGCGAGCTGTTCTTGCTGGAAGCCCGGCAGCTCAGCCATGCGCGGCGGTTCCCTCCGACGCGGTCAGCTGCAGGTCACGTATCCGCCGGACTTCCGCCAGCAGCTCGCGAATGTGCGGAAAATTGAAGTCGCGTTCCAGCAGCGTCGGGACAGGCCCGAAATGCGCATAAGCTTCCGCGAGCAGCTGCCAGGCCTGATCGTCGACCGGTGCGCCGTGGGTATCGATGCGCAGGTCCGGCGCTTCGACATCATGGCCGGCGATGTGGAAGTAACGAATTCGCTCGCGCGGCATGCGCAGCATGAACGCGCGGGCATCGTAGCCGTGATTGATGCTGTTGACGACGATATTGTTGATGTCGAGCATCAGATCGCAGTCGGCAGCGTCCAGGACGGCGTTCACGAAGTCGGCTTCGTCGAGGGATGCGTCTATGGGTGTGTAATAGGAGACATTTTCGAGCGCCATGCGCTGGCCGAGAATGTCCTGAACGCGGCGAATCCGCGTCGCGACGTAGCGTACCGCCTCCTCGGTGAAAGGTATCGGCATGAGATCGTAAAGCTGACCGTCGTCACCGGTATAGCTCAGATGCTCGGAATACAACCGGATATCATGCTCCGACATGAAATCGCGGATGTCACGCACGAGCTGCTCGTCGAGCGGCGCGGGAGAGCCGATATTGAGTGACAGGCCATGGATGACGAACGGGTATCGTTCCGTGAAAAATCGCAGCTTTTTCCCGAGACGCCCGCCTACGTGTATCCAGTTTTCCGGAGCGACCTCCATGAAGTCCACCTCGGCAGGTGGATCGGCCATGAGCTTGTCGATAAGCGGCCTCCGCAGGCCGAGGCCGGCCCCGTGAACCGGATACTGTGATCGAGTTTTGCTCATAAGAGGGAGAGCACGGACGCTGAATTTTGCCGGGCTGTCAGGCTAACAGACCAGCAGGAACTTGGGGATATTACAGCCGCACCGACGCAGCTGATCCGGCGCTTCGCCGTGGCAGTGCGCGAGTGTATTGAGCGACTTGCCCCGGGCGCCGCCCAGACTCTGTGGGCCCCCGTGCTGGGCGGATATTGCGCCGTTTATCGCTCATCGCGGCATTACCGCGCCAACCGTTGCAGCCGCTCCAGGTAGCGGGTCTCGTCGGGCGTTCCGGCAGTACGCCCGGCCTCCCAAAGCGTCTCGGCCAGGCAATCGATCATACGATGCTCGGCTACATGCCTGTCGCCGAATTGATTAACGAGAACGCCGTACACTGCGGCGATACCGGCGGGTCGATCGGTTGCAACCTGGTCACGAAGGCCAAGGTGCAAACCCATGTGCAGGTACGGATTCGTCCGTCCCGCCGCTGGCGTGTACTCCCTGTCGATCTCTTGCACGAGCGTATCCTGATATTCGGGGTGCTCTTCGACCACCGCGACAATCTGCCGTTCCAGGGGCGTAAGCGGCACGTTCTCGCAATGCTTTCTCCACGCGTCCGCCCAGGCTCGGCGCATCGCCGTTCGGTCCTGACCAAAGATCATTCGAGCACCTTGTGCCGGTATTCACACCATGCGCGAATCGCGCATTCGCGACACAGCGGCTTGCGTGCTTTGCAGACATAGCGGCCATGCAGAATGAGCCAATGATGCGCGTCCTTTCGAAACTCCACCGGGACGAGTCGGGTCAAGCGCTTTTCCACCTCGAGCGGCGTCTTGCCTTTCGCGAGTCCGGTCCGGTTGGCAACGCGAAAAATATGCGTGTCCACGGCGATCGTCGGCTCGCCGAATGCCGTGTTCAGAATGACGTTTGCAGTCTTGCGGCCGACGCCGGGCAGGGCTTCCAGCTCGGCGCGGGACCGCGGCACATCGGCACCGTGTTTTTCGACCAGTATCCGGCACGTCTTGATGATGTTCTCGGCTTTGCTGTTGTAGAGGCCAATCGTGCGAATGTATTTCTTGAGCCCGCGCAATCCGAGTTTGAGCACTGCACCGGGCGTGTTCGCCACTTTGAATAACTGCTCCGTGGCCTTGTTGACGCTGACGTCCGTTGCCTGGGCAGAGAGAATTACCGCAATCAGGAGTTCGAAGGCGTTGGCATAGCGGAGCTCCGTCGTCGGCCGGGGATTCCTTCTCTTCAGCTCGCAAAAAATTGCGGCGCGCTTGTCGCGGTTCACGATTGTATCAGCGCGCACGCCGCGGATTGCGTGCTACCCGCACGTTGCTCAACAGCCGGCGCCGACGATCTAGTGCGTTTTTGAGCGCAACGGCGAGCGCTAGGCTGAAAAAAGCGCCGGGCGGCAAAATCGCGAGCAGCAGGCCGGCGTCGGCAAGAACGATGCCGCGCACGGCTTCGCCGCCGATCAGCATGTCCAATCCGGAAAACAGCGACGCCTGGCCGACGAGTTCCCGGAAAACACCGATTGCCATAAGCAGCAGTGCGAAGCCCGTTCCCATGGCGAGACCATCGATCAGGCTGTCGGCCAGGGGGTGACGCGACGCATAGAGTTCGGCTCGGGCAACAATCGCGCAGTTCGTGACTATGAGCGGGATGAAAATTCCGAGTGAACGATCCAGCGTCGGGAAAAAGGCTTTGAAGGCCAGCTCTATGCAGGTTACGAGACTCGCAATGATCAGCACGTAGATTGGGATGCGAATCTCGGGAAGAATGAGGCGGCGCGATGCGGAAACGAGTCCATTCGATAGCGTCAGCACCGCAAGGGTCGCAAGACCGAGCCCGATGCCGTTGACCAGGGACGTCGTTACGGCAAGCAGGGGACATAGCCCGAGGAGCTGGACGAGACCGGGATTGTCCCGCCACAGTCCCGGCAGAAATTTGTCGCCCAGGCTACCGTTCACGAGGCTTCGTCCGTACTCGCCGGCATGGCAAAGATCTCGTCGCGATGAGCGGCGAAGTATACCAGCGTGTCCGCAATCGCATTGATGACGGCGCGTGGAGTAATAGAGGCTCCGGTCAGCTGGTCGAACTCGCCACCGTCATCGCGTATCGCCCAGCCCGCGAGCTCGGGATTGCCGAGCGACCGTCCGTCGAACTGATAGATCCAGTCACTTCGCGAAGCATCGATTTTGTCACCGAGGCCGGGCGTCTCGCGGTGCGAGAGAATGCGCACGCCGCTAACGGCTCCCTGCAGATCGACGCCGACGAGAATTCTGATCGGACCGGCGTAACCGTCGGGTGCCGTGATGGCGAATAGGGCAGCCACCGGTTCGCCCGCGGCATAAACCCGATAAACGACTGCGGGATCCCGTCCGGGAAGATCGTGGGGTGGTGGTATGACAACCCTCGATTCGGTCACCCCACTGTCGTAGAAGATCCCGGCGAGCGCCGGCTGCAGGCTTTGCTCGAGCAGGACACGTTCGTTCGCGGCGATTCGCGGGGCAGTCATTCGATACGTGCCTGCGACGAGCATCGTGCAGATAGCCGCGACGAGCGCGAGCGTCACGCCAGTTTTGAATATGGTAGGCGGCTTGTTCATCGACGTTTCCGTTTGCGCGGATGTCCGACGATTCGCGGTACCGTCAGGGTATCGATGACCGGCGTTGCCATGTTCATCAGCAGAACGGCGAAAGCAACGCCGTCGGCGTACGCGCCCCAGCGGCGAATCGCATAGATCAGGAAGCCGATGCCCAGCCCATAGATCAGCCGACCTCGCGGCGACGTGGCGGCAGATACGGGATCCGTGGCGATAAAAAATGCGCACAGTATCGTGGCGCCGGAGAACAGATGGAAGCCGGGGCTCGGATTGGTGCTGGGATCGACCAGGTACATGATGCCGGCCGGAACGAGCAGTCCGGCGCCGACACCGACGGGGATGTGCCAGCGGATGATTTTACGGATCAGTAGCCAGAAACCGCCGATCGCTATGAAATTGCCGATCCATTCCCACCCCCGACCGCCGAAATCACCCATCAGAGGATTCGCGCGCATTTCGGAATACGTTCGCATCTCCCGCAGACCGGACTTCATCGCGTCAAGCGGCGTGGCGCGACTTATGGCGTCGAATGACATCGACTCCGGCAGCGATCCGGTCAACGTGTAGCCGAGCGTCTGCAATATGGTCAGAGACTGGTAGTCGATGTCTCCCATGCGCGGAGCCAGCCATAAATTCATTTGCAGTGGAAATGCGAGCAGGATCACGACGTAGCCGACCATCGCCGGGTTGAAGACGTTGAATCCGAGTCCACCGTACAAATGCTTCGCGACGACAATGCCAAACAGGGCACCGGTTGCGGTCACCCACCAGGGCGTCAGCGACGGCAGCGCAAAAGCAAGCAATGCAGCCGTCACGATTGCGCTGTAGTCCGCTAGAGCGACTTCCACCGGCCGGCCGCGGGCCTGAACCATCAGTGCTTCGCCGCCGACACAAAAAATCGTAGCGACGACAAAATTGAAGATGATGCCGGGGCCGAAATACCAGACGTGTGCAAGCGCGGCAGGCACGAGTGCCAGAAGCACCTGCTGCATTGTCGCTGCAACGCTGGTCGCCGGGGCCATGTAAGGCGCTTCGCGCCGCACGAATTCCACGCTCAGTCCTCGGTCCGATCATGCTGCTTGCGCTTCAGGATCTCGGCAATGGCGGCGGGACCGCGTTTTCTTGCGGCCGCCTTCTGCTCTGCCAGCTCGGTGTCGCGCTCGCGTTTTTCGCGATCCAGACGCTCCTGGCGCGCCTCGAAGCGGCGGCGGGCCCGTTCGGCGCGGGCCTTCTCGTCTGCCATCTCCTGAATTCGGGCTTTGGCCACGCGAAAATCCGCGGTCAGCGGAATGTGGCTGGGACAGACGAGGTCGCAGCAGCCACATTCGATGCAGTCGACGAGGCCGTAGTCACGCAGCTTCGCTTCGTTATCCGCGCAGGCGTACCAGAACAGCTGTTGCGGCAGCAGGTTGACCGGGCAGACTTCGGCGCATTCACCGCAGCGTATACAGGGCAGTTCCGGGCCGGACGTCGGCACGTCGCGGAGCACGAGGATGCAGTTTGTCGCCTTGACGATCGGTACCTGATCCGTCGTGACCGACTTGCCCGTCATCGGCCCGCCGATGATCAGCTGCTGCACGCCCTGGTTGTACCCGCCGGCAAAGGCAACGATATCGGCGATTGGCGTGCCGATGCGGGCCAGCACGTTCATCGGGCGGGCAATTCCGTCGCCCGTAATCGTTGAGATTCGGGAAATAAGCGGTTCATGGTCGATGATCCAGTCATAAATCGCGGCAGCCGTGCCGACGTTCTGCACCAGGCAGCCAGCGTCGCTCGGGAGCCCGCCGGTCGGCACCTCGCGGTTCGTGACGAGCTGTACGACCTGGTCTTCACCTCCGGACGGATAAATCGTCGGCACCTGCTTTAGGATCAGCCGGGGGTCGTCGATCTCGGCGAGCGCATCGCCGAGGCTGCGAATCGCATCGGGCTTGTCGCTCTCGACGACGACATAGGCCTGGGCGATGCCGAGCGCGTGCATCAGGATATGCGCGCCACCCAGTACGGCGCGCGGACGCTCGCGCATCAGCATGTCGTCGCAGCTGATGTATGGCTCGCATTCGACGCCGTTCAATATCAGGTAGTCGAGATTGCAGGTCGTGGCCTGCATGAGTTTTTGCGCGGTCGGGAAGACGGCGCCGCCAAGTCCGACGATTCCGCCGCGGAGAATCTGAGCAAGGAGCACCTCGGGCGGCACCGTGTCATAGGCGGGCGGCGACTCGACGCGGGCGATAGCGCGATCTTCGCCATCACACTCGATGACGATACAGGGAGCCCGATCGCCGTAACGGCGAGATACAGGCCAGGGTTCGATTGCAACGACCTTACCCGACGACGAGGCGTGCACTGGTGCCCCGATGTCGCCTTCGGATTCGGCGATGAGCTGGCCCTTCAAAACCCGTTCACCGATCTCGACGATCGGCTGCGCCGGGTCGCCGACATGCTGCGTGATCGGCAATACGAGCTGCCCGGGTACCGGCACTGTCTGCACCGCCTGTGCGGTTGCTGGAGACTTGTGGCTCTCCAGACGGAGCCCGCCGTGCAGTTTGCCGAGATCGTACGTTGGAGCGGTCACGCAGCGCTCCGCATGTCGATGCAGTCTACGGGGCATGGCGCGATGCAAAGCTCGCAGCCCGTGCATTCGGAAGCGATCACGGTGTGCATGTACTGGTGCGCGCCAACGATGGCATCGACGGGGCAGACGTTCCGGCAGTGCGTGCAGCCGATACACATGGACTCGTCAATCACCGCAACGGCGCGCGAAGTCGGCGCCACGGCAACGACCGGTACCGGGTCTCGGCCAAGTAGCTGAGCGAGCCTCTGCACAGTCTGGTCGCCGCCGGGCGGGCACAGGTTGATCGGCGCGGCGGACTCCACGATGGCTTTCGCATACGGGCGGCAGCCCGGGAAGCCGCACTGTGCGCACTGCGTCTGCGGCAGCAGCTCATTCACTCGTTCAACGAGATCGCCATCCTCGGCCGGTAGCCGACGCGACGCCACGCTGAGCAGTAGCCCGGCGACAAGGGCGAGCAGCGCAATGATAAGAACCGCGGTTAGCATGTGGTGTGGCGGCTCAACCCCGCGCCATGCCGGCGAAGCCCATGAAGGCGAGCGACATGATGCCGGCGGTCATCAGGGCGATTGCGGTTCCGCGGAAAGGCGTCGGCACATCCGCGGCTTCCAGCCGTTCCCGAATGCCCCCGAACATAATCAGAACCAGCGCAAAACCCCCGGCCGCTCCGAAACCGTAGAATAGCGAGTGGATAAACCCGTCGGACTCCTGCACGTTCAACAGGGCCACGCCGAGCACTGCGCAATTCGTCGCAATCAGCGGAATATAAATGCCGAGCACCTGGTGGAGCAGCGGGCTCAGGCGTTTCACCATCATTTCGGTGAACTGCACGCTGGCGGCAATGACGAGTATAAACGCGATCGTGCGCAGGTATTCGAGCTCGAACGGCACGAGCAGGTATCGGTGCAGCAAATACGCGCTCCCCGATGACAGCGTCAGTACGAACGCGGTTGCGAGGGACATGCCGACAGCGGCCTCGACGTTCCGTGACACCCCCATGAACGGGCATAGGCCGAGAAATCGGACCAACACGAAGTTGTTGACCAGAACGGTACCGACGATGATGAGGAAAAGCTCTGTCATGAAGCTGTCCCAAAGCTATTGTTAAAGATGCGACCGGCCCGGGTTGTGGTCAAGGGTCGGGGTCAAGCGGATGACCGAATAACGTTGCGGACAGGCCTTACTTGACGCGCATCCCCGGCTCCGCCCCCTCGTCGACGGCCAGGAGGAATATGTCCTCTCCGCCGGGCCCGGCCGCGAGGACCATTCCCTCGGACACGCCGAAGCGCATTTTCCGTGGCGCGAGGTTCGCGACGGCGACGACCAGGCGGCCGACGAGGGCTTCCGGGTCGTATGCGGCCTTTATACCCGCGAACACGGTCCGCGTCGCGTCGCCTACGTCGAGCGTAAGCGCCAACAGCTTGTCGGCGCCCGCGACGGATTCGGCTTTGATGATCCTGGCAACCCGGAGGTCCAGCTTCATAAAATCGTCGATGCTGATGTGTTCGTCGGCGTCTGCCGTGTGTTTGTCGTTCATGCTGTCCCTGGATTGGTTAATCATGCGCTGCACCTGCGCCACCTCGACGCGCGTCAGCAGTGGCCGATACTCTCGAATTTTGGTGCCGAGCAGCGGGGTCGTTACATCCTGCCACTGCCAGTCATCCTCGCCGAGAAATTCGCGGGCGTCCGAGGCTACCGACGGTATGACCGGTGCCAGCATGATCATGAGCGAACGAAAGTGGTTCAGGCCCTGGGTGCAGACTTCCCGCACCGCTTCGACCTCCTGCTCGTCCTTGATCATGCGCCACGGCTTATTTTCGTCGATGTACCGATTCGCTCCGTCCGCCAGGTGCATGATCGCTCGCATGGCCTTCGAGTATTCGCGATTCTCGTAAAATCCGGCGATCTCCTCCGCCCGCGATGCCAGCGCGGCAAACGAGTCCGGATTCGGCAAGGCTGTCGCCAGGTCGCCTCCGAAGCGCTTGTTGATGAATCCGGCACATCGGCTCGCGATGTTCACGAGCTTGCCGACGAGGTCCGCGTTGACGCGGGCGACGAAATCGTCGAGGTTCAGATCGATGTCCTCGATCGTCGGCCCGAGCTTGGCGGCGTAGTAGTAGCGCAGATAGGCCGGATGCAGGTTGTCGAGGTAGGTCCGGGCGTTGATGAATGTGCCGCGTGCCTTGGACATCTTTTTACCGTTTACGGTCAGGAAGCCATGGGCGAAGACGCTCGTGGGCGTCCGGAAGCCGGAGCCCTCGAGAACCGCTGGCCAGAACAGCGTGTGGAAATACATGATGTCTTTGCCGATGAAGTGGAACACCTCCGTATCGTGCCCGGGACGCCAGTACCTATCGAAGTCGAGGTCGGGTCGTCGGGCGAGCAGATTCCGGAAACTCGCCATGTATCCGACCGGCGCGTCCAGCCAAACGTAGAAATACTTATCCTCCGTTTCGGGAATCCGAAATCCGAAGTAGGGTGCATCCCTCGAAATATCCCAATCCTTCAGCCCTGCCTCGAACCATTCCTCGAGCTTGGCGCACATGTTCGGATCGAGATTGGCCTTATCGAGCCACGCCCGGAGGCGTTCTTCGTAGTCACTCAGGCGAAAAAAGAAGTGCTCCGACTCGCGTCGCACCGGTGGCGTTCCTGAGAGGACCGATACCGGGGCGATAAGATCTTGTGGCGTATAAGTCGCTCCGCAGACCTCGCACGCGTCGCCGTACTGATCGCGGGACTTGCAGCGTGGGCACGTGCCGCGTACGAAGCGATCTGGCAGAAACATGCCTTCCTTCTCGTCGAACGATTGCTCGATCGTCCGCGTATAGATGTCGCCGGTCTTTTTCAAGGCCTCGAAGATTTCGACGACGAGGGCTTCGTTTTCCGGCGAATGCGTCGTGTAATAGTTGTCGAAGTCGACGCCAAATTCGGCGAAATCCTTCTTGAATTCCTCAGTTACCCGCTCCGTCAGCGCCTCAGGGGATACGCCGAGTTCTCGCGCCTTGAGCATAATCGGCGTGCCGTGAGCATCGCTTGCGCAGACATACGTAACGACGTGGCCGCGAAGCTTCTGGAAGCGCACCCAAATATCCGTCTGCAGGTACTCGACAAGATGGCCCATATGGATCGAGCCGTTCGCGTACGGCAGCGCGCTCGTGACGAGTATGTGACGCTTGCGGTTTGACATGCGGTCCGGGCATCGGAACGTCGAGGCCGGAATTATGCCATGTCACTTGGCGAGTTTGACCTTCTGGAATTTGCTCTTGTTGTTCGCCTGCTGGTAGGCCTCTATCCCCGATACCCAGGCCTTTTCTACGAGGTCCATGAGAGCGGAATCCATGGTCTGCATCCCGAGACTGCCGCCCGCCTGCATCGCAGTCTCCAGCTGGTCGAGCTTGCCCTGGCGAATGAGGTTCGCAACGGCGGGTGTGTTGACAAGAATCTCGAGTGCCGCGATGCGGCCGGGCTTATGTTTCGTGGGTAACAGCTGCTGTGAGATGACGCCGCGCAGCGACGTCGACAGCATCGTGCGGATGTGAGCCTGCTTGTCTGCCGGGAAGGAGTTGACGATTCGATCCACAGTCTGGGCGGCACCGTTAGTGTGCAACGTGCCCATGACGAGGATGCCCATCTCGGCTGCCGTAACGGCGATGCTGATCGTCTCGAGGTCGCGCATTTCGCCGACGAGTATCACGTCCGGATCCTCGCGCAATGCCGAGTGCAGGGCTGCCGCGAAGCTGCGGCTGTGGACGCCGACCTCGCGCTGGCTGATCAGGCAGTTCTGGCGTTCGTGCACGAACTCGATGGGATCCTCGATTGTCAGAATGTGGCCTTTCAGGCGCTTGTTCATCGCATCGATCATCGCAGCCAGCGTGGTCGACTTGCCGGATCCGGTCTTGCCGGTTACGAGAATCATGCCCTGGGTCTGACGGCACAGATCGTGGACGACCCTCGGCATGTCCAGGTCCTCGAGCGTGAGCGCCTTGGACGGAATCGCTCGAAAAATAGCGCCGACGCCGTTCAGATGACGGAAGGCGTTGACCCGAAAGCGTGAGATGCCCGGTATTTCATAGGCGAAGTCGGCAGCATCCTCGGCCTCGAACGCGCGCTGGGTCGTGCCGTCCATGATTTGGAAAACGGCGTCCTGAACGCTGTCAGTGGTCAGCTTTTCCTCCATGATCACCCGCAGGCTGCCGTGAACACGCGCGCGTACCGGGTCACCGGAGATGAAGTGCAGATCCGAGGCGCTCTGCTTTAGAGCCTCCTTGAGATAGGTGTCGATTGCAGCCATGTGAGGCTCAGGCGCTGGCCGAGATGTCGAGCTTCGGGACGATGTCGGTGTCGGTCACGAAGCGCTGGAATTTCTTCTTGTCGTTCGCGAACCGGTACGCGTCATCGGGATCGATCTGCTTGGCGTTGATCGCTTCGAGCAGAGACTGATCCAGTACCTGCATACCTGCGTCGCGCCCGGTCTGAAGCTGTGCTGGAATCTGGTGCGTCTGGTCGGATGTTATCAGTTTGGATATCGCACGATTGTTGACGAGGATCTCCATGATCGCGCGGCGGCCTCTGCCGTCCGGAGTCTTGACCAGTACCTGCGTAACGACGGCCTTGAGGCTCATCGCGAGAAACGATTTCGTTTGCTCGCGTAGTTCGCCGGGAAGCGCGTCGATGATCCGGTCGATCGTTTTCACGGCACCCGTCGTGTGCAGTGTGCCGAGCACGAGGTGACCGGTCTCCGCAGCGGTCATGGCCATTGAAATCGTTTCGGCATCGCGCAGCTCGCCGACAAGAATCACATCTGGGTCCTCGCGCATTGCAGAGCGGACGCCGTCGGCAAAGCTCCTTACGTGCGTCCCGACCTCGCGCTGAATGACCTGGCATTTCTTGCTCGGATGCACGAATTCGATGGGATCTTCGAGACTTATGATGTTCAATTCGCGCGTCAGGTTCAGATGATTGATCATTGCGGCAAGCGTCGTCGACTTGCCGGTACCGGTCGATCCGGTTACGAGCACCATGCCCTGATGGTAATCGCAGAAATCCGCCAGCACTTTCGGAACGTGCAGCTGCTCGAGCGTCGGTACTTCGCTGGGAATATGCCGGAACACGGCGCCGTAACCCGTGTCCTTGCGAAAAACGTTGACCCGGAAGCGCCCACTTTCGTCGCCGACATAAGAAAAGTCGACATCCTCACCCGCCTGCAGGCGCTCTTTTTGCGCCGGCGTCAAAATCTCCTGTATATAGCTCTCCAGCTCGGTGTTGGACAATTCGCGAAACTTGATTGGCATCAGGTCGCCGTTCATGCGCAGCATCGGCGGAATGCCGACCGCGAGGTGAACGTCCGAACACCCCTGGGCGAGACCCAGTTTCAGAAATGCGTCTATACGTGCCATGCGGGCGGGGCGGCTCCGGAATCCAGAGGGAATGGCCTATCCTAGGCCGAATCCAGGCTCCGTTCCAGAGCGGCGTCACATTTTCGCCAGCCGGCGGGTTTAGGCAGCTACGGAGATTGCGTCGAGCGCCTCCGTCAGTTCGTCCATCGACTGGAAGCGTTTCGTCTTGTCGACGGCCATGGCTTTCGCGATGATCTCGGCGAACGCGTCGGGAATATCCGGATTGATTTCCTGCGCCGCTTTGGCCTTGCCCTGGACATGCTGGTACATGACCGACATGTGGTCGCCGCGACTGTAGGGCGGGATCCCGGTAGCCATTTCGTACATGATGACGCCGACGCTGTAGATATCTGCGGTCTCGTCAACTTTCTTACCCAGAATCTGTTCCGGCGCCATGTACTTCGGCGAGCCGATAACGTATCCCGTTTTCGTAAGCTGGGTATCACCGCTAGAGGCGGCCGCCGCGACGCCGAAATCTACGATCTTCAGCAGGCCCTCGTCGTTGACGAGGATGTTGGCAGGTTTCAGGTCGCGGTGTATGACGCCGGCCTGGTGGGCGATCGTCATGCCGGTCGCAATGTCCCGGGAGAACTGCAGCACCTTGTCTATCGGCATGGGCTTGTTATCGGGAATTTCGGCGCCGAGCGTGTGTGACGGGAAGTACTCCATGGAGATCGCGTACGCGCCCTGCAGGTGCAGGAAGTCGTAAATGCGAATAACGTTGCGATGCGTGATCTTGCGTGAATAGCGCAGCTCGTGGACGAAGCGCTTCATCATCTCTTCGTCCGACGAGACGTTCGGATTCAGAAACTTGAGAATCAATCGCTCGTCGACGACCTGGTCCTGCATCAAAAGCACGGTGCCGAATGCGCCCTTGCCGATCTTTTCGATGAACTTGTAACGTCCGTCGATGACGTCGCCCGGCTGCAGCGTGGAGATGTCGAGCATCGGCGGCGGCTCGGCGGCGCTTGCCACCTCTTGCTCGCCCGCCTGCGTCTCGAGCAGCTTCTTGAGATCCTCATCGTCGAGCAGTAGCGTGCGCGTGTGTTCGCCGATCTTGCGGGCGCGCTCGTTTTCGGCCAGTACCGTGGCCGAGAAGCGCGCATCGAGGTCCTTCAGCGCCTTGTCTGCACTGTTGACGATCGTGGCATCACTTACCTGGCGGATCTTCTCGAGTACATTGCGAACCGTCTCTGCGTGCTTTTCATCGGCGAGCAACGTCAACGCTTTGATCGCTTCGACCTGAACGTCGCGTTCCGCTTGGTTCAGCATCGGCAGGATCTTGGCGATGTGCTTTTCGTTGCCCAGGTGTCCGATTGCGCGGACGACGACCGTGTCCGTTCGCGGGTCCTTGCCCAGCATGTCGAGCAGTTTCGGCAGGGCCTTCGGGCTGCCGATTTTCGCCAGCGCGTCGACCGCCCGCTCGCGCACCCACCAGTCCGCGTCGTCGGTTGCCCTGAGCAGATGGTCAATGGCACGCTCGTCCTTTGTCGAATTCAGAATCTCGATCGCGGTGCGGCGGATATCCTCGTCCTCATCGCGAATCAGCTGCACGACCGAGTTGACGACTTTCGGACCACCGATTTCGGCGAGCGCATCGCCGGCGCGCGTGCGCACCCACCAGTCGTCGTCCTTGATTGCGTTCAGGAGATCCTTGACCGAATCAATATTGCCGATCTCGTTGAGTACCTCGACCGCGGCGCGGCGCGTGTATTCGGATTCATCCTTGAGCGCAGGCACCAGGTATTTGATCGTCTCAGGGTGATTGATTTGCACCATGACATCGACGGCCTTGTTCTGGACATCCAGGTCCGGATCGCACAGCAGCTCGGCGACAAGCTCGATTCTGACGTTGTTGCCGCGCGCGGCCAGCGCGTTTAGCGCGGCGCTGCGTACCATCTTGTTCGGATCCTTCAGCTGCATCTGCAGGGCCTGATTGATCTCCGTGCTGTCAAATTTGGACAGCAGATTCATCAGGTGAATCTTGATGACCGGATCCTTGCCGCCCATCCGTGCAATCAGATCCGGCACCATCTCAGGGCGCACGATGTCTTCGATAATCCTGAAGACGGCCGCCTTTTCCCGGGGCTCGAGCTCGTAGGCGCGCTGCAGCAGCTCGTGAACGCTCAGGTCCTGCTTGTGGACGCGCAGAATCTCGATCAGTGCAGGCTTCGAGACCTCATCATCGTCAAAGAAGTCGAGCAGCTTGTTGGCGTTGTACTGGGTGCTGCTCGACAGCGCCCAGGAGGTGCCCGAAACGACGCGCTCGTTGCCGTCCGCGAGTCCGTCGCGAAACAGCTTGAGCGTCTTGTCGTTGACCAGGCTCGACAAAATATCCACGAAAACCATCGTGTGCGTCTTGTCCGACAGCGCGAGCGCATCGAGTGCTTTCGGGATGGCTTTCGGACCGATCTTTTTCGCACGCTCCACGAGCTTCCTGGCCGAGGCTGACTGCGGGTCAGGTACGGCCGCGAGCTGCGAGATGATATTCTCGGCGCGCAGGCCCCCGAGCAGGCTCATGGCGCGACTCCGGCGGCAGCCTGACACCGACCAAAATCGCGCAGAGCACGCAGCCCGAGGAGCGTTCTAAACAGTTGCGTCCTTGCTGTCACCATAGGCTGTGTCGCTGTCGCTCGGCCAATCGTCGTTTCGCTTTTGCTGCATGCGCGTGGCATGCTCTGCCCTCAGCCGCAGATTATCGATCGATGTCATCGTGCTCGGACGCGGCATAATGCTACGTCAGTATTTCGCACATTGCTGCAAAAGTCATTGATTTTCCGTAGCTTGTCTGTCGAACTCCCGGCGGTGCGAACGCCGGCCCGTGCATCCTTTGGGTGCGCGCCGAAACTGCCGGTTGCGGGACCGGCGGGAAGATTTTACCTAATACCTGAGGGCGAAGTGTGACGCCGTCGTCAGATTCCGAAGCACAAAATGTCATCGAATCCATCGACCTGCCGGATGTCGGCACCACGGTGGGGCAGGCAGGCCGGGTGCTCGAGGTCACCAAGACCGATGCCGGTTACCGCATTCGGGTCGAGCTCGGATTTCCGATCGCGGGCATTAAGGACAGCCTGACCGAGCTTATCCGGGCCCGGCTTGCGGATTCCGCAGGCCTCGCCGAGGCCCAAGTCGCGCTGACCTGGCGCGTGGTCGCGCACGGCGTGCAGCGCAACCTCAAGCCGCTTCCGGGCGTCCGCAATATCATCGCCGTTGCGTCCGGAAAGGGCGGCGTCGGGAAGTCGACCGTTGCCGCGAATCTCGCCCTCGCGTTGGCAGGGGACGGTGCAGCGGTCGGTATTCTCGATGCCGATATCTACGGGCCCAGTCAGCCGCAAATGCTGGGATTGGCCGGCGCTCAGCCGCGCAGCGAGGACGGCAAGACGATGCAGCCGCTGACGCAATACGGGCTCCAGGTCATGTCGATCGGTTTTCTGATCGACGCCGACCAACCCATGGTGTGGCGCGGTCCTATGGTGACGTCCGCTCTCAATCAGCTTCTGCACCAGACTCGCTGGGCCGACCTCGATTACCTGATCGTGGACATGCCGCCGGGCACCGGCGATATCCAGCTAACCTTGTCGCAGCAGGTGCCGGTAAGCGGCGCCGTAATTGTGACTACGCCCCAAAACATTGCGCTCCTCGACGCGCGTAAAGGCCTAGCGATGTTTCGGAAGGTTGCCGTGCCGGTGCTCGGCGTAATCGAGAATATGAGTACGCATGTGTGTAGCGCGTGCGGCCAGGAGGATCCCATTTTCGGGACGGGCGGCGGTGAGCGCATGGCGCAGGATTTCGACGTTCGCCTGTTGGGCCAGCTGCCGCTGGAGACGCGCATTCGTGAGGAGACCGACAGCGGCCGACCGACCGTGCTTGCAGCTCCGGATTCCCCGGCTGCGGCGGCGTTTCGCAGTGCCGCGCGGCGTATGGCGGCCATGCAGGCAGTGCAGGGCAGGGATTACAGCAGCAAGTTTCCGAAAATCGTCGTCGAGGACAGTTGATTGACCATCAAATCCGATCGCTGGATCCGCAGGATGGCGGAAGCCGAGGGGATGATCGACCCGTTCGAACCGGGGCAGGTCAGCAGCACTGGAGACAACCGCATCGTGTCCTACGGCACGTCGAGCTACGGCTACGACGTCCGCTGTTCCGACGAATTCAAAATCTTTACGAACATCAATTCCGCAGTCGTCGATCCGAAGGCCTTCGACGCGACGAGTTTCGTAGACATGCGCGGCGAGGTGTGCGTGATTCCGCCAAACTCGTTCGCATTGGCGCGGACGGTGGAATACTTCCGGATTCCGCGCAACGTCCTGACGATCTGCCTGGGCAAGTCGACCTACGCGCGCTGCGGCATTATCGTCAACGTGACGCCACTTGAACCGGAATGGGAGGGTCACGTTACGCTCGAATTTTCGAATACGACCCCGCTGCCGGCAAAAATCTACGCGAACGAAGGCGTCGCGCAGATGCTGTTTCTCGAATCGGATGAGGAATGCGAGACGTCGTATAAGGACCGTGGCGGCAAATATCAGGGTCAGCGGGGAGTCACCCTGCCGAAGGCTTGATCGGCTGCACGTCACTCTGCCGCCCTGCCGCGTCGAACTCGAAGAGCACCGGTTCGTCGAGCCGATCCCCGTCCAGCCAGGCCGCGTTGTCGCGAAACACCAGCCGCCCGCTTGCGAACCACGCGGCCGCTTCGGGATAGATCTGATGTTCCACGGCCTGGATCCGATGGCCGAGCTCGGCGGCGGATTCCCCGGCGAGGACCGGAATTCGGCCGGCGATGATGCGTGGGCCCGCGTCCAGGGCATCGGTCACGAAATGCACGGTGCTGCCGTGATGCCGGTCGCCGGCATCGAGGACGCGCTGATGGGTGTTTAAGCCCGGATATCGCGGGAGCAGCGCCGGATGAACATTCAGAATCCGGCCCTCGTAGCGGCGCACGAAGTGGGCGCTCAGGATGCGCATAAAGCCCGCGAGGACGATGAGCTCCGGCGCATAGCGTTCCAGTGCTTCTGTGAGAGCGCGATCGAAGGAAACGCGGTCGTTGTAGGCGGAGTGCTCGATGCAAAGCGTGTCGATACCTGCCCGTGCCGCGCGCTCGAGGCCGTAGGCATCCGGACGATTGCTGAATACGACGGCGAGCGCCAGGTCGAGGCACCCGTCCCGGACCCGGTCAATAAATGCCTGCAGGTTCGTCCCCGAACCGGAAATCAGAATCGCGGTCCGGGTCGCCATGACGGTCAGCGGTAAACAACGGGTCCGGCGCCGGCGGCCAGGTTCCCGATGACCCAAGCCTCCTCGCCCAGCTCGGCAAGCATCGCGACGGCGGCATCGGCGGCATCGTCTGCCACGGTGATGATCATGCCAACGCCGCAGTTGAAGGTGCGCCGCATTTCGTCAGTCTGGATGTTGCCGCGCCGCGAGAGCCAGTCGAATACCGCGCTCGGCTGCCAGCTTTGCGTGTCGATTTCCGCGTGCACGCTGCCTGTCAGCACACGGGGCAAGTTGTCCGTGATGCCGCCGCCCGTGATGTGCGCGATTGCCTTGACCGGGATTTCCTTGATCAGCGCAAGGATGGACTGCACGTAAATGCGTGTGGGTGCGAGCAGGGCATCGGCGGCCGGTTGGCCTTCGATTTCGGCGTCCGGATCCGTCGCTAGCACCCGACGGATCAGCGAATACCCGTTCGCGTGCGGTCCGCTCGACGCGAGACCGATCAGCGTGTCGCCGGGCCGCACTCCGCGGCCGTCGATGAGCGACGAACGTTCGACGACACCCACGCAAAACCCGGCGATGTCGTACTCGCCGTCGGCATACATGTCGGGCATTTCCGCGGTTTCGCCGCCAAGTAGCGCCGCGCCGGCCTGCGTGCAGCCGTCCGCAATGCCCCCGATGACCGCCGTCGCGACGTCAGTATCCAGACGACCCGTCGCAAAATAATCGAGGAAGAACAGCGGCTCCGCACCGCACACGACGACGTCGTTCGCGCACATCGCGACGAGATCGATCCCGATCGTGTCATGGCGGCTGAGTGCGGCGGCAAGTAGCAGCTTCGTGCCGACGCCGTCGGTGCCGGACACGAGCACGGGCTCACGGTAGCGCTCGCCGGGCAGCGCGAACAGGCCGCCGAACCCGCCGAGACCGCCCAGCACTTCGGGGCGAGCGGTCCGGCCGACCAAAGGCTTGATGCGTTCGACCAGCGCATTGCCGGCGTCGATATCAACACCAGCGTCCCTGTACGTCAGTGGGTCTTTGGTCAAGAGAAGTGGCAAATCCTGAGACGGCGATATAATAGTCGCTGGGAATCCATCGGGAAACCACCCTTGCAGATCACTCGTGTTCGCCGCTGGCCCGGCGAGTTCCGTTTCCGGGCAGCGTTGTCTTGTACGCTCTGTTTGCTTGCGTTCGCAGCGCCCCTGGCCGAGGCTGTAGAAGTTACGTCACTCTATACGACACGGGTGGCCTACGACGCGAAGGCGAGCGATGGCCGCGAGCGGGCCTACGATGCGGCACTGGCAGAAGTGCTGGCGCGCGTATCGGGTTCGGATCTCGCCGGCGACCCATTGCGCGTCGCGCAGCTGTTTCCGGACCCCGCCCGTTATGTGCTGCGGTTCCGGCCCGGCGCCGACGACACGCTCTGGGTGTCGTTCGACGGGCGCGCGATCGAAGCGACGCTCCGCGATGCGGGCCAACCGGTCTGGGGCAGCGATCGACCGCTGACGCTGATCTGGGTCGCGGTGGACTGGGGGCAGGGCCGCCGGCAGATTATCGCCGCTGGCGACGAGGACCCGAACGGCGGCCTGACCCGCTCGCTCGATCGCGCAAGCCTCTTGCGGGAGCGCATTCTCGAGGCCGCGGAACGCCGCGGCTTGCCCGTGGTTTTTCCGCTCATGGATACCGAGGATCGAGTGGCAGTCAGCTTCAGCGATATCTGGGGAGGATTCGATGAGACGCTGATCGGAGCGTCGCGGCGCTACGACGTGAATTCGATTCTCGTTGGCCGACTGCGTAGCGCGTCGAGCCGGGAAAATCGCTGGAGCTATTACTTCGGCGGCGCCGACCGCAGCTGGACGGGCGCCCCGGAAGTTGTTGTCGGCCAGGTCGCGGACCTGCTTGCCTCCGAACTCGCAATCGGTGGCGACGCCCGGCTAGCGACAGTGCAGCTTCGAGTCGCTGGCGTCGATTCCATCGATGCCTATGGTAACGTGCAGAAGATTCTGGCGAATCTCGGCCTGATCGACAGCTTTGCGATCGTCGAAGTCAGCAGGGACTCAATCCTGTATCGCGTCGCTGCGCACGGTGGCAGCGAGCGGTTGAGACGCGCACTGACATTCAACGGTCTGATCGAGCAGCGTCCCGGTGCCGCTGATGCGTACGACCGCGGTTCTCCGCTCGTGCCCTCCGACGAAGCAACCCTCGAGTTTTTCTACAGCCCCTGATACAAAAAACAACAATTCCCGTCATGTCTCTAAGCTGGTTGCCCAACGCCGTGTCCATCACGCGCATCGTCCTCGTCGTGCCGATCGTCGCGCTACTTTTGAGCCGGGAATTCGACTGGGCGTTCGCCCTCATACTGATTGCCGGATTTTCCGATGGCGTCGATGGGTACCTGGCAAAGCGGTTCGGATGGAACACCCGCCTCGGCGCGATTCTCGATCCGGCCGGGGACAAGCTGCTGATCGCCGGCTGCTTCGCGACGCTGGCCTACCTGGCGCTGATTCCGATTTGGCTCGCGACCATCGTGATCTTGCGCGACGTGGTCATCGTGGCGGGATCCATACTCGTCAATTTCCTGGTCACGCGTCTCACCGGCGATCCTACCCGAATCAGCAAGCTCAATACGGTATTCGAGCTGATGTTCCTGCTGTTCGTAATCTCTCGTGCGGGCTTCGGGTGGCCGGACCAAATTACAGTCACGATCCTCGGTGCGGCGATCCTCGTGACGGTCGTCATCAGCGGCTGCAATTACGTCGCAACCTGGATCGCTGAGGCGCGTGAGGGAGTCAGGGTATGAACACCGATCTGCGCTTGAACTGGCTGATCGCCGTGGCGATCGTGGGATGGCTCGTTTATCTGCTCGCGCCGGTGCTGACGCCGTTCGTCGCGTCGGCACTGCTTGCATACCTTGGCGATCCGCTCGCCGACCGTCTGCAGCGTATGAAACTGCCGCGGACACTGGCCGTCGTCGCCGTATTCGTGCTCACGTTCCTGATGCTCGGACTGCTGGTGCTGCTCGTGGGCCCGCTAATTCGCAGCCAGGTCTCCGCGCTGCTCGAGGCGCTGCCGGACATCGCCCGCCAGGTCGAGCAGGTCTGGCTGCCGAATATTGTCGATTTTCTGGATATCGAGATCGGAGAGGACGTCGGCATAGGGGCTTTTCTCGCGCGCTACAGCGATATGGCCGGAACCTGGGGAACGAAGGTCCTGGTGTCGGTCTCGAAGTCTGGTGGTGCCCTCGCGGCAGCCGTGCTGAGCCTGTTCCTGGTGCCGATCCTGACGTTCTACATGCTTAGGGATTGGGACGTAATCGTGAGCCACCTGGGCACGCTGGTACCGACGAGTCAGCGGGAGACGGTGTTCCGGCTTGCTCGCGAAACCGACGAAGTGCTCAGCGCGTTTCTTCGCGGCCAGCTGCTCGTCATGCTGGCCCTGGCGATCATTTATTCGATCGGGCTAAGCATCGTCGGCCTCAAGTTCGCGATCGCGATTGGCGTCGTCGCCGGCCTCGTCAGCTTCGTCCCGTATCTCGGATTCGTGTTCGGGATCGTGCTTGCGACGATGACCGTAGTTCTTGAGCCAAACCCGCTTTGGCAGTTCGCTGGCGTCGTTGCGACGTTCGCCATCGCGCAGGCTATCGAGGGATCCATTCTTACACCGAAGCTCGTCGGCGATCGTATTGGCCTGCATCCGGTGATCGTGATTTTTGCCGTCGCCGCCGGCGGGCAGCTGTTCGGATTCTTCGGCATATTGTTGGCGCTGCCCGTGGCTGCGGTACTGTCGGTTCTGGTTCGTTTCGCGTTCCACCGGTACCTGAAGGAGCATCCCGAGGCGGTCGTCGAGCTCGACGAGCGGCGCTGACAGGTCGCCGCCGGTCGCTCGTGACCCAGCTCCCGTTACCGCTCCGCCTCGCCGATCACGCCGTGTTTGCGAGCTTCATGCCGGCCGGCAACGAGCCCCTTGTTGGCGTACTCGCGGCCATCGCTGCGGGCGACGCCGACGGCGGCTGCTGGATCTGGGGTCCGGCGGCGACGGGCAAGTCGCATCTCCTGCAGGCGGTTTGTGCGCGAGCCGGCGAGCAGTCGGCGTATGTGCCGCTCGGTACGCTGTCCGAGCACGGGCCGGCGGTGTTGGACGGCCTCGCTCGACGCCGCGTCGTTTGTCTGGACGATCTGCATACGGTGCTCGGGGACGATGCTTGGGAACTGGCGCTGTTCGCGCTCTGCAATCAGCTGGCCGACGGTGCAGGACAGCTCGTGGTGGCCACTGCAATGCCACCGCGAGCCAGCCCGATATCGCTGCCGGACCTGAGAAGCCGGCTATCGCGGTTGCCGATATTTCAGGTGCGGCAGCTCGCCGAGTCAGACCGGGCGCGCGCGCTGAAGCTCAGGGCTCGGCATCGCGGGCTCGACTTGCCGGACGACGCGGCACGCTACATGCTGACACGCAGCCGTCGCGATATGGCGAGTCTCTACGAGCTTCTGGACCGTCTCGATCGGGAGGCTCTTAGGGCGCAGCGACGGATCACGGTACCTTTTGTCCGGGAGACAATGAAACGGGGCTAGCCGGCGAAATTCCCGAGTGTCCTGGACGCCGCCGTGGAACCGCCATGCTAAGACAGCCGCGCAGCGATCTCGGCGACGCGCTTGCCGAGCGCGCGCGCAAGATGGCGCTCGTCCTCCGATAGCGTGTCGGCCTTGCGATTCCAGGTGACGTGCGTGGCCCCATACGGCGAGCCGCCGGTGGTCGTCGTGCTCAGCGCCGGCTCCGTATACGGGAGGCCGACGATCAGCATACCGTGGTGCAGGAGCGGCACCGCCATCGTCAAGAGCGTGGATTCCTGGCCGCCGTGCAGACTCGATGTCGATGTGAAAACGCCGGCCGGCTTGCCCGCGGCGGTGCCGGTGAGCCAGTCGCTGCCCGTGCCATCGAGAAAATATTTTAGCGGCGCGGCCATGTTGCCGAATCGGGTCGGGCTACCCATCACGAGTCCGGCCGAGCGGCGAAAGTCGTCGATAGTCGCGTAAGGGGGGCCGCTGTCCGGCACCGCCGCGTCGACGGCTTCAACGGTCGTCGATACCGGCGCGACCGTCCGCAACCGGGACGCCATCCTGGCGACGCCGTCGACGCCGCGACAAACCTCGCGCGCGAGCGCTTCGGTTGCGCCGTAGCGCGAGTAGTACAAAACCAGGATGTCACCCATTGCGGCTGTCGCCTTCGCTCAGCCTTCGTCCAGCAATCCGAGGACATTCTCCGGTGGACGGCCGATGATGGCCTTCTTGCCGTCGGCCGCCACAACGATCGGTCGCTGTATAACGATTGGATGATCCTCGAGCCAGCGCGCCAGCGCTTCCTCGTCGTCGACGTCCGGCCGATCGCTAGCCTCACGAAACTCAGGTTCGCCACGGCGCACGAGCACGTTGAGCGGCTCGCCGACGAGCCGCGCGAGCTCGCGCAGCCTGGCCGAATCCGGCGGGTCCGCGAGATACTCGATGACCCGGGGCTCGATGCCCGCATGTCGGATTAATTCGAGAGTTTTCCGAGACTTGGAGCATCGCGGATTGTGATAAATCGTGGCCGTCATGGCGATTCCGTCAGCCCCGGCGGGGCGCCTTGCCGCACTGTATCAGGGTCCTTCTGGA
Organism: Woeseiaceae bacterium; assembly: GCA_041617855.1. Taxonomy (GTDB): domain Bacteria; phylum Pseudomonadota; class Gammaproteobacteria; order Steroidobacterales; family Woeseiaceae; genus UBA1847. Next base: position 23,519 of record JBFJOC010000017.1, on the reverse strand, counting down.
ACGTCAGCGCCGAGCCGGGCGCTTGACGGCATCTGGGCCGGTTGATAGCGTTCCCCGGCTATTCAAGAACCACAAGAACAATGCACATTCGCCGTTATCGCCAGATTCTGAACCTGCTCGCCGTGGCCATGGTCGTCGCTGTTACGGGATGTCAGACGTCGCCGCCCGTTCAGGAAATGAGCGATGCCCGCCAGGCGATTACCGTAGCGAAGGAAGCCGGCGCCCGCGAAACTGCGACGGCAGCCCTGAATTCGGCGATCGAGTTTCTGCAGAGCGCCGAACGGAGCCTGACCATGCGCGACTATGCGCGCGCGCGGCGCGACGCCATTCTTGCGAAAGACAAGGCGCTCGAGGCGCTCAAGATAACCGAAGCCAGCAAGGCCGACGCATCCGATTGAGCTATGGCCGCCGCGCGCCGCTTCACGGTCAAGGGTCGCGTTCAGGGAGTCTTTTTCCGCGACAGCACGCGCCGGGTTGCCGAGTCTCTGGGACTTAGCGGCCATGCCATCAATCTGTCCAACGGTGCTGTCGAGGTCTTCGCCTGCGGCGAGCGCGAGGCGCTCGACAAGCTGGCCAGCTGGCTCTCTGAAGGGCCACCTCTGGCGGATGTAACAGAGGTAATCGGCGTTGATGCGGAATGGCGGGACTGCGTCGGCTTCAGGATCGGCTGATTGATCGATCTAGCTTTGAAACCACTTGGTGCTGAGCTTGTCGATGACCTTATTCGGATACTTGCGTTTGCCCAGGCTGCCGTTGTAGCGACCGAGCGCCCGCCGCAGGTCACCGCGCTCCTTGTCCAAATAGAACTTCAGGATGGTGCAGCCGTAGCGGAGATTCGTACCGATGTGCAGGAGATTGTCGCCGGGTCGGCCGATCTCGTCGAGCCAGAACGGCATGACCTGCATCAAGCCTAGGGCGCCGGCAACGGAAACGGCGAATCGATCAAAGTTGCTTTCTACCTCAATGACGGCGAGAACGAGTTCCGGAGGCAGGTCGGCTCGCCGGGCTTCATAGTGCACGCGGGTCAGGATCTCGAGACGCTCCTCGGGGTCCCCGACCTGACGCTCGAGACGCCGCGACATGTCCGTTAGCCAGACTTCGGCTGCGAACCGGTCGTCAAAGCTGTCGGCTGCACTCGCCGCGACACGCAGGATTTCGCGCAGCTCGGGATCGGGCGTCTGCTCGGCACATACTCCGGCGCCCGCCAGTGCGATGCTCGCCACGATGCCGCCGATCACTGCTCGAATGCCACGCATAATCAGGCAATACTATAATAAGAATTAGCTGGTTAGGATGCTTTCTTTCAGTAATTTGAGAGCAGCGTCACGGCTGAGATCTCGCGCCTCCCCAGCGCGCCGGTGACGATACTCCAACTCGCCGGCGGCCAGACCGCGCTCCGAAATGACCAGCCTGTGCGGGATACCGATGAGATCGGCATCGGCGAACTTGACTCCGGGTCGCACGTCGCGATCGTCGAACAAAATCTCGATGCCCACGCTCGCTAACTCGGCATACAGGCGCTCGGCGGCCTCGCGCAGTGCTTCGGAACGGTGCATGTTGATCGCAATAAGAATCACATCGAATGGCGCAAGCGGCTCGGGCCAGATGATGCCCTTGTCGTCGTGATTTTGTTCGATCGCGGCGCCCGCGATCCGGGTAACGCCGATGCCGTAACATCCCATTGCCATCACGCGGTCTTTACCGTCCCGATCCTGTACGGTTGCTCCCATCGCCCGGCTGTATTTGTCTCCGAGCTGGAAGATGTGTCCGACTTCGATACCGCGGGCAATGCTTAGCGTCCCAGTGCCGCCAGGCGACGGGTCACCGGCGACGACGTTACGGACGTCCTGGGTCTCCGGCTCGGGCAGGTCGCGGCCGAAGTTCACGCCGACGTAGTGCCTGCCAACCTCGTTGGCGCCGCAGCTGAAGTCCGCCATGTTGCGTACGGCATGATCGAAAATGACCGGAATTTCGAGCCCGACGGGTCCGAGCGAGCCGGCCTCGCTGCCGGTAGCGGCTCGAATCGTATCCGGGGTTGCCATCGTCAGCGGTTCCGCTACGGCGCGTAGCTTTTGCGCCTTGAGCGCGTTCAGCTCGTGGTCGCCTCGCAGGACGATTGCGACTGGCCCGTCGACGCCCTCGACGATCAGTGTCTTGAGCGTTTGTGCGGGCGTCATCTGTAGGAACGCGCAAAGGTCCTCGATCGTGTGCACGCCGGGGGTGTCGATTTTCTCGAGCATTCGGGACGGGGTGGGCCGCTCGCCGCGTTCCGGTAACGTCGATGCCGTCTCGACGTTGGACGCGTAGCCGTCAGCATCGCAATACGCGATGGCATCCTCGCCGGAATCGGCGAGCACGTGAAACTCCTGCGACTTGCTGCCGCCAATCTCGCCGCTGTCGGCCCAGACCACGCGAAAACGCAGGCCCAATCGCTCGAAGATCGCGCTGTAGGCTACGTGCATCTTCTGGTACGCGACCTCGAGCCCGGCAGCGTCGAGGTCGAAGGAATACGCGTCTTTCATGATAAATTCGCGTGAACGCATGACCCCGAAGCGCGGCCGGATTTCGTCGCGAAATTTGGTCTGAATCTGGTAAAAATTGATTGGCAACTGTCGGTAGCTCTGTAGTTCCCGCCGAGCGATGTCGGTGATGACCTCCTCGTGCGTCGGACCAAAACAGAACTCGCGCTCGTGGCGGTCTCGCATCCGCAACAGCAGCGGGCCGTACTGATCCCAGCGCCCCGTTTCACGCCAGAGCTCCGCCGGCTGGACGGCAGGCATGAGTAGCTCGAGCGCGCCGGCACGATCCATCTCTTCGCGGACGACCGCCTCGATCTTGCGCAGCACACGCAGGCCGACTGGCATCCAGGTAAACAGGCCCGACGCGAGCCGTCGGATCAGGCCGGCCCGCAGCATCAGTTTGTGGCTGACGATTTCAGCCTCGGCGGGCACTTCCTTCAGGGTCGTCAGGCCAAATTCCGTAAATCGCATGTAACGCCGTTCCTGTTCGCCAGCCGCGAATTCTAGAGCATCCAAGGCGGATTTTGGGCGCATGCTTGGACAACGTATTGACTCGGCCCGCAAAGCAGGAGATCGTCGCGAACTTTTGAGGCGCGTTTTGGCCGCGCGAGCGAGCAGTGCAGGGCAGACGCAACACGATAGTGGCCCGCGAGGGCTTGATTTTCCTGGTGGCTGCCGCCGCCGCCTGCGCTGGAGCGGTTTACGCAGGCGCCTACGGCTACGCTGCCGTCGCCGCAGCGCTGCTGGTCACGCTGATCCTGATCTTTCGCGATCCGCGTCGCGATTCGCCGGCAGCGCCACTCGGCGTCATAAGCCCCGTGGATGGGAGCGTCGTCAGCGTCTGTCTGAGCGACAAGGGTGTCGTGCAGGGTGAGGCCCACGTGATCCTGCTGCGGATCGATGCGCTTGGCACTTACACCGCGCGTGCCCCGGTGGGCGGGAAAATCATGGACCTCAAGTCCGTCGCGGGTGACAAGGTTGTCGACTACCAGACAAACGCGCTGTGGATCCAGACCGACGAGCGCACGGACGTCGTCATGCAATTCCGGGGATATCGGTTCGGGCTGCCGCCACAGGCCTTCGTGCGCTACGGGGAACGTGTCGCCCAGGGGCAACGCTGTGCCTACCTACGGCTCACGCGCTTCGCCGAGGTACACCTGCCGATTTCCGGACAAGTCGTCGTCAAGCCCGGCGACCCCATCGTGGCAGGACAAACGCTGATCGGCAAGCTATCGCCGGGCTGAAGGTATCGACCGTGTAATGCCCGTAAGGGCATGGCAAACTGGGGCACGGTCAAACGCGCGGACGCGGTCGCATGCTGGAGCCCGAACAACAACGTCGCGCATATCTCGACGCCATGGGCATCGAGGTTTGGCTGCATCGCGACGCCGCGGCCGACAAGCGCCTCACGCGTTCGCCGGATCCGGGTTGCGTCGATCCCGAATGGGACGAGCTCAAGCGACAGGTTGCCGCTTGCACGCGCTGTCGCCTGCATGAGACCCGCACGCAAACGGTGTTCGGAGTTGGCAATCCGGCCGCGGAGTGGATGATTATCGGCGAAGCGCCGGGGGCGGAGGAGGACCGTCGCGGGGAGCCGTTCGTCGGTCGGGCGGGTAAGCTGCTCGACGAAATGCTGAGAGCAGTCGGGCAGTCCCGCCAGGGCGTGTTCATCGCGAATATTCTGAAGTGCAGGCCACCGAATAATCGCGACCCGCACGCCGATGAGGCCGCCGCGTGCCGCGACTATCTCGAGCGGCAAATCGCGTCCATCAAGCCACGGATTATCCTGGCTGTTGGCCGGATCGCGGCACAGCAGTTGCTCCACACCGATGCACCAGTGGGCAGGCTGCGCGGCCGTCCACACCGACTCGGCGACACCCCCGTGATCGTGACCTATCATCCCGCGTACTTATTGCGCAGTCCGTCGCACAAGGCGAAGGCCTGGGACGACCTGTGTCTGGCGCGGCGCTCGCTGGAAGCAACGAAGCCGTGATTCGCGCGCTGTCACCGGCACCGGTCGCTTTGCGCCCGATGACCCACGAGGACCTGACGTACGTATCCGCAATCGAGCGCCGCAGCTACGAGTTTCCCTGGAGCCACGGCGTATTTCGGGACTGCCTGCTTGCGGGTTACCAGTGCATCGTGCTGGACCGGGATGGCAAAGTCGTCGGCTATGGAATCCTCTCGGTGGCCGCAGGCGAGGCGCACATCCTGAACATCTGCGTCGATCCCGACTGCCGGTGCCTGGGCTACGGCGAGCGGCTGCTGGACGAGATCTTGCGTCGTGCGCGGGCGGCCGGCGTGCAGGAAATCTTCCTGGAGGTGCGGCCGTCTAACGTCAACGCCGTCGCGCTGTATCGCAAGAAAGGCTTTCATAAGATCGCTAAGCGGCCTGCTTATTACCAGGCACACGACGGGCGCGAGGACGCAGACGTGCTTGCGAAAAAGCTGGACCCGGACGCCTGAGCTCGAATCTGAGGGGCGGAGAACCGCATGCGGGTCGCCGTGGCGAGTAAGTCGCGCTAAACTGCGCCGCTTTTCACTTCGCGTTCGGGCAATGAGCAACATTCCACAGGAGGTCGGCAGGCGCCGGACGTTTGCGATTATTTCGCACCCGGATGCGGGCAAGACGACGCTGACCGAGAAGCTGCTTCTCTACGGCGGTGCCATTCAGCTCGCAGGGACGGTGAAGGGCCGCAAGGCACGGCGTCACGCAACCTCGGATTGGATGAAGCTCGAGCAACAGCGCGGGATCTCCGTCACGTCGTCCGTCATGCAGTTTCCGTATGCGGACTGCGTCATCAATCTGCTCGACACGCCGGGCCACGAGGATTTTTCCGAAGACACGTATCGGACGCTGACGGCCGTCGATTCGGCGCTGATGGTGATCGACTGCGCAAAGGGCGTCGAACAGCGCACGGTGAAGCTCATGGACGTGTGCCGGCTGCGCGATACGCCGATCATGACATTCATCAACAAGCTCGATCGCGACGGCCGCGAGCCGATCGAGCTGCTCGACGAGATCGAGGCGGTGCTGGGCATCCAGTGTGCGCCTATTACCTGGCCGATCGGGATGGGCCGCACGCTCAAAGGTGTCTACCACCTTCTCGAGGACCGGATCTATCTGTATCACGGCAGCGAGCGCGAGAAAGCGGCGGAGCGGCGGCATGTGGACGGGCTGCTTTCGCACGACGCTGACCTCGTCCTGGGCACGGACGCCGCGGCTTTTCGCGAGCAAATCGAGCTCGTCAGAGGCGCATGCCCGGCTGTCGACATTGGTGCGTACCTTGCAGCGCGACAAACGCCGATATTTTTCGGCTCGGCGCTTGGCGATTTCGGCGTGCGGGAGCTTTTGGACGAATTCGTTGCGCATGCTCCATCGCCGCGCCCGCGGGAAACCGAGCAGCGCCGCATCGATCCGGAGGAAGCCGATCTCACCGGGTTCGTATTCAAGATTCAGGCGAACATGGATCCGGGCCACCGCGATCGAATTGCGTTCATGCGGATCTGCTCCGGGGAGTACTGCAAGGGTATGCGTGTGCTCCACGTGCGTGCCGACAAGGAATTGAAGTTGCCGGACGCGATTACGTTTATGGCTGCCGACCGGCAGCGCGCGGAGACGGCCTATGCCGGCGATATCATCGGTCTGCACAATCACGGCACGATCAACATTGGCGATAGTTTCAGCGAAGGCGAGGTCATCCGGTTCACCGGGATCCCGAATTTTGCGCCGGAGATTTTTCAGCGCGCCGTCCTCGAGGATCCGCTGCGGCTTAAAGCTCTCAAGAAGGGCCTTGCCCAGCTGTGCGAGGAGGGAGCCACGCAGCTGTTTCGGCCGCATTCGAATAACGACCTGATTCTCGGCGCGGTGGGTCCCCTGCAGTTCGACGTCGTCGCGCACCGGCTGCGAGACGAATACAAGGTCGACTGTCGGTTCGAGGCTGTCAACGTGGCCACGGCACGCTGGGTCGAATGCGATGATCCTAAAATGCTGGCCGATTTCGAGCGAAGGGCATACGAAAATCTCGCGCTGGATCACGGTGAGCGTCTGGTCTACATTGCGCCCACGAGAGTCAACCTCAATCTGACCGAGGAGCGCTGGCCGGATATCCGTTTTCGCGAGACGCGCGAGCACTGATTTTCGCCTGGCCCACAGAGTGCAGCGAGCCGACATTCTCAACAGGAAGGTCATCGCCTGGGCCTTGTACGACTGGGCGAATTCCGCGTTTGCGCTCAGCGTCTTGGCTGTACTGTTCCCACTGTTTCTGGGCAGCTACTGGAGCGCCGGCGATCCCGGGGCAGCCGTGACCGCCCGATTGGCCTGGGTTACGGCGGGGGCCAGCGTCGTGGTCTGTATCATCGCGCCGGTACTCGGCACAATCGCCGACGCTGGAGGCTACCGCAAGCGATTCCTGCTCGTACTCGCGCTTATCGGGGCCGCGTCGACGGCCGGGCTGAGCACGATTGCCGAAGGCGGCTGGCCCTGGGCGCTCGTTTTGTACCTGTGCGCATCCGTCGGTTTCTACAGTTCCACCGTGTTTTACGATTCGCTGCTCGTCGACGTGACGAACAAGCGTAATTACAGTTTTGTGTCGTCGCTCGGCTTTGCGTTCGGCTATCTCGGTGGCGCGGTGCTCCTGGCCGTGCATGTCTGGATGCTGCTCGCCCCGGCCCGGTTCGGCTTCGAGTCGACCGACGAGGTGATCCGCTTCGCGTTCGTGACCGTGGGCGTCTGGTGGGCCGTTTTCATGATACCGCTCATCATCTTCGTGCCGGAGCATCGCAGCGGCATCCTGGTGCCGAGCGGCGTCGTGCGCGCCGCCTATGCGGAGCTGCGTAAAACGATTCTCGCAATTGGCCGCTACCGCAACGTGGTCATCTTTCTGATTGCGTATTGGCTTTATATCGGCGGCGTGTTCACCGTGATCTTTATGGCCGCAAACTACGGCCAGCGCCTCGGTTTCGGGCAGCAGGATCTCGTCATGGCGCTACTTGTCACAAACGCGGTGGGGTTCCCGGCCACGGTGCTGTATGGTGCTCTCGGCCACCGCTTCGGGCCCAAGCTCGGAATTTATCTCGCACTGGCCGTGTATATGCTGATGTCGCTCTGGGCCATGTTCATGAAAGACGTAAGCCAGTTCTATGCGATGGCCATCGTGATCGGTCTCGTGCAGGGAGGCGTGCAGGGACTCAGCCGGTCCTTATACGCATCGCTCATTCCAAAGAGTCAGCCGGGCGAGTTCTTCGGGTTCTACAACATGGTCACAAAATTTTCGCACGTGCTTGGCCCGGCCCTGGTGGGCATCGCCGCGCTGCTTTCGGACGATCCGCGCTATGTGCTCCTGACGCTGCTGCCGCTGTTCGTCGGCGGTTCGATGCTGCTCGGCGTCGTGCGCAGCCGGCCGGTGGGATAAGTCTCGCGTGCGAAGCCGGCTCGTCCTTGGTCAGGCAGCCTTCTTGCCGCCGGCGAAGTGCAGCGCGCGCACCGCCGCCGAGAAGCGCGCCATCGCGTCGCCATGCGCGCTGCCGTAGCGGGTTTCCAGATACAGCCGCGTGATTCGGTCGATCGTGTCGGGCGGCAGGGCGGATGCGCGGCTTGCGCGCTGTGCAAACGCTAGCGGTGGTTCGCCGACTGTAGGGACCACGCCCGACTTTTTCACGAAACGCTGATACAGTGCCGCCGCCCGGTCCTTCCGCGGCGCGCGGTACCGCCAGAGCAGCAGACCGCTCACCAGCGTGATGAGAACCCCAACGCCCGCAATGAGTGTGAGCATCATCTTCTGCCAGTCCGGATCGTCCATTCCGAGCCATTCCATGAAACCTCGCTGCATATCGGGTCCGTAACCCAGTATCCAGTCGTTCCACCTGGCGTTGATCAGGTCCCACGTCAGCGTCATCTGGTGCAGCCATTGCGACGGCGCGGACAGGCCCCAGGCCGCAGCCACGCCATCGAACATGGCGCCGCTGAGGCCCGAATCGATGCGCTCCGGCGCGACGGCGGCCGTGGGGTCGACCCGGATCCAGCCGCGCTCCGGCAGCCAGACTTCGGTCCAGGCATGCGCGTCGGCCTGGCGCACGATCAGGTGACCGCCCAGCGGATTGACTTCGCCGCCCTGATAGCCGAGAACGATACGCGCCGGGATTCCGACCGCGCGCATCAGCACCGCAAATGCGGACGCATAGTGCTCGCAAAAGCCGCGTCGCGTTTCGAACAGGAAGCGGTCGACGGGGTCGCTGCCGAGCGCGGGGGGTTCCAGCGTGTAGAAAAATTCCTCCGCGTTGAATTTTGCGAGTACGGCTTCGATGTATGCGGAGCTGGATTCCGCTACTTCAAGCATCTCGCGTGCCAGTGCAAGCGTCCTCGGGTTACTTTCGGGCGGCAGGGATATGTACCAGTCGCGGGCATAACGACGTAGCTCGACGTCCGTGCGGTAGCGGGGATACGACTCGGCTCGGTAAGCGACGCGCTGGTCGATCGGCTGTGACCTTGCGAGCTGCTGCTGCGGACCCATGAACGTCCGAGGAAGCGTCCAGGTCCAGGGCATGTCGAGTGCGAATACCCAGATCTGCCGGGTCGGCTCCAGCGTGATCTCGTACGTGACCGGATCGCCGATCGGCACGACCTGCTCGTGAGCGCGCGGACCCATGAACGGATCATTGCCGGTCCATGTTCGCCCGTTGAACCGTGTCAGCACGAGGCCGCGCCAATAACGATCGCGGGGCGCAGGCAACGCGGCATCGAAGCTGACCCGAAACGCGACCTCGTTCGAGAGCGACAGGGAACTGATGTCGCCGGGGCTCATGGTCTCGCTCAGTCCCGACGTCGCCCGGCTGGTGTCGATCGGCACGGCCCAGAACGGCGTTGCTATGCGTGGAAAGAAAATCCACATCACGATGGCGATCGGGGCGGCGTAGCCGATCAGCCGCGCGCCGGCCGTCAGGCTATCGCGCGGGGACTCCGTCCGCAAAGCCGACATGCGCAGCCAGGCGGTCATGATCAGCATCACTGCCACGACGAGGTACGGCAGCGACCAGATGTACTGCTCGCGGAGCAGTGACGACATGACGAGAAAAATAGAAATAAACAGCAGCACGAACTGATCGCGGCGCCGGCGCGTCTCGAGCAGCTTCAGGGCCGCCATGATGGCCAGGAGCGCGGAGCCCGGCCCGACACCGCTGATCGTGGCGTAGGTGCCAAGCACGCCCAGAAAACAGGCAAGCGCGAGCAGGCCGCGAAACCAGCCTGTGGGCAGCGCACGCCGACGCTTCTCGATGGCGTAGCGCCAGGCAGCGCAGCCCACGACCGCGGCGGTAATCCAGGGGGGCAGGTACGCGAGATGCGGGGCGATCGCAAATCCCAGTGCGGCCAGCGTCCACGGCAGGCTGGGAAGCAGTGAGCCGTCGGTGCCGCGGGGCCTAGCCGGCACCGTCGGACCCCTCGCCGTGAGCGGATCTCATATCCGCGTCGCCGAACAGTGCGAGTGCCTCCAGGCAGCGATGGCGCTGATCGTCGCCGTGCCCGGGCGGAAACTCCAACCCCGGCAGGCGTAGCCCATAGTCCTCGCCCGTACGGTCGGCCTCGACGATCCAGCGCGTGAGTATGCAGAGTCGATCCTCGGGGTCGTCGGCCGGCACGGCGTCGAATTCGAACCACTGGCTGCTGATGTCGGCGCCGGCGAACTGTTTGGATAGCAGCTGTCCGCTGCGGGCATAGGCCTTCCAAGCGACGTGGCGCGGAGAGTCACCGCTATGGAACTTCCGCAGCCCTGCGAAATCCTCCTCGCCGCGCGCATCATGCTGCCGGTGACCGTGCGACGTTTGCGAGGCAGGTGGCGGGGGCGCGACGTCGGCCGGACGTGGATACACAATGGATTCGAGGTCCATGTGCAGCCATGCCCAGGCACGGAACAGCTCGAACGGAAACAGCGTGCGAATACCGAACCGCTCGAGGCGCACGATACCGCGCTCCTCCGTCACGACGGGCAGTACGAAAATTCGGCTTTCCCCGCGCTTGAGGTCGCCGGTTTCGCTCACCGCGGCGTCGGTGTAAACGCAGAGACCGCTACGTCGACTTCGCGAGAGGTTCGTGATCGCGATACGAAATTCCGCCGCCTGGCCGGCAAAGACCGGTTCGGCGCCCGCGAAGCTCAGCTCCAGTCCTACCAGGTTGCGCTGGCATTGATGCATCGAGACGAGACCCAACGCGATAAGCAAAAACGTCAGCACGAACGACAGATTGTTGTTGTAATTCATCGACCCGAGGAGCATTGCAAAAATCATTAATGCAAACACGATGCCGACGCCGGTTGGCAAAATATAGACTCGTCCGGGACTAAGAACCGTAACCGAAGAGTCCTGGCCCTGCCGATTCTTCGCCCAGCGCCGTGCGCGTCGGGTTACCGCTCCTTGGACGTAGCGCCGGAGTGCGGCCGGATTAGGGAATGGCCACGGAATCGAGGACATGCTGGCAAAGCTCCGTCGCCGAACGGATGCTCGTGTTACCGGCCGGCTTCATGCGATGTGCCGCAACGGCACTGAAAACGGCCTGCACATCGTCGGGGTAGACGCCAGCGTGATGCTCCACGAACGCGTGCGCCCTGGCAGCGGCAACCAAGGCGATTGCGCCGCGCGGCGAGAGGCCGATCTCGACGTCCGGCGATTCGCGGGTGCGGCGCACGAGCGCCTGAATGTAATCGACCAGCGGTTCCGTCATCGGCACCGCGGCGGCCGAGCGCTGCAGCATGATCAGCGTGTCGGGCGACATCGTGGGCTCGAGCTGATCGAGCATCTCGCGTCGATCACTGCCGGTAATCAGGGCTCGCTCGTTTTCTTCATTCGGATAGCCGAGTTCGAGGCGCATCAGGAACCGGTCGAGCTGTGATTCGGGCAGCGGAAAAGTGCCGATCTGATCGGCCGGGTTCTGCGTCGCGACGACGAAAAACGGCACCGGAAGCGGGCGAGTCTGGCCATCGACCGAAACCTGGTACTCCTCCATCGCTTCGAGGAGCGCGCTCTGCGCCTTCGGCGTCGCGCGGTTGACTTCGTCGGCGAGAATAAGCTGGGCGAAAAGCGGACCCGGCTGGAACTCGAATTCGCCCTTTTGCTGCCGGAACACCGAGACGCCGACGATATCGGCGGGCAGCAGGTCACTCGTGAACTGAATACGACGAAAACTCAGGCCCAGCACGCGAGCCAGCGCCTGCGCGAGCATGGTCTTCCCCAGACCGGGCAGGTCTTCGATGAGCAGATGTCCGCGCGCGAGCAGGCAAGCCAGAGCCAGCGCGATTTGCGCATCTTTGTCCAGGATAATGCGACCGAGCGCCGCCCGCGCATCTGCCAGGGCGCGGCGTTCGGCGTCGCGGCCGAGCGGCAGTTTTTCTAGGGTGCTGCCCTCACGCATGCGTACCTCCCGGGTTCGAGTTTCCGGCGCACGTAGCGCCGGCCGCTCACTATGGTCGCGAATCGTGGCAACCGATGCACCCGATCCGCAGTAGGACTGTGATGCAGTGCTCAGAAAACGGCCGGCCTCAGCCGAGCGCCTGGAGCTTTTCCAGCTGCTCGGACAGCTGTTTGAGCGTTGTCTCGAATTCTGCTCGGCGCTGACGCTCCTTTTCGACCACGGCGGCCGGCGCGTTGTTCAGAAAATCCTCGTTTGCGAGTTTTGCGAGCGTATGCTCCAGATCCGACCGGACTTTTCCATGCTGCTTCTCGAGCCTTCGGCGTTCCGCGTCGACATCGATGATACCTGCCATCGGGACCAGCAGTCGCATCTCGCCGATGAGCGCGGTGGCCGCTGGCGGCGGCTCGTCGCCGTCGGCGATGAGGTTCACCGACTGAACGCGTCCAACGTGGCTCAGTAATCCGGCGTACCGCGTTGCGCGGGCACGGCTTTCTCGCGAGGCGTTAGCCAGCAGGACCGGTACCGGTTTCCCGGGGGAGACGTCCATCTCACCACGTATCTGGCGCACGCCGAGTATGAATTCGCGTACCCACTCGATATCGGCGACGGCCGGCTTGTCTCGATCGCTCACGCCCGCTGCCTCGGGAAACGGTTGCAGCATGATCGTATCGCCCTCGAGCCCCGCGCGCGGGGCGAGCTGCTGCCATATTTCTTCCGTAATGAACGGCATCAGCGGATGCAGCAGGCGCAGCAGGGTCTCGAGGACGTCGACGAGGCTTCGCTGAGTGCCGCGCTTTAAGGCGGCGGAGCCGTCTTTTGCCTGTAGCACCGGTTTCGAGAGCTCGAGGTACCAGTCGCAGAATTCATGCCAGGTGAATTCATAAATGGCCTGCGCCGCGAGATCCAGCCGATACGTGCCGAAATGCTCATGTACCGCGGCAACGGTTTCGTCGAGTCGTGCCCCGATCCAGACGTCGGCGGCGCTCCTCTCGGTCTCGCCCTGGTCGATGTCCGCCGTGTTCATCAGTACGTAGCGAGCTGCGTTCCACAGCTTGTTGCAGAAGAATTTGTAGCCTTCTATCCGACCCAGGTCGAAACGAATATCGCGACCCGTGGTCGCAAGTGACGCGAACGTATAGCGCAGCGCGTCGCAGCCGAATGCAGGGATACCGTCAGGAAACTGCTTGCGTGTCGCTTTTTCGATCTGCGGTTTGAGATGTTCCTGCATCAGGCCTGTGGTGCGCTTGGCGAGCAGCGTGTCGAGATCCACGCCATCGATGAGGTCCAGGGGATCGAGGATGTTGCCCTTCGATTTCGACATTTTTTGCCCGTCCTGGTCGCGGATCAGGCCGTGGATGTACACCTCGCGAAACGGTACGTCGCCCATGAACTTGATGCCCATCATGATCATGCGGGCCACCCAGAAGAAAATGATGTCGAAACCCGTAACGAGCACGCTTCCCGGGTAGAATTCGTCGAGCGCCCTGTTTTCATCGGGCCATCCGAGCGTGCTGAACGGCCACAGCGCAGACGAAAACCAGGTGTCGAGCACGTCCTCGTCCTGATTGAGGACGACATCGGAGGCAAGGCCGTGCCTGTCGCGGACGTCTTTCTCGGACGAGCCTGCGTAGACATTGCCTGCATCGTCGTACCATGCCGGGATCCGGTGTCCCCACCACAGCTGCCGACTGATGCACCAGTCCTGGATGTTGTACATCCAGTCGAAATAGGTCTTGGTCCAGGTCTCGGGCACGAAGCGTATGCGACCGGACTCCACCGCTTCGATGGCCGGCTCCGCGAGCGGCCTGATGCTCACATACCACTGGTCGGTCAGGTACGGTTCCACGACGGCGTGGCTGCGGTCGCCACGCGGGATCTTGACGACATAGTCCTCGACTTTGTCGAGCAGGCCCAGCGACTCGAATTCGCTGACGATCTTGTCGCGCGCCTCGAAACGATCCAAGCCCTGATAGCCGTCGGGAACGTCTTCATTCAGGGCCGCATCGTCGGTCAAAATGTTGTACATCGGTAGTCCATGGCGCCTGCCGATCTCGTAGTCGTTGAAGTCGTGTGCCGGCGTGATTTTCACGCAGCCTGTGCCGAACTCGGCGTCGACGTAATCGTCGGCAATGATCGGCACGCGCCTGCCGACGACCGGCAGGATCACTTCCTCTCCGATCAGCGCCCGGTAGCGTTCGTCGTCGGGGTGCACGGCAACCGCGCTGTCGCCGAGCATTGTTTCGGGCCGCGTCGTCGCGACGACGACGTGCCCGTCGCCCGATGCGAGCGGATAACGAAAATGCCAGAGCTGGCCATCCTCCTCGCTGGACAGGACCTCCAGGTCGGAGAGCGCCGTGTGCAGCACGGGGTCCCAGTTGACGAGCCGCTTGCCGCGGTAGACCAAGCCTTCCTCGTAGAGCCTGACGAACACTTCCGTCACGGCCCGCGACAGGCCCTCGTCCATCGTGAAGCGGTCGCGACTCCAGTCGACCGATGCGCCCATGCGCCGCAGCTGCCTCGCGATCTGGCCGCCGGATTCCTCCTTCCACTGCCAAACGCGGCCGACAAACTTCTCCCGCCCGAGATCGCGGCGCGACTTGCCCTCGCGCGTCAGCAGCCGCTCGACGACCATCTGCGTGGCAATGCCCGCATGGTCCATGCCCGGCTGCCAAAGTGCCTTATAGCCCTGCATGCGTTTGTAGCGGGTCAGTGCGTCCATGATCGTATCCTGGAACGCGTGGCCCATGTGCAGCGTTCCGGTTACGTTCGGCGGCGGGATCATGATGCAGTAGGGCTCCCCGTCACCGCGCGGCGCAAAGTAACCCTGCTGCTCCCAGCGCGCGTAAATGCGCGACTCGATTTCGTGTGGCTGGTAGGACTTATCCATCGGTAGTGAGCGGTTCTGCTGCGGCGCAATTAAACCCTGTGCGTGTCCAGCGTGTGCCCGCGGTCGCGGTAGGTTGCGAAGCGGACGCGACCGGCGCGCCGGCATGCCTCGTCGGAGCTTATGAGCTCGGCGACCCGCGGATAAGCTTCGGCGAACTCCGGAATCTCGTCAGCAAGATTGATGAGTAGGTCGCAAGGTGCGGCATCAGGTGTCGTGCAGCCGATGGTGACGGGAGCTTCGCGATCGCTGTCCAGTACATCGACGACATGGTGGGGTACAAAGCTCCCGTTGCGAAAAGTCCACAGCAACTCGTCCAGGTCAGAAACGGCAGCGGCGTCCTGCGTATGGATATGCACGGTGTTGTCCAGCCGGTAGGCCTTTTCGGCAAGCCTGCATGCAAACGTGCGCCGGAAGCGCTCGCCTGCGGCCGACAGGATGTAAAAATCGATCCGCGCCATTATGGCAGCGCGCCTGCGCGCGCGAGCAAAAGCTGCGTGAGCATAGGCACGGGGCGACCCGTTGCACCCTTTTCCTTGCCGGACTTCCAGGCCGTTCCCGCAATGTCGAGGTGAGCCCAGTCGAGGCCGTCGGTGAACTTGTTCAGGAAGCAGCCGGCTGTGATCGCGCCCCCATCGCGCCCTCCGACATTTGCCATATCGGCGAAATTGCTGTCGAGCTGCTTCGCATATTCGGGGCCGAGCGGCAGCTGCCAGCCGCGATCCCCCGCCGCGTTACCGGCTGCGACGATCTCAGCGGCGAGCGCGTCGCTGCTGCTCATGATCCCGGTCAAATGGTGGCCCAGCGCGATAACGCAGGCACCTGTGAGTGTTGCAACGTCGATGACCGTGTCCGGCTTGAAGCGTCGCGCGTAGGTCAGGGCGTCGCAGAGAATGAGTCTTCCTTCGGCATCCGTATTCAGTATCTCGATCGTTTGGCCGGACATGCTCTTGACGATGTCGCCTGGCTTTGTCGCCTTGCCGCTTGGTAAGTTCTCGACGGCGGGCACGACAGCGGTCACGTTTATCGGCAGTTTCATCGTTGCAACGGCCAGGAGCGTGCCGATGACACCGGCGGCACCGCACATGTCGAACTTCATTTCGTCCATGCCGGGACCGGGTTTGAGAGAAATACCGCCCGAGTCGAAGGTCACGCCTTTGCCGACGAGAACGACGGGCCGGGCACTCGCGCTACCCTTGTATTCGAGGATGATCAGGCGAGCAGGTTCGGTCGTGCCAGCGGTTACCGACAGAAGCGAAAGCATTTTCAGGCGCTTCATGTCCGCCTCATTCAGCACGCGGGCCTTCACCCCGGCGTGCTCGCGCGCCAGCCGCTGGGCTGTCCGTGCAAGATAGCTGGGCGTGCAGACGTTGGCCGGCAGATTACCGAGGTCTTTCGCAAGCCTCATGCCCTGGCCAATCGCTTCGGCGTGATGCGCGCCAAGCGTTGCTAGCGGACTTTCGGCGCGCCTCGCAATGGCAACGCCGAGGCTCTTGAGCTTCATTGCTGCGGGCTGGCGGCCCGTCTTGAGCTCAGTAAACCGATACGCTGACTCCAGCATCGTCAGCACGGCGTGCCGCGCACGATAGTAAACCGGCGTGTCCGTAACGTCTTCGAGGGTCAGGCCGTTCAGGACCTGCGTGACCTTGGATTTGGACACAGCCGCCATGGCCGACGCCACGGCTCGTCGGAATTCGCTAGCACCGAGCTTGCCAGCTTTGCCCAGGCCGGTGACGACGACGCGGGCGGCCCGGACGCCGTCGAGGCCGGACATAAGTATCGCGCGGCCCAATTCACCCGACGCGTCACCGCGTTTCAGCGCCGCGCTGACCGCGCCGTTAGCAGCCTCGTCGATTTGCGCGGCCGCTTGGCCGAGCTTGTTACGCTCGTAGACGCCGACGATCACGCAGTCGACGGCACGACGCGACGCATCACCCGTGGTCGTGAAATATTTCATAATTGGATTTGCCAGTCGTCGGGTCGCGGCCTCAATTGCGTAGCGCCGGCACTGTCGCGGGAAAATTAAAAGCGGTAGTCTAACCGATTCGCTTGTAAAGTTAAGAAAATCATTAACATCGATGCTGCGAATTCTCGATCGTTACCTGTTTCGTGAAATTGCGACGAGCTGGATCGCCGTGACGTTGGTCCTCTCGCTCATACTTCTGACGAACCAGTTCGCCCGGGTGCTCGGGGACGTCGCCAAGGGGCGCCTACCGAAAGACGCGGCAATGGAATTCATCGGCCTGTCTGCCACACAATACCTGACGATTCTGATCCCCGTCGGGCTTTACCTGGCGGTCATGCTGGCGCTCGGGCGTCTGTACCGGGACAGTGAGATGCCGGCCATGGCCGCCTGCCGCATTGGGCCGATCGGCATTTACCGACCACTTTTGTGGCTCCTGCTGCCGCTTACCGCAGGCGTCGCCTGGCTCGCGATCGACCTCGGGCCGCGGGCCATGCACGCAATGGATCGCATTGGGGCCGAAGCTCGTCGCGAGGTGGATCTCGCCAGCATCGAGCCCGGCCGATTCACGACCTTCGGGCCGGAGAATGCCGTCGTCTACGGCGAGCGCATCGCCGAGGGTGGCGCGATGGAGAACGTCTTCCTGCAGCGGCGTGGACCGACGGGCCGCGTCGAGGTGGTGGTCGCCGAGCGGGGCGAGCAGGTCAATACCGATGACCCCGACACGCGGCTCCTGGTGCTCCGCAATGGCCGCCGCTACGAGGGCATTCCGGGTACGACGCAGTTCAGGGTCGTCGAATTTGCGGAACACGGAATACCCTATCGGCTGCCGAGCCTCGACCCGCCGGACCCGCGCCCACGGGCGATGCCGATCGACGCGCTCGTTGCGTCGAGCCGGCCGGAGCACGTGGCGGAACTGCAGTGGCGTATCGGCGTGCCGGTGTCGATGGTCCTGCTGGCGATGCTGGCAGTACCGCTCGCACGCAGCCGGCCGCGCGCCGGAAGGTACGGGCGCCTCACTCTTGCAGTACTCGTGTTTATCGTCTATTTCAACCTGCTCAGCGCCGCGAAGGCATGGATCGAGCAGGGTAGGCTTCCGCCAGAACTCGGACTGTGGTGGGTGCATGGCGGGGTACTGGCATTCACTCTCTCTCTGCTGGCCGTGCAGAACGCCGTGTTTCGACGGTTATTCCGATGACCAGCATTCTGAGTCAGTACCTCATGCGGACGATTCTCGTGACCACGCTGCTGGTACTCATCGTGCTGCTTGCGCTGGCAGGACTTTTCGAGTTCATCGCCGAGCTGGAGGATACGCAGGGCGACTATGGGACCCCGGAGGCTGTTGCCTTCGCCGCGCTCAGGCTGCCGCAACTCGCCTTCGAGATGTTGCCTGTCGCGGTCTTGATCGGCTCTCTGCTAGGCCTGGGTGCGCTCGCAGGTCATAGCGAGATCATCGTCATGCGTTCGGCCGGCCTGTCGGTTGTGCGCCTGGGTGGCATGGTTGCATTAACGGGATTCTTACTCCTGGCGATCACGGCGCTGCTCGGCGAGTTCATCGGTCCGCCGCTCGATTTCTATGCGCGCAACATGCGGCTGGAGGCGCGCTTTCAGAAGGAAGACGATCGCTTCGGCAGCGAGGCGTGGGTCAAGGATGGCCCCGTAGTCCTGCACCTCGAACGCGTGAATTCCGAGTTTCAGTTCGGCAGCGTGTACCTGTTTCGTTTCGACGCCGAAGAGGGCCTCGAGTCGATTGCCCGGGCAGATAATTCCGGCATCGACGAGGATAACAACTGGGTCCTTGAAAACGTGCGTGAGACGCATTTTTCGAGTGACGGTGTTCGGGTCCTCCAAGCGGCGCGCGAGGTCGAGGCTTTTGACATCAACGCAGAGCTCCTGGGCATCTCGCTCGTCAAACCGGAGAGTCTCTCCGGTCGGGGGCTCGCGAGCTATATCGACTATCTCAAACGAAACAGCCTCGACGCTTCGCGTTATGAAAGCGAACTCTGGTACCGGATCTCGCGAACAACGGCGGTCGTGATCATGCCGGTGCTTGCGCTTGCCTTCGTATTCGGCTCATTGCGCTCCGGCGGAGCGGGGGCCCGGTTGATGATCGGTGTGATCATTGGACTCGCGTATTATCTGGCGAGCGAAATGCTGGCTAATTCGAGTCAGGTGTTCGACCTGAATCCGGCCGTGGTCGCGTGGCTGCCGACGGCGATGCTGACGGCCGTTACCTTAGCTGCGCTGTCGCGAATCCGATAGCGCTCAGGGCATTAGCGCGCCGGTCGAGTGTGTTTTGCCGGCCTCGGATCGTGAACGATGCGAGTGCCGCTGATTCGGTCATGCCAAGCGAGCCGATCGTTGTCCCAAAGCTGCCATAGAAAGCCGAGGCCGAGCGGCAGCCAGGACATGATCGCGGCGATGAAACGCACCGTCGCCGTGCCGAGCGACGGTAGCGTGCCGTTCGCGGCCTCGATGCGGAGCCCCCAGGTTTGCATGCCGAGTGTGCGGCCCGAAACGCTCCAGAAGCCGGCGAAAAACGCGTAAACGACGATCAGCAGCGTCAGCTGATACGGCCGATTGTCGCCAATCGCTACGGGCTCACCGCCGCGGATCGCGACAAACGGGACGGTCACGAGAAACAACAGTGCGGACACCAGCAGGCTATCGTAGAGAATGGCCGCCAGACGCCTTACGAGGCTGGTGTGTTGCGCCGTCACGCCGGCCGAGTCTCCGTCCCGTATCCGAGCCTCGCACGTTCCCGATAGCGTCGTCCGAGCCACAGCGTGACAAATGTCCACACGGCTGCAAAGGGTACGAGCATTGCCGACACTCCCGCGATGCCCAGACCCGACATGAACCTGATCGACCAGATGCCGATCAGGTCGCCCGCGCGGTACAGTGCCGTTTCGATGAAATTCTTCGACTTGTATTTCTCTTCCGGTGTGACCACGGAATAAAGCATGTCGGTAGTAGGTTTCGTGAAACCGAAACCGAGAGCGCGACGTATCACCTGGAGAGCGGCAACGACGGCGAATACCGGATTTGTGGCCAGAACTGCGAAGCCGACGACCGACAAGATCGGTAGCAGGGACAGCGTCAGGCCGATGCCGAATCGCTGCACCGCGTGCTTTACGAGCAGCAGCTGACCGATCAGTGACAGCAAATTTTGCGCGGCATCCAGCAGCGCGAAAAGTCTGGTGCGTTCATCCGTGTCTCTGATTGCTTCGCCGACCAGCTCCGCCATGAACATATACGTCGCCGTGCCCAGCAGACTCGCGAATACCGATGCAAGTGCGATCGCCGCCAGGTATCTTGAACGCACGACGTGCTCGATACCGCCGAGCGCGTTGCCGCCCAGCGGATTCGAGCTCGCCATGTCGTCCGCATCGGGGGCTCGATTGCCGTGCTCGACCCAGTGTCGAAGCTGGGTAATACTCACGACCGAAAACAACAGCAGCGCCGCAGAGATCGGCAGCAAATTCTGAAACCCTATTGGGATGACCAACGCGCTCGTCGCGATCGGGCCTACGAGCGCGCCTGTGCTGCCACCGGCGGAAATGACCCCGAACAGACGTCTTCCCTGTTCGCGTGAATAAATGTCCGCCATGAAGCTCCAGAATACGGAGACGACGAAAAGATTGAAGACGCTGAGCCATACGAAAAACGTTCGCCCGATCCAGATGAAATCGTAGGCATTGCTCAGCGCGTAGCTGAAGAGCACGTAAAAGACCAAAATGTTTGCTGCGAAAAAATAGTAAACCCAGGGCAGAAACCTTTTGCGCGGATAACGCGATGCGATCCAGCCGAAAATTGGTGTCGCAACGAGCATGACGATGAAAGTTGCCGAGAACAGCCACGGTATGTTTTCGACACCGCCTTCGACCGCCATAGTCTCCCGAACGGACCGAAGGATGTAGTACGCGGCAAGCACCGAGAAGAAATATGCGAATGACCATGCCACCGCAAAGTACTCGTGTTTCTCGAGTCCGAGGAAACGAGTTACGGCGTGCACGCCGTCGGTGTCGCGCGACATGGCTTCAGGCACTCGCGCGCTGGCGTCGTCTGCGCGAGGGTGAAACCGCGCGGATCTTAAACGGCAGGTAGAGAGTCAATGGTAGCGGTGACCGCGGATATTCATATGGGCGCGCATACAGTAACCCATTTACAGTTCCCAGGTCGTCGCCCTAGCTGCATCGCTCCCGGACGAGCAAGAGCTCGAGCTCGGGATTTGACGAGTGTGCCTGTGTGCTTCGTCGGCGCCGACCGCCATGATAACGGTCGCAAATCTGTTCTGCCTGACGAGATTTGACCATCGCCTGACGGCGCTTGTCAGGTGCAAGCTGGTAGCTCGGGTGGCTAGGGGGCGATGTCATGCTCTCACGGACGATGGTCGTTGCGCATGCACTGCTAGCGGCCTGTTTGCCGCTGTGCCCGGCAGATGGTCGACCAGTCGACGACGCGATCGCGCGGATGAGCGGCTGCACGCTGTTGCGCGAGCTCGTGTTCAGCGAAGTGCTGGAGGCCGGGCTCGGGGGAGGCGGCGGTGCACCGCAAACGGATTCCTGGTCCGCGAACCTGCAAACCTGCGATCGCACGGTGTACACGGTCAGCGGCGCGTTTTCGCAGGCGCTCACCGAGATGAATGTGTTCGTTGCCTGGAGGGGACAGGCGGCATCCGCAAGCCGCTACTGCGTCGCCACCAGTCTTGCACTTTGTCGTCCCTACGGCCACCCGGCGTTTTTGCACGAGGGTCGCCAGCCCGACCGCTTCGTCGAGGGCGTCTGGCACGCGCTGCGCGTCGGGCTCGCGGATAGCATGCCGCTCGGAACGCGCGCCGATGTTACCCTGTTCAGCGACGTCGGGCTGCGGCATTCGTTGCGCCGGTCCCTGGTCCGATTCCTCGCGGGTGATCGGCTGCGCTATTTCCGACACGGCGATGCAAGGCTCCGGGCGTCGTAACAGCCTTCCTGTCGCGATCGACCCGTCGTCTCCGATGACCGTGAGCGCCGGCGACCCAGCTATACTTGGCGGCGTAGCCTGCCGGCACGGCCGGCGGTGTCACAGGCGAGCACCGGGGGCGATCAATGAATGAGACAGTGCGAAAATCGGCGCAGCGCTTCATCATGCTGATTATGGGTCTTGCGCTGCTTACAGGGTGCGGCGAAGAGACAAGCCGGGGGACCGCCCCATCGGTGCCCGCCCGGTCTGGGGAAGCGGCGAAGATTCCGGTCACGACGAAATCCGCGAAAGCGCTCGACTTGTTCTATCAGGGCCGAGCACAGCTGGACAACCTGCATTTCGTCGAAGCAAACGACCTGTTTGCGCAGGCAGTTCAAGAGGACCCGGGCTTTGCCCTCGGCCATGCGTATGTCGCGAACACGGCACGGACGGCGAGCGAGTTTTTCGACGCGGTGCGCTTGGCCAGGGAACATGCGGCATCGGCGTCCGCCGGCGAGCGGCTCATCATACGTGCATTGGTGGCAGCCTCGGAGAACGAGCAGGACAGGCAACGCCAGGCGCTCGAGGAACTCGTCGCGCTCTTTCCGCACGATGAGCGTTCGCACATGCGGCTCGCAAACTTCTTGAGCGGTCGCCAGCAATTTGCGGAGGCGGCAAAGCACTATCAGCATTCGACAGCGATCAACAGCGGCTTCGCACCCGCATACAATGCTCTTGGCTACGCATATCGGGCAGTCGACAATCTTCAAGGCGCGAGGAGCGCGTTCGGACGCTACGTCGAGCTGAAACCGAATGAGCCCAATCCGTACGATTCCTTCGCCGAGCTTCTTATGGAGATGGGGAACTACGACGAATCCATTCAGAACTATCGCAAGGCACTCGAACTAGATCCGCACTTCGCATCGGCCTACGCCGGAATCAGCAACAATTATTCGCTAAAGCGTGATCACGCCGAGGCGATCGCGGTTGCCGACGAGATGCTCGCGGCGTCACGGGACTTTGCGGAGCGACAAAACGCGCTGTTTCGCTACGTATTGGCACACCTTTACGCCGGAAAATTCGCCGACGCAATGGCGAGCGCGGAGCAGATGTATACCGAGGCGGAGGTCAAGGGGGATCACGCAACTATGGCCGGTGTCGTCGAATATATGGGGGACATGTACCTCGATGCCGGCGCTGCGGAAAAGGCCGCGGATTGCTTCGATCGTGCGCTGGCGCATCGTCAAAAGGCGGACATAAACGATGCGCAAAAAGCGCAGGCGGTGCGAGCTCACATGTACAAATCCGCGATTGCCGCGATGGTCGGGGGCGACGTTGAAACGGCAGCAACCCTGGTCGGCGATTACAAGGGCGCGGCCGCCGCAAACGGCACCGCATTCGAGCAACGTCGTATCCATGCTGCGGAGGCATTTCTGGCGATGGCCAAGGAGGATTACGAGAACTCAGCGACACACTTCGCAGAGGCTAATCAGTTCAATCCGCTCGTCCTTTACTGGTCCGCCTTCGTCCACCAAAAGCTCGGCAATACCGACAAGGCCGTGCAGCTCGCGAGCCGGGCGGCGCACCGCAACACGCTGTCACCGAATCTGCCGTTCGTTCGTGCCGAAGCTCAGCGACTCCTCAGTGACCTGAAGAGCACCTGAATTGCTCGGGGCCCAGAATGTCGCGCGCTTCACACAATTCTTCTTGCATCTATTGCGTCGCTCGGCAACGTCGTTGCCTGCGCGATGCGTCGCCAAGCTGCGCTTGGCTCGGCTCGAACCCGGGGGTTCGAATCCTTGCCAGCGATTG
>JBFJOC010000016.1:0-52575 GCA_041617855.1 Woeseiaceae bacterium | reverse complement strand
TGGCGGACGTGTCCCTGTCGCTGCTGTTGTCGCCGGAGGCGTTGCGTTGTTTTTGGTCGAGAGCTGCCGCTACGCCGGCCGAAGGCAACATGGCGAGTGTCCGCACTGCGCTGGCCGGTCTGGAGCAGAGCAAAGTCAGGGTAAAAGCACGACTCGCCCCGGCGGAAATGACGATCGGGGATCTCGCTTCGCTGAACATAGGCGACGTCATTCGCCTGAGCACTCGAATCGACGAGCACATTACGGTGCACGTGGATGATTCGCCCGTTACCTTGCACGCGAATCTAGGCCTCGCGGCCGGTGCCCGGGCGCTACAGATCGTCGGCATCACGTCCGACTAGCGCAGCGATCGTGTAGCTTCGGGTAGATTGAAACATCGTTCGATTAAGGAGCCATAAGGAATGAGCGCAAACAGAAAAACAATAGGACGCGTAAAACTGGCCGAGCTCAAGAAGCAGACTGATTCGCACGAATCGATATTGAACGGCAATCTGGATGTGATAAAGGACGTCCAGGTGAAGATCCAGGTATGTCTGGGGGAGGCGGAGCTCTCCGTGGCCGAGCTGCTGGAGCTTCGCGAGCACTCCGTAGTAACTCTGGACCGGGACGCATCGCATGCCGTCGATCTGATTCTCGATGGAAATATTGTCGGCCGGGGCAATCTGGTTGTCGTCGGCGAAAACTTCGGCATCGAGCTCACCGAAATTCGCAACAGCTAGGGCCGTGAACGCGCTTCGAAGCTCTTTCGCAGGCGCTTTTGGCGTGCTTACTCTGTTTCTTTTTCGCCTCTCGTGCGCGCAGGACGACACCATCGGCGACATACCGTTCAAGCAAGACGATGTCTACAGCTACGGGTTCCTGGGCCGCATCATCCTGGTCACTATAATTTGCCTGGTATTGGCCGTTGTGGTCGTCTGGCTTTTGCGCCATTTCCTTTATCGCGGCGTCATCGGCCCGACCGGGTCAGGAGACATTATTCGCCTGACGGATCACCGGCGGATTACCCCGAAAATGAGCGTATACGTGCTCGAGATCGACCGGCAGCGCGTGGCGATCATTCAGTTCGGCAATTCGCTCGTTCACTTTCCGCTGGAAAGAAGCAATGACTGAATATCGGAATCGGTCTTTGCGTCGCACGTTCGTATTCGCGCTGGCGGGCACAATTGCATTTCTGACGGCGTTCACCGATACGTGTGGCCAGGAAGTACAGCTCCCCGGAATCACGGTTGATGTTACGGGGACCGACCAGCAGGAGGTCGCCACGGCGATCAAGATCCTGCTGGGCCTCACGGTGCTCAGTCTCGCGCCGGCGATTCTCGTGGTGATGACGTCGTTTACGCGCATCATCATCGTGCTTTCCATTCTCCGGCAGGCCTTTGCCATGCAGCAGACACCGCCGAATACGGTCCTGATTAGCCTTGCCCTTATCCTTACTGTTTTCAATATGTTACCGGTTTTCGAGTCGGCCTACGCGACGGCCTATGAACCCTATATGGAGAATCGTTTGTCCACGGAGACCGCTCTGCAGGAGGCCCTCGTGCCCTTTCGTCAGTTCATGGTCAGTCAAATGCGCGAGCAGGATCTGGCCTTGATGGTGGAGCTATCCGGAAGCGAGCAGCCGCAGACCATTACCGACGTCAAGACGGTGGAACTGATCCCTGCCTTTCTGCTCAGCGAATTGAAGACAGCATTCCAGATCGGGTTCGTCCTGTTTCTGCCGTTCTTGCTGATCGATATCGTCGTAGCCAGCATCCTCATGTCCATGGGTATGCTGATGGTGCCTCCGATGATGATTTCTCTGCCGATCAAGATCCTGATGTTCGTGCTAATCGACGGTTGGTATCTGGTAGTGAGCTCTCTCATGAGCAGCTTTAGCTAGCTGTGGCTCGATCGTGACGGAAGCACAGGAAAACCGGCTCGGTGTGTCTGACGAGGAGCTGCGGCTCTGGCAGGAAAAGAACACCGATGACGGCGGCACGGCGCGAGCCATGTTGATCGAACGATATCTTCCGCTTGCACGACAGATCGCCGCGAAGCTTTATCGAAACCGGCCGGATGACGAGATCCCGTTCGAGGACTACCATCAGTACGGCAACGTCGGTCTCCTCGAGGCCGTAAATCGCTACGACGAAACGCAGGGCGCATCTTTCGCGACCTTTGCGACGCACAGGATTCGCGGCGCTATCCTGAATGGCCTCGATACCCATACGGAACGTCGTCGTCGCGCAGCCTTCGTCAGGCGTAACAGGCGTCAACTCGTCGAGTCGCTTGAGCAGACACGGTCAGATACAGAGGGGGGAGCATTTCGCGATGTCGTTGACCTGACCATTATGCTGGCAATCGGATTCATGATTGAGGACACCGGCGTTGGCAGCGTGGCTGAGTCGAAAAACATGCCGCTTCAGTGCCAGGCGCTCGTCGAACTCAAACAGGCGGTGCAAAAAGCGGTGGAAGCACTTCCTGCGAGGGAGCAGATAATTATACGCTATCACTATTTTCACCATGTCGGCTTCATCGAACTGGCGAATTTGCTTCAGCTCAGTAAAGGGCGGGTATCGCAGATCCATAAGGTGGCGCTGCAACGTATTCGCGCCACGTTAGGTGAGGAGACCAGTCTCGAGGACTACTACTGACCGATCGCCAATTGGATTAGGACTGGAGGCACAATGTGATGAATCCCGAAGACCTGGATAGTTATTCCCGATCTCACCGGCACCCATTGAACTTATTGATCCACGTCGCAACGGTCCCGATTGTTTACGCCGCATCCATCGTGATACTGATGGCGCCGATGTTCTCTAATTGGCCGGCGTGGTGGGGTGTTGGAGTTGCATTACTAGTTTACGCTGCGCTCTTGCAGCGGTTCGGTCATAGTCGTGAACTATTGGTGGCGCCTCGCCGAGAAGGATTCTTGCGACGGTTGATTGCCTGGCTGACCGAGCAGTTCCTGGTATTTCCGAGGTTTTTGTTGTCAGGTCGTTGGATTAGGAACTGGCGCCGTTCCCATTGTGAACATTAGCGCGTCGACGATGCGCATTCCGGTTCGACCACCGTAGATCAATTGCTGCACCTGAATTCGTCAGCTTTGGATATCCGTTCAGCCGTCGGCGAACTCGGTGAAGCGCTGTTATGGAAATTTCCGTTCAGCCGACATGCTCGAACCGAGAATGCGCATGATGAGAACGCCAGACCGGTATTTCTTGTAATAGATGGAGTGTCGCTGGTGTACGTATCGATACTAACTTCGACGTAGGCTGTTTACAATCACACCTAAAAGCGGATTATCCACCAGGCGGAGAAAACAGTCTTCGAGCGACTCAAAGTAGGAGTCTGCCCGTAATTCGTAGAGTTCCAGATACGAATACGCATATATTTCTGAAACATCTTCAGCCGCAGCATTGGAAAGCTGGTAGCTAGCCACGCTGACGGCGGCGTTTTTTGCTGCGTGAAATGTCCGTTACCGAGCGCTTGCTGATTTCGCTCTTTTGTCTTTCGCTCAGGGCGAGCGACAGCCTGCCACACTGTGGCTGGTCATGCACAATCAGGTCTCGAATAAAGTCGCTGGCGTTTGCGTACTCACCAGTTTCAATTTGCGAATTAATCCATTCGCGCATCGCCTTGGGCATCAATATGTTTTGCCATGATCGCTGGCGGACTGCGACTGATACCGATAGCCCGACTTCCAGGGTAATGGTCACGCATGCCGAGCATCGGCTGTCAAGGAGAGGACGGACGATTAGTAGCTCCTGCTTATCTCAGCTGGGCGTGATTAATGAACTTCCGGTTAGAGTCAGTCGCAGCCGATTCAGACAGCGGCAGGTGACCAGCGGTTATGCGAAGTATAGCCGCCCGTCAGACGAAACCACAGTCATAATCAGCCAGCAGCCTCTTCAATTAAGTCAGTAAGTTGGCGTTCCCACCTGGGAAATCTGAGGGCCCCGAGAAATCCCCATAAAATCCCCACAATTCGGTCTTACAATAAAACAGTGGCCGGGCAGGGTAGTTTGTAAGGGATTGATCTCGATTCGGTTCCACCGCGCGCCCGGCATCCGGATACGAAAAAGTCGCCCCCCTGACGGCTGAAAGAGCAGCCTTTTCGTATCCGGACTTGGTCGGGGTGAGAGGATTTGAACCTCCGGCCCCTGCCTCCCGAAGACAGTGCTCTACCAGGCTGAGCTACACCCCGTTTGCGCGGCGTGAGGCCGCTCCCGCTTGTCAGGATCGGCGCTGGATCGCGAACTCCGCGATTGCGACGAGCGCTTGCTTGTACTCCGTCTCGGGAATATCGGAGAGCGCATCGATAGCGTAACTGGCGGCTTCCTGAGCGCGCGCCGCAGTGTACTCAAGGGCTCCGGTGGATTCAATGACCGCCTGAATTTCGGCCAAGTGTTCCAGTCCACCATTTAGAATGCTGTTCCTGATCATCGCGCGCTCCACCTCCGTACCCCTTTGCATTGCGTAGATCAACGGCAGGGTTGCTTTGCCTTCTGCGAGATCGTCACCGAGGTTTTTACCGAGCTCGTCGGCCGACGCGTTGAAGTCCAGGGCGTCGTCGACGAGCTGGAAGGCTGTGCCGAGGTTCTGTCCGTAATTGACCATTGCTGACTCATCGGCCGCGCTGCGGTTCGCCAGCACCGCCGCGATCTGTGCGCCGGCCTCGAACAGGCGGGCCGTCTTCCGGTAGATGACCTGACGGTACGCATCCTCGGTCGTATCCGGATCGTGCACGTTCATAAGCTGCAGCACCTCGCCTGCCGCAATCGTGTTCGTGGCGTCAGCAAGAATCTGCATCACGCGCATGCTGTCGATCTCGACCATCATCTGGAATGCGCGAGAGTAGAGGAAATCGCCGACAAGCACGCTGGCCTGATTGCCGAACACCGCGTTTGCCGAATCCTTGCCGCGGCGGCGTGACGAGCTGTCGACGACGTCGTCGTGGAGCAGCGTCGCCGTGTGGATGAACTCGATGATCGCGGCGGAGCGCACGTGCTGCTCACCGTTGTAGCCGAGCGCGCGAGCCGCGAGCAAAACGATCAGCGGCCTGAGCCGCTTGCCTCCGCTAGTCACGATATATTCGGACACCTGCGACACGAGCGCGACGTCGCTTTCGAGGCTTGCCGAAATCAGCGCATTGACGGCGTCCATGTCCGGGCGCGCAAGCGCCACGGCGTCGTCGAACGTCGGCGTTTCGTGGGTTTTCCGGGCAATGTGCATGGCTGTCGCGATAATGCCTCAAACGGCGGTCATGCGCGACACGGCCGCTGCGCCGACGTCATGGCGAAAAGCCGACGCAAGCTTTTGAAAACCAGCGAAAATTGCCGACGGGCCGGCGTTGACCGGGAGACTCGGAATCTATAGAATTCCGGCTCTTTTGTGGCGGCCGGCAATTTTCGCACCCCGGCCGGGATGCGAAAACCGTCTGAAATCGGACGAATTCTCGGTGAGTTGCGCAATAATGGCCCACTTACGTAACGGAGCAACGGCAATGTATGCGGTCTTTCGCAGCGGCGGCAAGCAATACCGCGCGACCAAGGGCGACGTCCTGCGTCTGGAAAAACTCGACGCGGAGGAAGGCGCATCGGTGACTTTCGATGAGGTCCTGCTCGTCGGCGAGGGCAGCGACGTCAAAGTCGGCAGCCCGGTGCTTGCCGGTAGCAGCGTCAGCGGCAAGGTGCTGAAGCAGGGCCGCAGCCGCAAGGTGTCGGTCGTCAAATTCAAGCGGCGCGCGAATTACCTGCGGCAGGGTTCCCACCGGCAGCACTTCACGGAAGTGCAGATTACGGGCATCTCCGGCGGCGGCGCGAAGAAGCCGGCGGCCTCAGAGGCGAAGGCCGATGCGGCCCCGGCCAAGAAGCCAGCAGCGAAAAAGGCCGGCGCGAAAAAGCCGACGGCGAAGAAGGTTGCGGCGAAGAAGCCGGCTGCGAAGAAGTCAGCGACCAAAAAGTCGCCGACGAAGCAGGCGGGCAAGAAAAAGACCGCCAAGAAGCGCAGTTAACGATCAGCGAAATACGGGTAGAGGACGATGGCACACAAGAAAGCAGGCGGCAGCAGCAAGAACGGCCGCGATTCGCAATCCAAACGGCTTGGCGTCAAGATTTTCGGCGGCGAGCAGGTCCTGGCCGGCAACATCCTGGTCCGGCAACGTGGCACGCGCTTTCACCCGGGCGTCAACGTTGGCGTCGGCCGCGACCATACGCTGTTCGCCAAGAAAGACGGTCAGGTCAAGTTCGAGAAGAAGGGTCCGAAGAACCGTCAGTTCGTCAACGTCATAGCGAACTAGGGCGAGACGTCCGCCACGCGTCAGGCCGCATCTTTGGCGCTCGGCTGCGCCGCGCGGCCGGAAATAAACAGCGCGTCGATGATCAGGAACGCGGCTCCCACGCTGATTGCCGCGTCGGCCACGTTGAATGATGGAAACGCCCAACTGCCGAACCAGACCTGGATGAAATCCGTGACGTAGCCGAGTCGGATGCGATCGATCAGATTGCCGATCGCGCCACCGAGCACGAGGGCAAGACCCGCCGTCAGGACCAGCAATCCGGCGCGCCGGATGCGCCAGAGCCAGACCGCGATGACGGCGCTCACGACGCTGCCGAGTCCGATAAAAAACCAGCGCTGCCAGCCGGATGCGTTCGCGAGAAAGCTGAACGCCGCCCCCGTATTCTGCTGGTGCGTCAGGTTTACATACGAGTTCAGCGGTACCTTGCCGTACAGCGGAACCCACTCGACGATCGCCCATTTGGTCAGCTGATCGACACCGACGATGAGCGCCGCCACCAGTATCCAGGCCACGTAACGGCGCGCGCCGCCTGTCCCGCCTCTCGCCAATTTCCTAGCCTCCGGTCAGCAGTTTGCGAGCTTCCGCCGCGTCACAATGCATTTGTGCCACGAGTTCGTCAACCGTAGCGAAGCGCTCCTGGTCGCGAAGATACGCAATGAAATCGACGTCGATGTAACGACCGTAAATGTCCTCGTCGAAGTCGAAGATGTGCACTTCGAGAATCGGCTTCGTGCCGGCAAACGTCGGCCGCGAGCCGACGCTCGCGACGGCGTCTTTAGGGCCGCCCGTAAGGCCGTGGACGCGCGCGGCGAAGATACCCATTATCGCGCTTCGTCGCCTGCGCAGATCCACATTTGCGGTCGGGTAACCCAGCACGCGCCCGAGCTTTTCCCCGCGCACGATCTTGCCCGACATGCGGTAGGGGTGTCCCAGCAGCGCCGTCGCCATCGCCATGTCGCCGCGTCCGAGTGCCTCGCGAATGGCGGTGCTGCTGACGCGGACGCCTTCGACGACGACACTCGGCAGTTGCTCCGTGGTGAAGCCGAGCACGTTAGACACTCGATGAAGGTCCTCGATGCCGCCCTCGCGGCGGCGCGCGTAGCGGAAATCGTCGCCGACGACGAGATGGCGCACGCAGAGGCCGTGTATCAGTATGCGACGAATGAAGGCGTCGACGGAGATGTCGCGCATTGCGGCATCGAACCGCGGGCAGTAGAAGATGTCGATGCCGTAAAGGGCGAGAGCCGCGAACTTTTCGCGGAAGCGCATCAGGCGGGCCGGCGGTCGCGACGCGGCGAAGAACTCTTTCGGCGTCGGCTCGAAGCTCATGACAATCGTGGGTATGCCGCGCTCTCGCGATGCGCTGATCATCCGGTCGAGCAGCTGCACGTGGCCGAGGTGCAGACCGTCGAAGGCGCCGATCGTGACGACGCTGCCGGCTGCGAGATCGGCGTAGGGTAGATCGCACAAATGGCGTACCAGCCGCATGTCAGCGCACCGCGAGCCGCAGTTTCGACGGGCGCAGGCCGAGCAGCAGCAGCGTCGCGAAATAAATTCCCGCACCCGTTATTACTTCTACGGCAAGCCAGCCGCAGCGCTCGAACACGCTCGCGTTGAGCCACCAGCCGAGCGGTCGTGCCAACGCCACCAATAGCAAGACCATAGCGACGTTTGCGCCAATGACCTGGAGGCCAAGTGCTCCCCAGCCGCCGGAATGGACCATGACGCGGTCGCGGCACAGGCCGCGGTAGAGCAGATACGCGTTCACGATCGCCGCGACGGAGATCGCGAGCGCGAGTCCCGCGTGCGTCCCCGCGTAGTCGATACGTGTCAGATACCAGGCAAGCATGACGCTTAGCGTGAAATTAACGGCCAGCGCGATCAAGCCGACGCGCACCGGCGTCTTCGTATCCTCACGCGCAAAGAATGCGGGCGCGAGGATTTTGACGAACGAGAATCCCACCAGCCCGATCGCGAACGCCTGCAGCGCCAGCGCCGTCATCTCGACGTCGAATGCCGTGAACACGCCGCCATAAAATATCGTGGCGACGACGGGCTGTGCCAGTAGGATGAGCCCGAGCGCCGCCGGCACCGCGATCAGCAGCACCAACTTCATCGACCAGTCGAGCGTTGCGGAGAAGTTGTGCATCGAGTCGTTTGCGAAGTGCCGCGACAGCGTCGGCAGCGTCACGGTCGCCAGCGCGATGCCGAACAGCCCCAGCGGAAACTCCATGAGCCGATCGGAATAGTAGAGCAGGCTGATCTTGCCGACGCCGAGCAGTGACGCAATGATGCCCCCGAGGAGCACGTTGATCTGCGCAACGGACGAACCGAATATCGCCGGCAGCATCAGCGTCATGACGCGCCGGACGCCGGCGTGGCGCAGCGCCCATCTGGGTCGCGGCAGCGCACGGACGCGCGCAAGAAACGGCAGCTGGAAAAGAAGCTGCAAGAAGCCGGCGACAAAGACGGCGTAGGCCAGCGCCATGCCGGGCTCTTCGAGCAGCGGGGCAAGCCAGATCGCGCCCGCAATGAGCACGACGTTCAGAATCACCGGCGTGAATGCCGGTACGCCGAAGCGGCCGTAGGTATTGAGGACGCCGCCGGCAAACGCCGTCAGCGAGACGAAAAACAGGTACGGAAACGTAAAGCGGAGCATCAGCGTCGCGAGATCGAAGCGGCCGTCGCCGCCGATGAACCCCGGCGCGACCACGGCGACCAGCAGCGGCGCCGCCACGACGCCCGCGAGCGTGACGAGAAACAGCACGATGCCGAACGTGCCGGCGACGGCATCGACGAATTCCTGTGCATCTTCGTGGGAGTGGCGCTCCCGGTAGCGGGCCATCACCGGCACGAAGCCCTGCGAGAATGCGCCCTCGGCGAAGAAGCGGCGCAGCATGTTCGGGATGCGGTTTGCGACGAGGAACGCGTCCATGACCAGCGACGCGCCGAAGTAGCGGGCGAAGACGATGTCGCGGACGAGGCCCAGGATTCGGGACAGGAGCGTCATGCCGCTCACGACCGATGTCGAGAGTATCAGCCGCAGCCCCGAGAGCGCGCGGGCCGGGCCGGGCGCCGCGACCTCACGGGACCGTTCTGAGCCGTCGTCTGGCCTCATACGCCGGCAGTGTATCGAAAAACGCCTGCGACAGGCCCGGACCGACGGGTCATTGACATGCCCCGGGATGGGGCGAATAATACGCGGCTCTTTGGCACCCGCACTCGGAATACCCGGTGGCGAATATCAAATCCGCACAGAAGCGCGCCCGTCAGGCGGCCAAGACCCGCCTGCACAACATGGGCCTGCGCTCGAAGATGCGCACGAAGATCAAGGACGTAATCAAGGCCTGCGACGCCGGTGATAAGGACGCCGCGGTCGCCGCCTACAAAACCGCCGTGCCCGTGATCGACAGCATGATCAACAAGGGCATCGTCACGAAGAACAAGGCAGCTCGCCACAAGAGACGTTTGAACAAGCGCATTAAGGCCCTGTCAGCCTGACGCGGCTCAGCCTACCAGCAGCCGTCCCCTGTACCGCTGTTACCCTTGACGCCGGCCTGCGTCAGCGTCAGGTTGCCACACTTCGTGTCGCGCTTGCCCTGTGCGTTCAACGGCGTCGCGGTCACGGTGTAGGTCGTCACGGCGACGTTCGACAGGTCGAAGGAATAGACGCTGGATGCATCTCCCGCCGCGACCGGGTTGCCGTCGTCGGAGATGACCAGCGGATCGGCGGCGAAGCCTAAGTCGGTCAGGTCGGCGGCATACTGCTTGTTGTCCATGAAGAACTGCTGCTGGCGATCGGCGATCTGCAGCATCGTCGTCGTTGCCGCCGAGCGCTTCGTGTTGACGACGTAATTCTCATAGGACGGATAAGCGATCGCCGTGATCAGCGCGACGATCGTTACGACGACGAGCAGCTCGAGCAGCGAGAAGCCGCGCTGAGTATCCATTCGAATGCTACTGCTGTTCATGCGTTACTCCGTGATATTCAGTATCGGATTGTCGCGCCTCAAGCCTAAAGGTCAGCGTCTTCCGCCAGGTACCAGAACGTCCGCCAGCGGGTCGTCGCATCGACGTTGTCGATCTGCAGGTCCGGGCGCAGAATCTTGTTCGGCGGCACCGAGACGACCTCGGCCGGTATGCCCTGCGTGCGCAGGTCGACATGGCGGTCGTTTTTCGTGGTCGGCTCGTCCGGGTTGTCGGGATCGTCGTCACTCGTGTCGTAGTTGACGACGGCGGTCGCATCCTGCAGCGATACGGCCCAAAGGCGGCCGCCGCCCTCCGACGGCGTGCACGCCGTCGCGCTGAAGCCCTTCGTCGGGAGGTAGCTCGTGAAGAACACCTTGCCGGTGAGCGTCAAGGGCGTCGCCAATACCTTTTCGCCCTCTTCTTCCAGCCGCAGCCGCCAGCCATTCGTCAGGCCGAGGCTGCAGCTACCATCCTGCAGGCAGTTGCTCGTGACGTCATCGAAGTCGTCGTGTTCGATGCCCGTGTCCGCGCCGCTGCCGGCGCCGGTCCGGCGATCCTTGAGCATGTACATGAAGTTCGTGACGACGCCGCCTTTGTCGAGCGGGTCGGCGCGATTGCCGCTGCCGATCACGATCGCATCGAACAGGCCGCTGCCGTCCTTGCTCTGCACGATGTCCGGGCGATGAAAGAAGCGCCGGTCGTCGACAATGCCGCTGGCGTTCGCGCTGTGGCGTCCGACCGATGCGAGCAGCGACAATTTCCAGTTGGCCGTGTCGGCACCCTCGAGATCGGCACGCCAGATGTTGCCGCCAGTGTCGCCGACGACGATGCGGTCGGTATTGCCGTCGCCGTCCGTGTCCGCGACCGACAGCGTCGACGGGATGCTGTCGACGAGCTGCGGGTGTTCGAAGGTCTTTGCGCCTGCGCCGCCGGATCCGCCGCGCGCCTTCCAGATGAGCTGGCCGGTCTCGGCGTCGACGACGTAGATAGCGTTGCCCTCGGAGTCGTCGGTGCCGACGCTGCCGCGTATGTCCTTGTTCAGGTCGTAGCCGCCCGCGAACATCACGGCCGGCCGGGAGCCGGCAGGCGTCTCCACCAGGCCGACGCGGGGATTCGAGAACGTGTAGCCGAGCTCGGCGAAATCGCCGCTCTTGTCGATCGTCCACATGAGCCTGGGGCTCTCCGGAGTCGTGACGTCCAGGGCGTAATAGGCCTTGCCGCCGCGGCGCATGCCGACGTAGACGTAGGCTTTGTCGCCGTCGCCCGCGGAAATCGTGCCGTCGAAGTTCCGGTCCTCGAGATAGGCCGCCGCCGCGCCGTCCAGCGTGTACGGGTGCTTCGTCCCCAGGCCGTTCGCACGCAGGTCCTTTTGTGCCTTCATCGACTCGCGGGGCATGAAGGCCCACACCTCGGTGCCCATCTCGGCGCCGCCCGACGCCGTGTTCCGGATGAACCGCAGCATGCCGTCGTTCGACCCGACGGCGATGTAAATCGCGGGATTGCCGGGTCCGTGGCCATTGATGGCGCCGTAGTTGATCGGCAGCGGCCGCGAGTGCAGGGCATCGCCGAACATCCACTCGCGCGCCTCGGCTTTGACCAGATCGAGATCGAGGTCGTCGACGTCGAGGCCGCGGGAATACGCGATCAGCTCCGCCGCTTCGGCGGCCGTCGCGGCGCCGTAATCGGACTGCAGCTCCGAGGCAACGAATGGATCCACGTTGAGACCGGCAAGCTGAGTCGGCGTCTTGTCGTAATAAATCGTGCGCCCGCCAAGGCCGTTGGCTTCCTGTGGCGACCCGAGCAGACCGCCGGGAATGCGCTGGCCGGCGCCGCCGCGGGTAACGACGCGACCGTCCCGGCCGTCGACTTCACCGGCATCCGGATCCGCCGGGGGGAGCGCCTGCGGAATCGTCCAGTGGGTCAGGGCGTCGAAACGGATTCGGCCGTCGGCCGCCACGGCGGGTACGCCGTTCGCGTCGACGAGCGTTGCTGTCGAGGTCGCCGTGTTCGCGCCCGTCAGCTTCAGCTTCTTGATATTGCCGACCCAGTACGGTTTCGCCTTTTCATCGACTTTGAACAGCGCGATGAAGACGTTGTCGGTGACCTCGGCACGGTTGAATACGTTGACCGGGACCGACGCTGCGACAAACGTCGTGCTGACGCTTAGAATCTGCCGAAACAGTTCCTGCAGCGTCGCGACGAGCTCGTCGGGGTTGTCGGTCAGTCCCAGGGGCACGCCGCTGCCCCCGGCGCGCGCATAGCTGATCGTCGTCGTGTTGATCTTCGCAGCATCGACGACGAAAAAGGACGTGACGTTCTGCTTGCCGTCGAGGTTACCGGCCGTGCCGTACGCGCCGTTGGACAGGTCCGCGTCGTTAAGATATTGGACGACATCGGGAAATTGCTCCTGGGGCGAGCCCATGCCGCCGAATTCGACCGGTGCCTGTATTGCTTGATCGGAGTCGCTTTCCTGCTGCGACACCTGGAACATGAAGTTGACGCTGTAGATCTTCGTGCATTCGGTTGCCGACGCGAGCGGGCTGACGTACCTCGGCTTGCTCGCAGGACCGGTCTCGATGAGCGTGTCCCAGGACGCATTCGGATGATCGACATCGAGGTTGAACATGTTGTCAGTTGCGTAGTCGATGTAGCCGTTATGAGCGTTATACACGCCCTGGCCGGTGAGATACCGGAAGAACTCGAAAAACAGTTCCTTGCCCTGGTACTTGTGGCTCATGTTGCCCTGTGGCGTCGGTAGCGAGGCGAGAATATTGTGGAATCGGGCCTTGGCCCCGTTCGCGTCGTTTTCCTGCAGGGTCTCGAAGCCCATCGCAATGTAGCCGCCGTTGCTGCACTTCGTGCGGCCGAAACCGGCGCAGTTGCTGGTGTCGTCATGGTTCAGCATCAGGCCGACCTTGACGCCCTCGAGGGGTTCAAACACTTTCTTGAGCGCGCCGCGCAGGACGTCGAAGAACGTGTATGGCCCGGTCGGGGGCATCCAGCCTTCCGCGATCAGTTGGTCGCATTCATTGCCGTTGCAGGCCGTCGAGCCGAGATTGGGCCGATATTCCAGCGAAAACATGATCATCGGCTCGCTGCCCAGCGGCACGCCGCCGCCCGCATTGATGTAGACATCCGTGTCGTCTGCGCTTGCCGTACCGATCACGATGATGACTGATGCGATGAGAGTGAAAATCGCTGACTTAAAAACGTTGACGGACATGTTCAAATCCTTTTGCTACGGTGACGGACTACTGCTTGGGCACGAGCACAAGCACGCCCTGAACCACCTGTTGCCGTCCCAGGCCGGCATCCATGCGATCGTAGGTCGTCGCGACGCTGAATGACGCGGCTGAAAACTTGTCGATGCTCGATTCGACGATACGCGGCGGCGGCTTGAACACCGTGCCGGTACGCTCCACTCGGGCGCGAACGTGATTCGACGCGACTTCATACGCAAGCGCGGGATCCGAGACGGAAAGATCGTTCTTGTTGCAGCCGGCCTCGTTCGGCGTACACGCGGTAAAACCCGGCAGCCCGGATACCGGTGTCGATGCCGGATTCGTGGCAATCGCGTCGGCAAGCGCCTGCGCGGCCTGGATTCCGGCAATCCTCGATTCCTCGTTATGTGCCATGTGTAGCTCGATCTTGCTCGAGCGCATCGACGACACGGTCAGTACCGTAATCGCGAGCAGGAATATCAGCGCGGTCATCAGGGCGGCGCCCTGCTGGCGCGAACGCGATCTTAAGGTTCGGTTGTGCATGTCAAAATCCCATGACGTTCATGCTGCGAATGTTCTGCACGGAGACGTTCGTCGAGAACACGCGCCTGTGAAAGGAGTCCGCCGGAGTGTAGGCGGGCGCATTGCTGATCTGAAACGTCTTGCCGTTCGTATAGCGCGTATCGATTTCGGTTGTCCTTGCGAGCAGGAATATGCGCACCGATACGACGGCCTGCGCCTCTGCCAATGTCGGATTCGACAGATACACGTTCGGGTTGCCATCCTCGGTCGTGTCGATACCGTATTCGATCTGCAGATCCTCAATGCCCGCGGCTAGACATTCGCTGATCATCGAGGGCCCGGGCGGCCGCAGCACCTTGCGACACAGCGTCGGTATGCCATCGCCGGGCGTGTTCGCGTACTGGCGAATAAAGTAGATGCTCGGCCGGAACTCCCAGTCGGCGTTCGGCGGCGCGATCGGTATCGCGGGCGCGGCCGGGAAAGGCGCCCTGTACAGTAGGCCGACCGTGCCGTTCGTGCGCAGGTACACGCTGTCGGTCTGCAGCGCGCCGGCGGCGCTACCGGCGACGCGTTTGACGGATACGACGTCCGTGCCGTCCGCGACCTCGCCGGCAGCAATGCAGGCATGCGCAGCCGCGACCTGAGCGCCGGTGGCATTGTCGATAGCCATGACGGACAGCGTGTCGCCGGTGCCGGCGTTGGTCGTGCGGTACATCCAGTTCAGCAGACCCGACGGGCCGCAGTCGGTGCCGATGGCCAGCGTCGGATCCGGCGTCACCGCAGCGGGAACCAGCAGATCGGCATAATGCCCGGCCATGCTGATGTCATAGGCGAGTTCGCGCAGCGCAAAGCGCGCGTCGTCCTGCATGCGCGACAGGTTCTCGTCCTGGTTGAAGCTGTGGCTGTTGTTGACGAATACGGTTACGACCGCCCCGCTCAGGATCAGCGACAGCACCATCGCAATCATGAGTTCGACGAGGGTCATGCCCGCCTGCATTTTTGGGCTGCTGAGCATCATCATGGCGAATCACATACTCGGGTCGATAAATGTCGGGATCTGCAGGATTCTGCGCAGCTCGTTATTGGCGCCGTAGTTTCCGGTTGCAGCCCCGCAGGGGTTGTTGACATTGCTCGTGAGCGTCGCTGTGCCACGCCAGGCAACCGTTACCTGATACGTCCCGGCTCCGCCGCCGGGCGGACCGGTTATGCAGAGCGTCGGGAGCAGGAGGCCGCCGGCGCCGACGCCGCCGTTGGATTCGAGGTTCCCGTCCAGCACCTGTTCCCAAAACCAGAGGTCATAGGCCGCTTTTTGCGCGGCGTTGCACTCGGCCCCGGTCTTGCAGTTCGGGACGGGTTCGGCGCCACGGCTGCCGTTGCCCAGCTGGCCCGCAGCCAGATAGGTGGCGGCGCCGGGTCCGTTCATGCGGACGTCTTCCAGCAGGCCGTGCGCAATCTGCGACGCCGTCGTGCGCTGCAGTCCCTCGTAGTTCGCCTGCTTGGAGACGATCTGCAAACCTGCGATGGCAAGGACGCCGACGCTGAATACGAGCAGTGCGATCAAAAGCTCGAGGAGCGAAAAGCCTCCCTGCCGCCGAGTCACGGCAGCCGCCTGACTATTCCAGCGCGACGTCACGGGCATGCGGGAGGACTCCCGTCCGCGTGATAGTGCGATAAGCGGGGACGACCGGAGAGGTCCACGATCACCACCTTGCCGAACTCGGAACCCCGATCGTCGCAGACGACGAAGTCGCCGGAGTTGCCCGTCACCGTATTTTTCATGACCCGCCCGTTCGGACGAAACATGAACCAGTCGTCGAGCTGTACGGACTGAATCGTCAGTCCATCCGTCGAGCCGGATGCGTTTAGAATTGTTTCGCCCGCGTCGAGTTTTTGGTCGCTGTCGAGATCTGCAAAAACGATCCAGCCGTCGTTCCAATCACTGTTGTCACAGTCGGTTCCGTCCTTGCTGGCGCAGACGGTCACCCGGGTGTTCGTCGTAACCGCGGTGCTTCTCGCGATGTGCATCGATCCGACGAGGTCGTTGACGGCACCGGCCTGGCGAGCGTTGTCGGTAAATGAGCTGAATGCCGGTATGGCAATTGACAGCGAAATCGCCGACACGGCGAGCACCGTCATGAGCTCGATCAGCGTAAATCCCGTTTCCCTGTGCATGACATAATCCCTTATTCGCGCTGTTCCGATGGTCGTTACGACAGCGAAACAGCGGAGCTCGAAATCAGGCCTAAAGTGTAGAAAATATGCGGGTTTCGCGATGCGACGCAGGTCGGATTTGGCGAAAATCGGGGCCTTCGAAAGCGCGAAAGTGTGAATCAGTTCCGCTTATTTTTCGTGAGTCTGATGCGCAAGCTGAGCGCGAACTCGGCCGAGGAATCAGCGGTTATTTCTTGAGCTCGCGTTACCCGGCGGCGTCCCGTTCTTCGGCATCCTGACGCTCGAGCTCGCGCATGATTTCGACGGCGAGTTCGGCGGTACCTTCGCCGGTGACGGCGCTGATTGCGAACACGAAACCGGTCCAGTCTAGCTCCTGAAGCAATCGTTCCTGCACGGCCCCACGGTCGCGCGTGTCGAGCAAATCGATTTTGTTGATGACGAGCCAGCGCGGCTTATCCGCAAGCTTGTCCGAAAAGCGGCGCAGCTCGTCGCCGACGGTGAGTACCGCGTCGGCCGGATCGGCCCGCTCGTCGGGAGGCGCAATGTCGACCAGGTGCAGGAGCAGCCGGGTCCGCTCGAGATGTTTCAGGAAACGGATGCCGAGGCCAGCCCCCTTCGAGGCGCCTTCGATCAGGCCCGGAACGTCCGCCATGACAAAGCTCTGCAGCGGGCCGACTCTCACGACACCGAGATTCGGGTGCAGCGTCGTAAACGGATAGTCCGCGATGCGCGGCCTGGCCGCCGACATCGCGCTGATCAGCGTCGACTTGCCGGCGTTCGGCAGGCCGACGAGGCCGACGTCCGCGAGCACCTTCAGCTCGAGACGCAGATGCCGCGACTCGCCGGGCATGCCCGGCGTGGTCTTCCGCGGCGCGCGGTTCGTGCTGCTCTTGAAGCGTGCGTTGCCGCGCCCGCCACGACCGCCCTCGGCGACCATCTGTCGCTGCCCGGGCTCGGTGAGGTCGCCGATCAGCTCGCCCGTGTCGACGTCGTGGACCGTCGTACCGCAGGGGACGCGCACTTCGAGAGCGACGCCGGACCTGCCGGTCATGTCGCGGCCGGCGCCGGGCCGCCCGCTTTCCGCACGGTATTTACGCGCGACGCGAAAATCCGCGAGCGTATTCAGGCCGGGGTCGGCGACGAGCCAGACGCTGCCGCCGTGGCCGCCATCCCCACCGTCAGGCCCGCCTTTCTCGACGTACTTTTCGCGCCGAAAACTCAGGGCGCCGGGACCGCCGTTGCCGGCCTGCACCGAGATCGTGGCTTCGTCGACGAAGTTCATGGCGGGGATTCTACTGGGATTGCACAAAAAACCCCCGCCGGGGCGGGGGTTCGCATGGCCGAGTCGGCGATATTGCCGACAAGTTCTTGACCGGATCAGCGCGAACGCGACCAGCAGTCGGCGAGCGGCGCCGAACTCTTGTTGCCGCGCGCGTCGAGCTGAAACGTCTGGCACTTGCCGGCTTCATTGTCCGCGAACTGGTAGGTCGCAACGGCGGTGAAGTTGTTCGCGTCGGCGGAGGTCACGCTGACCGAATAGGAGTCGGAGTCCGTGACGAAGCCTGCGGCGACCGGAAAGCCGAGCTGCGTCATGTCCGTCGTGTAGGTATTGTTCTGCAGATAGAAGCGCTCCTGGTTCGTTGCGATTTGCAGCAGTGCCGCCCGGGCCTCGTTGCGCTTCGAGCGGGCCGCGAAATCGCGATAGTTCGGGTACGCGACGGCAAGCAGTATGCCGACGATCACGACGACGACCATCAGCTCGATCAGGGTGATTCCGCGCATTTTGTTTCGCATGATGCTGTTCCTTTGCCAGTCGATCGAGGTTTACTCGATACCGTCCTGGGTCCACAGCGTCCGAACCGGGTTGTTCGCAAAGCCGGGGTCGAAGCACTCGACGCCTACGCAGCCGATCGGTGGCGGATTGCAGGCTTCACCGGTGCAGGACGGATCCGGGCTCGGGAACAGAAAGCGCGGCGACGGCGCGATGCCGCCCTGCGCGAGCTCTTCGACGCGCTCGGCGTCAGCGTCCTCGTCCGCGACCGCGTCGATGTTGTTCACGATCGGGTCGCCGTTCAGGATGCTGACGCGATACAGGAAGTTGCGGCCGACGCGCACCGTGCACTCCGACGCCGCGACAGTGTCGGGCGCGAACGCGACGAAGAACAGCTCGTTGTTGAACACCGCAGAATTCGCCAGGACCATCTGGTCACCCGGGAGCGTGAACTTCCAGCCGCGGTCGTTGTTCGTGATCACGGCCTGCGTGGAACCACCGACCTCGACGAAGTCGGCATCCGTTGCGACATCGTAGTTGTCGTACTGGAACTGCGTCAGCGGCGTAAACACGTCGGGATCGCGGAACGAGTAGAACGCATCGGCGGCGCTCGTGTCGAGCGGGTGCGCGCGATAGCCCGTGCCGACATTGACCGAGATGAAGCGCTTATTCAGGTTGTTGTCGAGGACGAGGGCGACATCCGGCGCGTTGTAAACGCGGCGGGTCTCCTCGATCGACGGCCCCGCGATTCCCTCGGCGCCGACCTGCGCGATGACGCCGCCCGTCACGAGGCTGGCCGGCGTTGCGCCGTTCAGGATATCGAAGCGCCACAGCTGGCCGCCGACGTCCGCGGCATACATGCGGTCTACGAAGCGGTCGCCGTTGATGTCGATGGCCCGCACCGTCGACGGGATCGAGCGCGTCATGTCCGGCAGCACGAGATCCGCGCCGAGATCGCGGCCGGCGCGCCACAGCTCGGCGCCGGTGGCGAGATCGAGCATCACGACGCCGGCACCGGCGTTGTCCGGTGTTGTCGGGTACGACGGCGTGTCGTGAATCGGGTCGTAGCCGCCGCCTAAGATCACGACCGCGTCGTCGGCGTTGGTGCCGGCGGTGTTGATCTTGACCCGGCTGATGACCGGCCGGGACCAGCTCTGCCCCATGCCGGCGTAGGATACCTGCCAGAGCAGGCGCGGCGAGTTCTTGTTCGTGACGTCGAGCGCATAGTACGTGCTGCCGCCGCGCCGCATGCCGACGACGATGTAGGCGAAGTCGGTGCCGTCGATGCTGCCGTTGTTGTCGCGGTCGATGAAGACGGGCACGACGTCGCCGTCCAGGCCATAGCTCTTGAAGTTCGAATCCGGGTTGATCATCAGCGGGCCGACGCGCGGCAGCAGCTCTTTTGGAATGAACGACCAGAGCTCGGCGCCGGTTGCCGCGTCGATCGCGTGCAGGTAGCCGTCGTTCGTTGCGGTGTAGACGACCAGGTCCTCGTTGCCGGGCGTGCCGCCGTAGGGAACGATGCCCGGCTGCGCGTGCAGCGGGTCGCCCATTGAGGTGCGCTGCGTCGTCGCCGGGTTGTTGTCGTCGTCGAGGACGTCGACGCCGTTGACCCAGTCGATGACCTGGGCGAGCGTCGGCTCGCCGGCCGCGCCGGTCAGGCCGAAGTCGGCGACCGTGTAGGCGCCCGCGTTGCCCTGGGAAATTGCGTTGCTGGCGGCCGTCAGGTCCGGGTCGCCGTTGCTCGTGAACACGCGGCGCGCGGCCGGTGCGGGCTGCTGGTTCGCCGCGCCGCCGAGCTCGACCTCCTTGCCGTCGGGACCCGTCGTGGTCCAGAAGCTCTGCGCGGTGTCGACGAAGAAGCCCGTGGCCGGATCTACCGCCGGCGCGCCGTTCAGATCCGTAATGATGCCGTCGACGAGCCGGTACTTCTTGAGGTTCCCGGGCCAGTGATACTTGATGTCGGAGCGGAACACGCTCATGTACAGGTCGTTCAGGTTCTGCGTCCGGTTGAACGCGTTGACCGCGATCGCCGGCGCGGTGAACGCGAGCTCCTGCTCGTTCGCCTCGCGGAAGATGCGCAGCAGCGCGCGGGTCAGGTTCTCGACGTCGTCGGCGAGGTAGTACTCGCCGCCGGAAATCTCGGCGGTGGTTTTGAGAATCGGCAAATCAACCGCGAAGCCGATCGTGTGCGTCGTGACGAATTGCTCACCCTGCTGATTGCCGTCGAGGTCGGGGATCGACAGGTACTCCGCGATATCGTCGAGGCAGTCGCCATCGTTAGTGCCCGTGCAGGCAGTTCGGCCGAGCTTCGAGGCAAAGTCGGGCAGCGTTGGCGCGAGATCCGGCGTATCAAAGTCTTCCGTGGGCTGACCGTCCGTCAGAAGCACGTTATAGTTTTTGGTGCACACCGGGCTGT
Organism: Woeseiaceae bacterium; assembly: GCA_041617855.1. Taxonomy (GTDB): domain Bacteria; phylum Pseudomonadota; class Gammaproteobacteria; order Steroidobacterales; family Woeseiaceae; genus UBA1847. The sequence goes on along the minus strand of JBFJOC010000016.1, from coordinate 32,221 downwards.
CGGGCGCCTCGTAAACCTGCGGTCCGGTCGATACCAACGCGTTCGGGTCCGTGGCCGGATCCGTCGACATCTCGCCGTAGTGCGCCGTCCGGCCGAGCCAATACAGCGCCGCCTCGTAAAAGGTTTCAGACAGGGGCGTGTTGCCATCGTCGGGAATCGAGTCAACTACCGACTCGAGCAGGGCACGGTTACCGTCGAGGTCCGTCATCGCCTGGATCACGACGCCGCCGTCATCGCCGCTGAAGCGCATGATGCCGATGTTTGAGCGGTTGATCGCGGCCATTGCCGTCTTCGCCGCAACTTTCATGATGTCATTGCGCCGCATCGATACCTTGACCGGACTGGCGCGCCAGTTCAGGTAGTTACCGCTGAAGACCACGTATGATTCCGACGCAGGATAGCTGCCCCATGAAACCTCCTTTGCCGGATCGTCGGTATACGGGTTCAGGTCCGTGCCAGCCTGCGCGTAATTCAGCGCGCCGTCGCCGTCGAAGCCCGAGTCCTCCTTGCACTCGACGATGTCCTGTTCGAAGCCCGCCCCGAGGTTGCGCCAGGCGCTTGCCTCCGTGGAATCCGCGCGATACTGGATGAGCACGCCCTGGTACTGGCCGACCGCGTTCATCTGCCGGTCCGCTCTCTTACAGACAAAGGCTGCCGCGTCGATGACCGCGTCGTTGTCCTCGTCGCAGCTCGGCACCAGACCCGTGCGGGTCCAGTAGAGCTTCGCGGAGTTGCAGTCGCCCTCGTAGACGGCCGTGCTGTCGTAGGGGGCGTTGACTTCTTCCTCGGTGCCCATACTTCCCGACGAGTCGAGGATCAGCAGGATGTTTGCGTTGAAGTTCTGGTTGCCGCTCGGCGTTACCAGGAACAGCTCGGTGTCGTCCGCCCAAAGCGGCGCGCCGGACAGCAGGGCAATAGCGACGCCAACGCTCGCCCATGCAGTTTGTTTCGTAAGGATCTTCATGATCAAAACCTCAGTAGCTTGCGCGTCAGCGGGTTACAGGGTGATCGCGACCTTCGTAACGGTTTCGGATTCGAGGTGGTGCTTGACCAGCAGGTACTGGGCGTTCCTGTTGCCGATCGACAGCACGGCCCGACGAAATTCGGCGAGCGTCACCGCCTTGTCGTTTACGAGATAACGCGTCGCGGGCGTTACGGCGGCGACCTGCTGGGCGCAGTCGTCGCAGGCCCTGAACGTGGCCACGCCGTTTTCCGAAGCCGGCGCGACGAAATTGCTCAGGCGCACCTCGTGCACCTCCGCGATCGTGCGCATGTCAGCGGACGCCGCGGCGGCAAGCGCGAGCAGTAGCCCGGCCGCAAAAATCTTCCTGTAGGACATGTCATTCTCTCCCTAAGTGCTTGCCAAGCCCGCCCTGCGTTACAGCGACGAATCCTCGGGTCCGACCACGTAAAAGGCCTGGGTATGCAACGCCGTGGAATCGCGATCCGTTGTGGTTCCTGGACTCCTGCGCGACTCCGCCTGCGCCGAGGCGAGGAAATGGTAGGCGGCGATGCCGCTGCCTACGCCCAGGCTGAACGCCATGTCCGGCACCACCGTCGAGTTCTCGTACTGGATGCTCGCCGTCACCGACTCGTGCGTGGTGATCGTCTGGGTGATGCTCGTCGTCGCCAGCGTATTGAAGCTGCCCTGGGCCATCGCCTGCTCGAGGCCCGTTTCCGCAGCCTGGAACGTGTTCTCGTAGATTTGGTCGTTGCGGGCCATGGCGAGCTCGGTCGTCGCGGTATTCATACCGGAGACCGCGAGTACCGTAATTACGACGAGCAGGATCAGGCCGACGATCAGCGCCGCACCTTCCTGTTCGCGTCGAAGCGTAATCCTTCTTGCCACTGCTTTCTCTCCGTCAGGTCCGCGCGTTCCGGAGCAGGATCGTCTTCGATACCTGCAGACGGCGGAAGTCGTCGTTCGGCACGCCGAGATCGACGTCGCCGGGCTCGTAGTCGCGGCCGTCTTCCAGGCCGACCTCCAGCGAGATGCTGCGGACGACGAGCCAGATGCGGGCCGTCAGTACGCGCGCGCCCGGCACGTAGCCGGCCGCCGCCGGGTTGTAGATCGGGTCGCCCGGGTTGACGTAACGATCGACGGTGTTGTCCGCATCCACGTCGATGCCGAGCTGCACCTGGATGTTCTCGACGCCGGGCGCCACCTCCTGATCGACGATCGCCGGCGCGCCGCCAACCGTTGCCAGGGTCTTGCGCCTGAGCGTCGGCGTCCCGGGGATCAAGGTCGAGGTCGGCGCGACGTAATAGCTGTTCACGAGCAGGCTGTGAGTCGCGGAATCGGCCGGGCTGAACGTGGCGGGCACCGCGCCGTCGGCAAACAGCTCGCCCTGGATCCGCGTCGTCTGAATCTGCAGGCGTCCGGGCTGCAGCGGCGTCGGCTGCACGGTTGCCCGGCGGATCGTTACGAGGTCCGAGTTCGGCTGCGCGCCGCCCTGCGCGGCGCAGGGCAGCGTATAAACGTTGTTTGCGCCGTCCACCGGCAGCGCCAGGTCCAGCGCCCAGGTCGCGCCGCAGTCGCCGGGCACCGGCAGCCCCTTCGGGTTCGGATCCGTATCGAGCGCGCGCCCCTCGACGGCCAGCGGCCGGCTGTTGCGGCCCCAGTTGCTCGCGAGCCGCATGTCGGCTTCTATCGTGTCCATCGCGAACTGCGCAGTCTCCTGGACGCGCGCGATCGACTCGTTGATGACGTATGCCTGACGGCTCTGGTTGTAGATCTGCACGGCGCCGATCACGAGAAACGAGCCGATCGCGAGTGCGACCATCAGCTCGACCATCGTGAGGCCCGCCTGGCGCGGCGGCGCGAACGAAGCAAATCGATTGCGCGTATGCATGCTCAGATACCCAGTACCGGAATCGTGATTGTGTAGCTTAAGTTCTCGCCGGGCTCGTCCCAGCTGATCGTGATCGTGTATACGGGCGGAGTGACGGAGTTGTCGAACAAGACCGTAACGTCGCCGTTAGGCAGCGTATCGACGGCCTGCTGATCCCAAAGAAAAATGTCGTGCGCCGCCATCTGCGCCTCGTCGCAGTCGACACCCGCGTTCACGCAGCTGTTGTTGGCGCCGCCGCCGGCGTACGCTGCGCCCGCGCGCGGATTCGCGCGGATCCGATCGGCGACGTCGCCGGCCAGCGTCACCGCGTGATGCCGGAACGTCGACGTGCGTCCTGCCTGCATGCTCTGCACGTACAGGCCGGCGATGCCCAGCATGCCGATCGACATGATGACCAGCGCGATCAGCACCTCGACGAGGGAGAACCCGGCGTTGTTGTTCATTGGTATCCGCGTTGCAATCATCTTGAGCTCTGACTTCCTTCCCTGCCGGCCCGACTATGGACAGTTGGCACCCATGGCGCCGAGCGCCGTGCCGATCTGTGCCTTGTCCCGCACGATTGTCGCGCGGCCAAGCGGCGTCGTGACGAACAGTCGCGCGGCGGAGTTGCCGCCCGCGGCGGTGACGTTGCCGCGCTCGTCGCACATGACGATCTGCGTGATTGCGGGATTGCCGTTGACATTACCGCGCCCGAGCCCCGTCGGCGCGAAGCTGAAATAGGTTGCGCCGTTCGCGATCCTCAAGCTCACGCCGTCCGGCGCAGCGTCGTGCGCCCGCAGCACGGTTTCCGTTGCGCCGGAACGAGCGATGTCGCCGTCCGTATCGACGAACACGATGTAGCCCTGATCCAGCGTGCCGCCGCAGTCCGCGGCCGCGCTCATCGCGTTCGCGCTCGCGCAGACCGTAATGTTGCTCTTGCTACGGGCGGCCTCGCTGCGCGCCAGCTGAAACGCGGCGTGCAGATCGTTTGCGGTGCTGGTCATGCGGCTGTTCTGCGTGAACTCACGGAGATTCGGAATGCCGAACGTCAGCACGACGCCAACGATCAGCACCGTGATTAGCAATTCGTACAGCGTAAAGCCGCCTTGGGAGCGCGCGTGCATGCGTCCAATATACGGACTTCGAATGCGCCGGCCCCGCTGGCCTGACGAGCGGTCGCTGCCCCCCGACGAGCGGTCGGTCGGGACCCCGTGTATTTGACTTAATCCGCACAGGCGTAAGCCTGACCGGTCGTCGATCGGTCGGCGACCCGGGGCCTGCCCGTGTAGCTCACGATCAGCGCGCGGGGCCGAACGCGTCCCTCCGCGTCGCAAATGACGAGCGTCCCGTTCGTGGCCCGCTGCTCCGTCGCCCGCAGCGTGAAGCCGCGACGGTTCGCCGTGATGCGCAGGATATCGGCGACGCGGTGCACGGCCAGCAGCGGCTCGCCGGCGTCGATCTCGGGCGGTTCGTCCCGGTCGTGATTTGCGAACATTATCCAGCCCGCCGACCAGTCGGTAGAGGGCTCGCAGCGAGCGCCGTCACTGCTCGGGCAGAGCGACACGACGCGCCGGCGCATGATCGATTCCTTGCGGGCGACGTGCACGGCGTGAAACAGTGCGTCGATCTCGACCCGCTGCCGCTGGCGCGCGACGATTGTCGCAAAAGACGGCAGGGCGAGCCCGGCGAGGAGCGCGACGAGCGCGAGCGTCAGCAGCAGTTCGTAGAGCGTTGTGCCTCGCGGGCGCATCCCGGACCTCCGTGTCCCGCTGCCAGAATGCCGCAGGGCCGCGCGGATTCGGGCCTGAAAAATTGGGCTAAATTGCTAATTTCAGGCATGTTTTGGGCTATACTGCGCGGCAGGTCAATTATTGTGCAGCACAGTGACGCGCGACGAGCTCAGAGACACGTTCGAAAAGTTCGGCATCCTGCCGACGCCGCAGCGCATCGAGGTTGCGGAGATTCTGCTCGAGCGCCCGCAGCACCTGTCCGCCGACCAGATCCTTGACCGCCTCCGGCAGGCCGGCAGCGGCGTGTCCAAGGCCACTGTGTACAACACGCTGAACCTCTTCAGCCGACACGGCCTGATCAAGGAGGTCATGGTCGACCCGGTGCGCAAATTCTACGATTCGACGACGCACGCGCATCATCACTTTTACAACGTCGACTCCGGCGAATTGTCCGATATACCCGACGACGCGATTCGCTTCACGGGACTGCCCGAGCTCCCCACCGGAACGGAGCAGGAAAGCGTCGAGGTGCTGATCAGGGTGCGCGATCGTCGCGCCTGATGGCGGGCCTTTTCGGGGCCCGATGACGTCGCTATACTGCGCGCCGCTGCCGGATTAGCTCAGTTGGTAGAGCAATGCATTCGTAATGCATGGGTCAGGTGTTCGAGTCACCTATCCGGCACCATTTCCCGAGCCTCGCCCCCGCGCCGCCGCGTGCAAAGCCCCGCAGACTCGCAGAGAAGAAACCACTCTAACTTTTTTGATCTTTTCAATTCTTTCCGCTTAGCGGGAAGCCGCGTGCGTCGAAGCGCCAGTCTTCGAAAGCGAAGCCGTAGCGGTGCTCTGCACCGGGCGCGAAGTGCCAGGAATTGTCCCGTCCGAAGCGGATCGTCCGCTGCATCATCGTCAGATCCAGGACCCAGCGGCCGTCGACGTGCTCGAAGAACCATGGCGAGCACTGGCGATCCGCAATCCGGTACCGGATGACGGCATAGCGACCGCCGGGATCGACGATGGCCGGTTCGGGACCGCAGCGGCGGTAGGTCCTGACGACGTTGTCCATCTGCGCCGGCGTCATCACCCAGTCAGCAAGCATGCGCTGCGTGGCGGCGGTATATATCGGCAGCGCGGGATCGGCACTGCGAGCCTGCATCGCGGCGAAATAGGCGGTGAGGGTATCTTCGGGCCGCCGGCCGGTGGGGGCCACCACCGCACCGGAAGCTGGGTGCCGCTCCCGACCGTCGTTAAGGCGCGCGGCCGTAGCGGCCCCGCCGCCGCCGCTTCCGGCCAGCGCGATACTGCTTTGGAGGCCCGCGCCGGCCGACGCTGCCTGAGCCTGCGAGACGATCAGCTCGGTGGTCGCCAGGATGCCGTCGGCAACCCGGCCGGACCGGAAGAACGGCACCATCTGGCGCTGCTCGACGTAGGCAATGAACGCATCGGTGTAGGTCCCCTCGAGCGCGTAGCCCACTTCGAGGCGGAGCCGGTCGGCTGCGGGATCGATGACAAGCAGGAGCCCCCGTTCCGAGTCGCTGCGGCCGCCGGCCCCGAGCTCGGCGAAGCGTGCGGCAGCGTAGGCGTCGATATCCCGAGACTTGCGCGTCGTCTCGACCCGATAGTCGATGTCGTAATCGGCAAGCAGCAGATCGTGAAACAGCGCAATGCGACGCTGCTGCTCGGCATCGAGCAGCGCGTCGTCGTCGATGATCAGTGCAGACTTGTGCGATGCGCCGGGCGCGCATGCGGCCAGCGCCAGCAGGGCGACGCAGGCGACGCTATTCGAAGGCGAGTTCGGGTGTCTCATCGGCGCCGTCGCCTGCCTCGAAGTAAGCTTTGCGCGTAAAGCCGCCGGCTCGAGCAACCAGGCTGGCCGGCAATTTCCGGATTGCGGCATTGTAGCTGGCAACGGCCTCATTGAAGCGCATGCGCGCAACGTTGATGCGATTCTCCGTGCCCTCGAGCTGGGCCTGAAGCTCCAGGAACTGATCGGAGGAGCGCAGCTCCGGATAGCTTTCCGCAACCGCAAGAAAACTGTGCATCTGTCTCGCAACCTTCTCCTGTGCGGCAAACAGAGCGGCAAGTTCCGTCTCACTTTCGATGACGCTGTCTCGTTCTTTTGCGACAATGACCGCGCTTGCTTTCTGCGCGGTAAGCAGATCGTCAAGCGCGTCGGCAAGACGGCTCTGGCTGCGTTCGGCAGTCACGGAGGTCAGCGTATCGGCTTCGTGCCGCAAGTATCGCGTCACGGTTTCGACCAGTGCCGGCACCAGGTCGGCGCGGCGTTCCAGGTTGCTCTCCGTCTGCGCCCAGGTCTCAAAAACCTGTTCCTCTTTCGCGACCAGAGCATTGTGCAGCCACATCCACAAGAGCAGCGGCGCGATGAGAAACAGCGCTATGGCGAGCAGTCCCGAGAAATTCCTGTTCATTTGTCCAATACCTCCGGGATCGTTGAGAGCGACCCTGACATCCTGAATGGTCGGCGAATCCGCGCCCGTGCCCGACATTGTCATAAGGACGAGGAACAGCATGACGGCAGCCGCGGCGCCGAGTGCCCAGGGCATCAGCCTGTGGCCGTGACGCCTATCGCCAGCGCGTTCGTTCGACGCGGCCTGGCCCGAGTGCCAGTCGAGGCTGTCCCTCAGCAGCTCCGCCTGGTCGGCGGTGAGCAGACCGTCGGCATGCATGCGTCGAATTCTGTCCTCAGAGCGCACCGCTCATTTCCTTGATGAGCCGCGCCGCCGCCTCGGGCGTGACGCTTCGTGATTCGACGTCTTCGAGAAGCGCAGTCGCGCGTGCATCGTCGGCGTCGCGCAGCAGAGCTAGGGCTTCGACAAGGTCGTCGAGTCGCTTCCGCAGCGTCGGGTAGCTGATCTCGAGCGTTGCCGCGACCTGTTTGAGATTGCCGGCGGCGAGTATCAGCTGTTCCGCGAGCTGCTGATGCTGCGGCGCGAGCCGGGCCAGACGCGGCAGCAGGAACTCACCGGAGTAGGTGATTCCGCAGGCCGCACAGGCTAGCTTCGAGGCCCTTAGTTCGGATGCGCACGTTACACATTGATGCATGAATTCGAAAATAATTTAAAATTATTAAATTTGTCAATAAAAAAATTAAATTATGTGAAGCATGTCACATAATCGCGCGGGGTGCCGGCAGACCGCAGGAAGCGCCCGCGCTACAGCCGGTCGATGAGCGTCAGGAAGGCCTGGGCGTCGGTGAGCCCCACGAAGGCAAGGCCCGAAAATGCGCCGCACAGGTGTGCATCATGGTTGATGCCGTCGCACGCCGTGCGGGCGGCCCACCACGAGTATGCGACGTACACGACAGCAAAAAGCGCCGCCGGTATCGGGATCGGCAGCGGGAAGATGATCAGCGTCGTGGTCGGGAAGTAGACGATGAACGCGAACAGTACGGCCGAGATCGCGCCGGATGCGCCAAGCGTCGCGTACCGCGGATTGCTCCGATGCTTGAACACTGAACAGGCGGAACTCAAAACGAGTCCGGACAGGTACAGCGCGACGAATTTCGCCGAGCCGAGAAAGCGCTCCATCGGAAACGCGAAAAAATAGAACGTGAACATGTTGAACAGCAGGTGCGACATGTCGCCGTGTACGAATCCGCTCGTCACGACGGTCTCGACGTGCTGGCCGCGGGCAACCCGGTACGGGCGCATGACCAGGCGATTCACGATTTGCGGCGCCCGGTACAGGCCGATCAGGCTCGTTGCAATCGTGACAACGAAAACGACGAGGGCAGCCGGCGACAATATATCTGTCATTGGTGTTCGACCCGGCGTGACGTAACGAACATCCGCCGTTTCCGCTCAGTCGGTTTTGCGCAGATAAAAATCGAAGCCGCGCCGCTCGCCACCGTAGCGGTTGTTGATCCAGAGAATGAGCATACCTTCGACCCACCGCGCGTATTTGAGCGGCCCGACGTCGATCGGATCGAGCCCCATGCCCGCGACGAGCTCGGCGACCGCCCGTTTCGCGGCCGCGTCGTCGCCGACGAGGGGAATCGACACCGGTCCACCCGACGACTGCGGGTCGACCATCGTGCGCCAGTTCAGCGTATTGAACGCCTTGACGACGCGGGCGCCGGGCGCGGCTGCCTGAATGATCTCGGCATTCGATGTCGCGACGCCGTGCTCGAAGCCGTCCGGACCGCGGCGGAGCGGATTCGTCGGGTCGATGATGATCTTGCCCGACAGGTCGCCGAGCCCGCGCGTGATTTCCGCGACGAGCATGCCCGGAACGGCGAGCACGACGATATCGGCGGTGCGAACCGAATCGGCCGGCGTCGTCGCGGACGCGTTCGCGCCGGTTCGGGCGACCAGTCTCTGCACGGAGTCACGATCCGGATTTCGAGAGCCGTAGACTATCGTGTGGCCCTGCGCCGCAAACTCCGGGCCGAGGGCACCGGCGACGTCGCCGGTGCCGATGATCGCGATGGACGCGGCGAAGGCGGGCAGGGAAATCATCCAGGCGGACAACGCGAGCAGACAACGAACCATCCTGACAGCCTCCGGGCAATGCACAGGCGGGAATTATAGACCGCAGCGCGAGCCGAGGCGCCGCGGCCGACGCGCGCTACACGCCGCGGGCGCGATCAGGTCAGCAGGTCACCCGCACCGAGCCAGATCGCGTACCCGGCCGCGACGAGCGTCAGCAGCGCCGAACCACCTGCGCCGATGAGGCGCCCAATGTGCGACATGTCGTCATGCTTCAGGCCCACCGCGTGCGCAATCCGGGAAATGATCAGCGCCACGCCGACCACGTGCAGGAAGATCCGCGAGCCGCCGTTGATCTCGATCACGGCCATCAGAATGATGATCATCGGCACGTACTCGAGAAAATTCTGGTGCCGGCGAACGCGCTGAGCGAGCTCCATGTTGACGGGCTCCCCGTAGAGAATGGAGATGCCGGTTTTGCCGCGGAAGCCGCCGGCCAAAAAACTCAAGTACAATGCGAACAGGGCGAGCAGACCGGCATAGAACGCGGTGATAGCTAGCTGCATGATGCGATCCTCAGTCGTTTGTTATTCATATTATTGATCCCGGTAATTCTAGCGGAATTACCGCCCGGCAGGGCGTCGAGCGGTTTTTCCACACGGGCCACACAGTGTCGAAGTACTACAATCCGAAGCGCACCCGTAACCTCTACACGCCGGGCAGCGACAAGCCGTTCAAGATCAGCCGCAGCAAGATCGATCTGTTCGTCGAATGCCCGCGCTGCTTTTATATCGATCGTCGCCTTGGCACCGGGCGACCGCCGGGCTTTCCGTTCAATCTCAACAACGCGGTCGACGCGCTCCTGAAGGCCGAATTCGATCGTCACCGGGCAGCAGGAACGGCGCACCCGCTGCAGTCCGCGTACGGGCTGGATGCGGTGCCGGCATCGCACGGGGATATCGACGCATGGCGCCAGAACTTCAAGGGCGTTCAGTACCTGCACGAGCCCACCAATCTGATCATCACGGGCGCGATCGACGACCTGTGGATCGGTGCCGACGGCCGCTACATGGTCGTCGACTACAAGGCGACCGCGAAAGACGAGCCGGTTACGGCGCTCGATCAGGTCTGGCAGTCTGCCTACAAGCGGCAGATGGAGATCTACCAGTGGCTGGTGCGCAAAAACGGCCTCGACGTCGCCGATACGGGCTACTTCGTCTACTGCACCGGTGACCCGAATGCCGAGGCGTTCGACGGCAATATCGATTTCGACGTGCACCTGATCGCCTATACCGGCAGCGATGCCTGGGTCGAGCAGACGATCATGGACCTGCACGCCTGTCTGAATGACAACGCCATTCCGGAGCCCAACCCCGACTGCGACTACTGTGCCTACGTCGGCGCGGTCGCCGACGCAGTCGACCAAGAACTGTAAGGACGAATCCATGCTCACCGTGCATCACCTCGAGAACTCGCGCTCCCAGCGCATCCTGTGGCTGCTCGAGGAGCTCGGCGCCGACTACGAGATCGTCCGCTACGCTCGTGATCCGGAAACGAGGCTCGCGCCGCCGGAGCTGCTCGAGGTGCATCCGCTGGGAAAATCGCCGGTCATCACCGACGGCGCCGTCACGGTCGCGGAATCCGGCGCGATCGTCGAATACATCGTCCGAAACTACGGCAAGGGGCGCCTCATGCCGGAGGAATCGACGCCGGAACGTCTCGCGTACACCTACTGGCTGCATTACGCAGAAGGCACGTTCATGCCGCTGATGATCATCTCGCTGATCCTGGGCCGGATCGAATCGGCGCCGATGCCGTTTTTCATCAGACCGATCGCGAAGGGCATCGTCAGGAAGGTCCGTCACAGCTACCTCGACGCAAACATCAAGCGCAATCTGGACTTCATGGAAGCATCGCTCGCAAAGTCGAGCTGGTTTTGCGGCCAGAGCCTGACCGCGGCGGACATCCACATGAGCTTCCCGCTCGAAATTGCCGAGGTTCGTGCAAACCTGGCAGACGGCTACCCGAACCTTGCCGGATGCCTCGAGCGCATGCGCGCGCGGCCGGCGTACCAGGCGGCGCTCGAGAAGGGCGGGCCCTACGAGCTCTTGCGCGCCTGACGCGCGCGACCTGTATGCCTGAAGCGTCGGCGTGCAGGTCCGCCGAGCCGGATGCGTCGATGCCGCCGGGAGTCGCTGACGCGACAGGCTGCGCCGATTCTTTCGCTGACCCGGCGGCCGGATATTGCGGGAATTTCGGCTGTTAATACCGGCACTTATGTCGTATAAAGACCGCGCGGTAAAAAAGCCGCGTATCATGGGCGCCGTTCAACGGCGCTAATCGTATAGTTTTCAGGGGGTTACCATGACTTACTTCCTCCGCCGCCCGGGCAGGTTTGCGCTGGTGGCTGCCATTCTGGCCGCGGCAACGGGCGCGCAGGCGCAAGATGAAATCTACATCGAGGAGATCCTGGTCACGGCGCAAAAGCGCGTCCAGAACCTGCAGGAGGTCCCGGTTGCGGTCACGGCCTACAGCGGCCAGATGCTGCAGGACTCGGCCATCAAGGACATGCGGGAGCTCGCGACGATCGCGCCGTCTTTGCGCTCCAATCAGAGCCAGAACTCGACAACGTCGAGCTTCGGCATCCGCGGCATCGGCACGAGCACACAGAACTTCGGGCTCGAGTCGTCGGTCGGCATCTACATCGACGGCATCTATCGTTCGCGGCAAAGCGCCATCATCAACAATCTCATCGATATCGAGGCCGTCGAGGTGCTGCGCGGCCCGCAGGGCACGCTGTTCGGCAAAAACACGCTGTCCGGCGCGCTGAACATCCGCACCGTGAAGCCGGATCATGAGCGCAACGGCTTCATCGAGGTAACCGGCGGCGATTTCAACCTCGTCAACATCAGCGCCGCGGGCAACGTGTCGCTCGTCGAGGACGTGCTGGCCGCCCGTGCGACGGTGTTCACCGGCAACCGCGACGGCTACGTTGCTGAGCTCAGCAGGGGTGAGGACGTACTCAACGATCGCGATCGCCTCGGCGGGCGTCTGCAGTTCCTGTACACGCCGACCGACAACGTAGAGGTTCGCCTGATCGCCGACTACGCGGAGATCGACGAGGTCTGCTGCGCCGCGCTGACGCGCGTCAATAACTTCTTCGGTTTCGGCGGCGTCCCGGGATCCGACTTCGGGCTGGCGAATATCTTGGGCGTGCCGGTCATTACCGGCGACCGCTTCGAGGATTACGTCATGGCGCTGAACGAGCTGCCTCGTTCGACGAACGAGGACAAGGGGCTGTCGCTGGAGCTGAGCCTGGACATCGGTGACGCCACGCTGACGTCGATCTCCGCGTATCGCGCCTTCGACAGCACTGATTTCATCGATGCCGACTTTAGCGCCGGCGACCTGCTGTTCGACCAGAACCTGTCGGAGCAGAGCTCGTTCTCGCAGGAGCTGCGGGTGGACGGGTCGTTCGGCGAGGCCGGTAATTATCTGTTCGGCGTTTATTATTTCACGCAGGACCTCGACAACTTCTCGACGCTGACGCTGGGTGGCGACGCCGCGACGATCCTGCCGCTGAATCCGCTGCTGCAGCAGCTGAATCCATTGCTCGACGGCATCAACGCGCTGAACGCCCTGTCTGGTGGTCTTTATCCAGCGGTTGGGAACTCGTTCCCCGAGGGTTCCTTCTCGACCGACGTCATGCGCCAGGAGCACGAAAGCGTCGCCGTGTTCGGGCAGATGGATTTCAATCTGTCCGACAGCCTCGTGCTCACGGCCGGACTGCGCTACACGGACGAGAAGAAAACGTTGAATTCCAGCTTCTTGAACAGCCCACTCGGTCCACCACTCGACATTCCGGCCGCGTTTGCGGTCGCGACCGGAATTCAAATCTGGAGCATCAACCCGGCGCTGCCCGGCGCGCTCGATCCCACGAACCCGGCGAATGCCCCGATCATCGCCGGCGGCTTCGGCCCTTTCTGGGCGCCCGGCTGGGGCATCTATCTGTTTCCAACGCTTGCGCCGCAGGCTTCGTCGCTCGACGAGATCGACGACGACCAGGTGACGGGTACCGTGAAGCTGTCGTGGTTCGCGACCGATGATCTGATGTTCTACGCATCGTACGGGACGGGCTACAAGTCGGGCGGCACGAACACCGACCGCATCGCCCCGGTGTTCTCGCAGGTTTTCGGACCCGAGACGTCGGATGCGATCGAGGTTGGCATGAAGGCCGATTTTCCGGGGGCGAACCTCCGCGTGAACGTGGCCGTACACGACACCCAGATCGAGGACCTGCAGACGAACGCGTTCACCGGCACCGGCTTCAACCTGCAGAACGCAGGTAATGCCGATACCCGGGGCGGCGAGATCGATCTCTGGTGGCAGCCGACCGAGCTGTTCGAGCTGCAGCTCTCGTACGCGCACAACCAGGCCGACTTCGAGGACTTCCTGAACGGTACCTGCTGGGTCGCGACGCCGTTCCTGACCGGCACCGTAGATCCAGGATTCGATGGTCCCCCAGGCAGTTTCAATCCCAGCACGAGCACCTGCAACCGCTCCGGCGACCGCGTGTCGTCGAACCCGGAAGATTCGTTTTATGCAGGCTTGCAGCAGTCGTTCAGACTGGGCGATGCGACGCGTGGCTACATTCGCGCCGAGTATTCGTATCTGTCGGACACGATGACGGACGGCAACAACGAGCCGCTGAAGCTGCGTCCTTCCTTCGACTTCATCCACGCGCGGGTCGGCCTCGAGTTCGAGGAGCTGGGCACGGACCTGTCGTTCTGGGTACGCAACGCGACGGACGAACGCTTCTACGAGACCGTGTTCGACGTGCCTGCTCAGGACGGCAAGCTCAACGCCTATCCGCACGAGCCGCGGACCTGGGGAGTTACGGTCCGCAAGCATTTCGACTAGACTCCCATGTTGTCTACAGGCGCGCCGGGGACTCCCGGCGCGCTTTTTTTTGTCGCGGCAAGATGCCGCTCCCACAACAGCGACCGTGACTACGACTGGGGACATTCCGATGACGGAATGTCCCCTTCGATCCTGCGGTTTTTCCCGCCGGGTTGTCGCACCCGAGACAGCGGCGACCCCGATTTTCGAACTATGATCGTTCCCTCATCGATTATCGCTGTGCAAATCACGGCCCATGGCAAATTCGAGACCTGACCGCAACGGTGGATTACCGGGAATCGACGAACAGGACGTTCTCGACGTGCTCGTCATAGGCGCTGGTTTTTCGGGCGTCTGTGCGGGCATCAAGCTGCTCGAGGCCGGAATCGACAATTTCCGGATTGTCGAGAAATCCGAGGGCATCGGCGGAACCTGGTACGACAACACCTATCCGGGTGTAGCCTGCGACGTGCCGTCACACTTCTACTGCTACTCCTTTGCACCAAATCCGAACTGGTCACGCGTATATTCGCCCGGCGGCGAAATACGTGAATACATCGAACGCTGCGTCAACAAATACGGAGTCGGACCGTACATCGTAAACGGCGCCAGAGTGCTGGAACTGCGGCTGGACGAGCAGGCCGCGCTTTGGCAAGCGGATTTCGAAGACGGCCGACGAGCACTAGCTCGCCACGTCGTCAACGGTGCCGGCGGACTCCACAAGCCCTCCATACCCGAGTTTCGCGGCCGTCAATCATTCGCCGGGCACGCGATGCACACGGCGAGTTGGAATCACTCCGTCGAGCTTGCGAACCGCCACATCGCGGTCATTGGCAGTGCGGCGAGCGCTATTCAGGTCATCCCGGAGGTTGCGAAGGTGGCCGCGTCCGTAACGGTTTTTCAGCGTACGCCAAACTACATCGTGCCGCGCGGCGATCGCGCCTTCACGGACGCGGAAAAGCGCCGCTTTGGGCGCTGGCCGTGGCTGCAGCGGCTGTATCGCTGGTCGATTTATAAGCGCATGGACTGGCTGCTGTATCCCATTACCAAAAAAGGCTCGCTGCGCGGGCGCTATCTCGGCCGCAAGGTAATCCGGCACATGCATGAGTCGGTTGCCGATCCGGAGCTTCAGGCTCGGCTCGAACCGGACTTCGCGATGGGCTGCAAACGCATTTTGTTGTCTGACGACCTCTTTGCCGCCTTGAATTGTCACAATGTCGACGTTGTCCCGGAACGAATCGATCGAATCGAGCCGGCAGGAATCAGGACCGCAGACGGCAAGCTCCACGCCGCCGACGTGATCGTATTTGCGACCGGTTTCGACATCGACGGGCATATCCGCTCGATCAACGTGGTCGGGCAGGGCGGCCGCTCGCTCCACGAGGTCTGGGGCGACAATCAGGAAGCCTATAACGGCTGCTGCGTGGCGGGCTTTCCGAATTACTGGATGGTCACGGGTCCAAATACCGGGGTCGGCACGACGTCCGTCGTCTTCATGGTTGAGCAGATGATCGCGTACATTTTGAAGCTTGTTTGCGCCGCCGGGCCCGGCATGCTGATCTCGGTCCGCCCGGCAGTGCAGCATGCGTACAATCGCGAGCTGCAGGCCGAGCTTGCCGACAGCGTGTGGGCGAGCGGCTGCAAAAGCTGGTACATCACGAAGAGCGGCAAGATCACGACGCTGTATCCGCGAAGCGCGGCCGCATTCCGACGCCAGATGCGCAAGGTCCGCTTCGACGACTTCGAGCTGTTGGGAGCCGATCGCAGCGACCTGGCCGCGTAACGGAGTAGCACCGATGCGGGATTTCCGACGCAGGGTAGTGGTGATTACCGGTGCCGGTTCCGGCATTGGTCGGGCGCTGTCGATACAGTTTGCCAAGCGAGGCGCCATACTCGCGCTGGCCGATGTTAATGAAAAAACGCTGGCTGAAACCTGCGACGTCGTCGGGTCGAGCGCTGCCGGATGCAGCATGCATTGTGTAGACGTCGGGGACCGAGCAGCGATCGACGCGTTCGCCGCTGCGGTCGCGGCGGCGCATGGTCACGTCAATGTATTGATCAACAATGCCGGCGTCACGCTCGTCGAAACGGCCGCAAACGTCACCTATGCGGATTTCGACTGGATCATGAATATCAACTTCTGGGGGGTCGTCGCGGGGACGAAGGCCTTTTTGCCGCATCTGCTTGCAGCTGACCAAGCCCACATCGTCAACGTATCGAGCCTTTTCGGTCTCATGGCGGTACCGATGCAATCTACGTACAACGCGTCGAAGTTCGCGGTCCGTGGTTTTACGGAAGCCTTGAAAATGGAGCTTGCCGACACCCACGTCGGCGTGACCTGCGTGCATCCCGGTGGCATCAAGACCCGTATTACGCACAATGCCCGCATCGGGAAGGACGCGATCGACGTGTCTAGGGATCAGCTCACGGCAGACTTCGACAAGCTCGCAATCACTCGGCCCGAGAAAGCCGCAATCAGGATTATTCGCGGCATCGAGAGAGGAAAGCGTCGTGTGCTCATCGGGCCGGACGCGCGGATCGTGGATCTCGTCGTGCGCCTGTTCCCGGGCAGTTACGAAAAAGTTATGCGTCTCGAAAAAGGCCTTGTCACGAAGGCTAAAGCGGGGGTAACCGCCGAAGGTTCCTGATCGGCGCACTCCGGCAAACACACGATCAGGTGTCGGGAAAGAGCAGTGTCGCCATCCCGATTGCCCTCTCTCCGCCGCCGACATACAGGAGGTAGTGTCGGCTGTCTCGATCTTTGAACACGTACGGGTCCCGTAATTCGTTCGCGGCATCAGGAACCTCGCCTCGGAACGTCGGCAATTCTGGCAGATCGGCCCCTTCCCAGGACAGCTCCGGGCGCAGGATTTCCATACCTTGTGTCGCGCGCCAGTCGTTCCAGTCCGCCGGCGTCAGGTCAACTGCGGAGATCAGGATTCGCTCCGGCGCATCGCCGGCTCGGGACCAGAGCACATACAGCGTCGATCCCGTGAGAAGCAGCCCCGCGTGGCGCATGCGCGGGTCGAACAGCAATCGGTCGCGCGCCTCGAACGGACCTGTCGGCTGCCCGGCACGAAACAGGACGCCTGGCATACCGAGTAAATAATGCCGATCCCGATAAGCGAAGTGACGGACGTAGGGGCTCGGATTCGTGTCGCCTAGCGCCGTGAATGGGATGCCGTCCCGCGATTCCGCGATCCGGCTCAGCTGCCGCGTCCCGTATTCGAGGCCGTGATAGAACATCAGCAGCCGCCGACGCCCGCGATCGACAATCACTTCCGGGCTGGCGATGTGGGCGATCCGGTCCTCGGCCACCGCGATGCCGCGAGCCTCCCGGGCCGCCCGATCCGCCAGGGCCTGACGCGCAAGCAGCAGGTAATCGCGTACGATGTGGATCGAGAAGTTATCCCGCAGGTCGCGGAGCGCCCGGGCCGGGTCGTCGACGGTGTCGACGTCCGCCGGAAAGCCCGACTCTGCAAGCCTCAGCGCGCCGGCTTCGTGAATGCGCCACGGCCCCCGGGGATCGTCCGCATAGGCCAGGCGGATGTGGCTGCCCTTGTGGTGCGCGAAGTACAGGTAGTAGCGGCCGAGCGGATCCTCGATTCAGTCGGGCACGCGAACCAGCGTTGGATGCGAGATGCTGACGTAGCCATGTTCTCTCACGTGTAACTCAGCCGCGTCGCTCAGTTCCGCGTGAACGAGGGGCTCGTTCAGCAAGCGCTGTGCTCGCGGCGGGCTGTCGATGGCAGGAAGATACGGGTAGCGCGGCCACAGCCAGGCGGCGATTACAGTCGCCGCAACGGCGACGACGGCCATCACGCCCGCGATTACTTTCAAAAGCGTAAGCACGTCAGGCTCCGCCGGCGCCTGCGGCATCAATATCGCGGACGATTGCCGCATGCCGCTCCTGCGACAGCGGGTAATAGCGTGATATCGCAATCGTCAGGATCATCAGCACCATCGAGATCGGCCCGGCGAAAATCGAGAGTTTTGTCAACGCCTCGATTGGCACATCTCCGGGACTCGCGCCCTGGGGGAACCTTATGACGTCGAGCGCAATGCCAGCAACGAAACTGCCGAGTCCGTAGCTGGCCTTTGTCGCAAGCGAGCGTGCGGCAAAGTACAGTCCTTCCTCACGGCGTCCTGTCGCGAGCTGGTGTTCGTCTATCGTGTCCGACAGCATCGAGTCGATCATGATGATGTACGCGATGAAGAAACCCTGGGAGATGCCGTGCGTTGCGTACACGTACGCGAACCGTGCCTCGATACTCATCGCATCCAAAATGCCTGAGAGGAACAGGAACTGCGGCGAAAACGCGATCAACGATCCGACGAGCACCGTGACCGCCATCGTGTGCTTCTTGTCGATAGCCCGCGACAGCTTGCGCGCAATCGTGGGGCCCAGCGCGATGCCTATGACCGGCGCCGTTGCGAGCGCGGCGAGGTGCCCCGGCTGAAATCCGAACAGATAGGTGCCGACGTAGATGATCAGCGTCTGGGTAACGCCGGCAATCGTCATGAATAACAGCGTCGATAAAAACAATATTCTGAACGACCGTCGCCTGAGCGTCGTGAAAACGGTGATGAAACCGAACAGCGGGTGCATTGCGTCGTCGGGGCGCTTCGGCTTCGACAATAGGGGAATCACCGATCGTGTCGATACAGCAGACCACAGCATTGCAACGGTGGCGATAATGCCGGCGAAGATACCGAATGTCGGGTAGCTTGCCGCGTTGAGCATCCCGTTCGGAAACGCGTCAGACGGAGGAAAGAAGTATACAAACCCGATCACGACCGTCGCGAGCTGGCCGACGAACGAGAAGAAGACGCGATAACCGATCAGCGACGTACGCTCGTGGTAGCCTTTTACCATCTCGGCGCCGAGCGACAGGTGCGGGACGAAGAAAAACGTCAGCAGTAGTCTGACCAGCACCGCAAACCCGAGCATCCAGCCGAACAGGCCGGGCTCCGACAGCCCGGCGGGCGGTGTGAACAAGAGCGCCATTGCGCCCCCGAACGGCAGCGCTCCGGCAAGCATGAACGGGTGCCGGCGGCCCCAGCGGGACTCGAACCGATCCGAAAGCTGCCCGACCATAGGATCGGTGATGGCGTCGATGACGAGCGCGAGCAGAGCGGCCATTCCGGCGAGGCTACCCGACAGGCCGAGCACCTGGTTGTAGTAGAAAAACAGGAAGATACTGAACGCGGCCTGTTTGACGCCGTCGGAAAGCTGGCCTACGCCATAGCCCACTTTGGTTGCCAGCTGCATGATTCGGCCTCAACGGACAGGTCGGGCGTTAGCGTAGCACCGGCCGTCTGTTGCCGGCTGTCGCGCGCGCGACGAAAGATCAGTCGTCAGAGTTCTTGAGTTCCGTCTCTCTGCCGAGCGCATCCATGTCGCGGACGATGTACCGGTTCGCCCTGAGTTCGATGACGCCTGCCGCCCGCCACTCGCCCAGAATCTTGTTAATGCGCTGCCGCGAGCCGAGGCTGAGCTGCGCCAGATCGTTTTGGCTCAAATTGACGTCGAGATGCACGCCTTCGGCCGTTGTGCGTCCGTGATCCTCAACGAGCTGCAGCAGCCACCCGGCCAGCCGCGCGCGCAGCGGATAGAACGCCATGCCGGTCAGCAACACGTAGATGCCGCGCGTGCGCAGCACGTGGTCGACGAACAGCTTCCTGTACATGTCCGGATAGTTCTCGCCCACCATCTTGACGGCCTGCGCGGGAATTGCGAGGACGCGCGCTGCCTCGGCAACTTTCGCGTCGAGCATCCGGGGCAGCTTCCCTGCCAGGCCTGCCTCGTTCAGCCACGCTTCGGACTCGAGGTCAGTGAGCGCAAACTCTTGGCCGATTGCGCTGGTGATCAGAAGCCTGATGCGGCCCGAGAGGATGCAGTAAACGTCGCTCGTGATTTGGCCGGCCGTGAACAGGTAGCTGTTCTTCGCGTAGCTGCGCACCGTGCCCGACTCCACTAGGCTCCGCTGCGCGTCGGCCGGCAGGCCCTCGAACCACGGCGCCCTGGCAATGACGCCGATGAGATCCTCGTTTCGCTGCGCTGAAACCATCCCGCACGCTGCAATTACAGGCGATCCTGCATACTGAACCAAGGACCACGGTTGCTCAAGGCTGATAAGCTGTCGCGACCGATTGATCGCCTGGAAGGTGCTTCGGTTCGTGGAATTTCGGGCCGAGTTGCCGAAGTCGAATATCGGCAAGATACTGCGTCGCGAGCTAAGGACATGAAGATGATGCTTTGGCTCCTTGGCGTGGCGGTCGGCCTCCTGCTGGGGATTGTCGCGTACGCCCTGCTGACGACCCGGGTCGATCCGGTCGTGTGGACACCGGCTCCGAATCCTGGGCTGGCCGGTGCGTTCGCGCCGAATGACGAGCTCAATCACGTGCGTTTCGTCATCCGCGGTGCCGGAACGGGTCCCGCGGATATTACTCGCGGCCCGGACGGCTGGTTTTACACGGCGTTTCGCGACGGACGCATCGTGAGATTTCGGCCGACGGATGAGTACGAAGACATTGTCAACACCGGCGGCTATCCGCTGGGACTGCGCGTCGACGCGGAGGGCAACCTGATCGTCGCCGATGCAGAGCGCGGCCTTTTGAGCGTTGCGCCGGATCGTACGATCCGCGCGCTCGTCGCTGCCGCCGGCGGAGACAAGTTGACACTCGTGGACGGCCTGGATATTGCCGAGGACGGCACGATCTGGTTCACCGATGCCTCCGCGCGCTTCGGCCACGACGAGAATATCTTTATTTTCGTCGAGGCCCTGCCGATGGCCGCCTGCTGAGCTATTCGCCTGAGACGGAAACGACGACGGTGCGTCTCGACAATCTGTTTTTTGCCAACGGTGTTGCCGTTGCGCCGGGCGACGAATACGTGCTCGTCAGCGAGACCGGGGCAGGACGCATACGCCGGCTCTGGCTCAAAAACGCGCGGGCCGGCAGCGACGATGCATATCAACCGGGCCTGCCCGGCGCGCCCGACAACCTGTCCATCGATGCCAACGGGATCGTGTGGGTAGCGCTGGCCGGCCTTAGAAACCCCGAATTCGAGAAGCTTGCGGACAGGCCGTTCGTGAGAAAACTGCTTGGCGCATTACCCGCCAGGGCGCTGATGCCGAAAGGAGACCGCGGTGTGATTGTGGGCCTCGACGGCGCCGGGGCCGTCGTTTACAACCTGCAGGCCGCGGACAGTCCGTTCACGACGAGCACGTCCGCGGGTCGCTGGGATGACGAGCTTTACATCGGCAGTCTCGGCACGGATGCCGTCGGAGTGCTGACCATCGGCGACTGATGGTTTCGCACCAAAGCGCCGACCCCGCATTCTGGCTGCTGTTCCGGAATCACGGCGACCTATAGTATAAGTTGCGTATGAATACGCGGACGCTGCGGCAGCTCACGTATCAGCGCCTGGAGATCGGCGCAGGCAGGACAGGCCGGTTGCTCAACGCCGCGCTGATGCTCTTAATCGCGCTCAACGTCGCCGGCGTGATTCTGGAATCCGTTCCGGCACCGCAGCGCACATACGGACTCTGGTTCCGGCTGTTCGAAATCGTATCCGTCGCCGTATTTTCGGTCGAGTACCTGGCACGTGTCTGGGCATGCACGGAATCGGAGCGCTTCGCAAGCGGCTGGCAGGGGCGCTTGCGATACATGCTGACGCCGATGGCGCTCGTCGACTTGTTCGCAATCCTGCCGTTCTACCTGGGCGTATTCATCAATGTGGATACGCGCTTCCTGCGCGCGCTCCGGCTGATGCGGGTATTCAAACTGGCCCGGCATTCGACGGCGATGGACCTCCTTCTAACGGTCATACGCAACGAGGCAGCGATCGTCGCGTCATCACTGTTCATCATGCTCATCATCATCATCATGGCGGCGAGCGGCATCTATCTGATCGAGCGCGAGGCCCAGCCCGATGCGTTCCAAAGCATCCCGCAGGCGATGTGGTGGGCGGCGGTGACGCTGACGACCGTCGGCTACGGAGACGTCATTCCCCTTACCGTGCTGGGCAAAGTGTTCGGCCTGGTCATCACGGTGGCGGGCGTCGGCATGGTCGCGCTACCTGCCGGCATTCTCGCGTCTGGCTTCTCACAGGAGCTGTTGAAACGCCGTACCGAGTATCAGCTCAAGGTCAAGGAGTCGCTGGCAGATGACAGTCTGTCGCGCTCGGATCTCAGGGAGCTGCGTTCCAAGGCACTCGAGCTCGGCCTCAGCCAGGAAGACGCGAGGATGCTGCTGCAGTCGGAAACGACGAGGCCGTCTGCCGCGACCTGCCCGCACTGCGGCAAAGAGATTTCCTGAAGCGGCAGTCAGGCCGCGGCAATGCGCAACGGCTGCCGCCGCGCGCCCCAGCGACCGGGCAACGCGTCGAACACGCCCGCGAGCTCGGTGCCGCAGTGAGCGCAGGTAACCTGCGACGAGGCCGCCTGGATTGACCACGTCGACAGTTCGTACCAGTCGCGGCCGATGACGACTTGACCGCAGGCCGAGCAATACGTGCTGCCGCCGGCCGGGTCGTGAACATTGCCCGTATACACGTAGCGCAGCCCGCTTTCCATCGCTGTTTCGCGGGCGCGCGTCAGCGTCGCGGGCGGCGTCGACGGCCGATCGAGCATCTTCCAGTCCGGATGGAATGCCGTAAAGTGCAGCGGCACGTCGGCGCCCAGGTTGTCCCGAATCCATTGGCTCATTGCTCGGATCTCGCCGTCGTCGTCGTTTTCCCCCGGGATCAGGAGTGTCGTGAGCTCGACCCAGACGTCGGTTTCGCGCACAAGGTAGACCAGCGTATCGAGCACGGGATCAAGGTGACCGCCGCAGATCTTCCAATAAAAGCGCTCCGTAAACGCCTTGAGATCGACGTTTGCAGCATCGATCGAGCGGAAGAATTCCTCTCTGGCTTCGGCCGTGATATAGCCAGCCGTGACGGCAACCGTCTTCAGGCCGCGGCGACGGCAGGCCTCGGCGACGTCGACCGCGTACTCGAGGAATATCACCGGGTCGTTATAGGTAAACGCAACGCTGCGACAGCCGGACTCGAGCGCCACCTCGGCGATCCGCTCCGGCGACGCGACATCCTGCAGTCGGTCCCATTCGCGCGACTTGGAAATATCCCAGTTCTGGCAGAATTTGCAGGCCAAATTGCAGCCGGCCGTGCCGAACGACAGCACCGGCGTGCCCGGCAGGAAGTGGTTGAGCGGCTTTTTCTCGATTGGGTCGATGCAAAAGCCCGACGAGCGCCCGTATGTGGTCAGCACGATCTCGTCGTTCTGGCGCGCCCGCACGAAGCAGAGGCCGCGCTGGCCCTCACGGAGTTTGCAATAGCGAGGGCAGACATCGCACTGCAGGCGGCCGTCGTCCAGCCGGTGCCAGTACCGGCCCGACCGACCGGAAATCTCGGCGTTTTCGCGTCGCTCACGCATCGGCTTCGTCATATGCGTCTGTAGACCCACGTATATACCGTTCGTTCAGAGTAACTACAATAAGTGGCACGACCGACGAGGAAGGGCACATGACGCTGATTCGCAGACCGGCCGTCGCGGGCTATTTCTATCCGGCAGAGGCAGGCGAGCTCGACCGGACGCTCGGAGCATTGCTCGACGAGGCCAGGGCAGCCGACGGCCCGGCGCCGAAGGCGCTGATCGCGCCGCACGCAGGCTATGTCTATTCGGGGCCCGTCGCTGCGACGGCATATGCCCGGCTCCGGCCATACCGCGACCGCTACCGACGCGTCATTCTGGTCGGGCCCTGTCACCGGGTGGCCATAAGGGGGCTCGCGCTTTCGGGCGCAGACGTGTTCCGAACGCCGCTCGGGGACGTGCCGCTCGACAAGCTCGCGATTGCCGGGATCGACCTCGCGGATGTCGACGTCGTGGAATCTGCCCATGAGTTCGAGCATAGCCTCGAGGTGCACCTGCCATTTCTGCAGGTCGTAATCGGCGCATTTTCGCTGGTCCCGATCGCCGTCGGGGATGCGTCACCGCGGCTCGTTGCCGACGTGCTGGATTTGCTCTGGGGCGGTCCGGAAACCCTCGTCGTCATCAGCTCCGACCTGAGCCATTATCTGAGCTATACGGAGGCCTCGATCCGGGACGCGGAAACGCGCGATGCGATCGAGCGGTTTCGCGGGCGCTCAATCGACCACGACCGGGCCTGCGGAGCCACGCCGATTCGCGGTCTGCTGAAAACCGCAAGGCGGCGAGGCATGCACATCGAGACGCTCGATCTGCGCAACTCGGGCGATACGTCGGGTGACAGGGACCGCGTCGTCGGCTACGGCGCGTGGATTCTGCGCGAGCACGACACGGCGGAGCGCGCGCACTGATGAGGCGTGCGCTCATACTGTTGCTCGTATTACCCGTCCTGGCCGGTGCCGAGGACGATGAGTTCCGGCGTGCGCGCGAGGCCATGGTCGAGGAGGTGCAGGATTACGCGCGCTTTGCCCGGGATTCCAAGCATGCGACGTTTAGCGACCCCGTGCTCGAGGCGCTGCGGACCGTGCGCCGGCACGAATTCGTCCAGCCGGGCGATGAGTTTTTCGCGTACGTAAACCGGCCGCTGCCGATCGGGCATGGCCAGACGATTTCACAGCCATACATCGTCGCGCTTATGACGGAGCTGGTCCTGCCGGACAAGGATGACGTAGTCCTCGAAATCGGCACCGGCTCCGGCTATCAGGCTGCCATCCTCTCCGAGCTGGTCGACCACGTATATACGATCGAGATTATCGAAGCACTGGCGCGCCGGGCAAATGCGCGCCTCGAAAAGCTGGGCTTCGCCAACGTCACGACAAAACTCGGTGACGGCTATTACGGCTGGGAGGAGCATGCGCCATTCGACTCGATCGTCGTAACCGCGGCGGCAAGCCACGTGCCGCCGCCCCTGATCAAGCAGCTCAAGCGGGGTGGGCGCATGGTCATTCCGGTCGGCGGTCGCTTCATGACGCAACAGCTCTTGCTGATCGAAAAGACGGATGATGACGAAATCGTGACCCGCCAGATTGCAGCCGTTCGGTTTGTCCCATTGACCGGTGAGCACTAAGCGTCCCGATCGTGCGCCGCATCTTCATCGCAACGCTGCTCGTTTCCGCGGCCGCGATCGGGTTCGAAATCCTTCTGATGCGCGTGCTGTCGATCGTGCAGTGGCATCATTTCGCGTACATGATCATCAGCGTCGCGCTGCTCGGCTACGGTACAAGCGGCACCGCGATCGCGCTTTACAGGCCTTTCCTCGAGAGACACTTCGAAGCCGCATTTTCCGTGTTCGCGCTGCTTTTCAGCGCCGCGATCGTCATCTGTTTCATCGGCGGTCAGCGCGTGCCGTTCAACGCGCTCGAGATCGTCTGGGATCCGGCGCAGCTGCTGCTGCTGGGAGTCGTTTATCTGGTTTTTTTCGTGCCGTTCTTCTTCGCGGCCTGCGCTGTCGGGCTCGCCCTGACCTGTCGCGCCGCCTATGTAAGCCGTATTTATTTCTTCGATCTTCTCGGGGCCGGGCTCGGAGCCATGCTGATTATCGGCGCGTTGTTCCGCCTGTCGCCGCAGAACGCCGTATTGCTGCTGGCCGGCGTTGCGCTCGCCGGCGCTTTCGTTGCGGGCCTCGGGATTCCGTTGCGCAGGCCACTCGCCATCGTTCAGCTTGCATGGCTCGGTGTGCTCGTCGTGGGTCTCCCGCAGGGCTGGATGGGTTTGAGGCTCTCCGAGTACAAGGGCCTCAGTCAGGCGCTCTCGGTCATCGGTAGTCGTGCCCTGGAGGTGCGCTCGAGTCCGCTCGGGCTGCTGACGGTCGTGGACAGTCCTCAGGTGCCGCTTCGGCACGCGCCCGGTCTGAGTTTTGGTACGGCACACGTGCCGCCTGTGCAGCTCGCCGTTTATACGGACGGCGATGGCCTGAGCGCGATCACCCATTTTGACGGGGATATGGACACGATCGCGTACCTTGGCGACGTCACGGCTGCGCTGCCGTTCCAGCTACTCGACAGCCCCCGCACGCTCGTGCTCGGTGCCGGAGGAGGTACCGACGTGCTGCTTGCACTATGGCACGGCGCCCGCCACGTCGATGCCGTGGAGCTCGATGCGCACATGATCGACCTGGTCGCCAACAGCTACGCGGATTTTGCTGGACACCTGTACGCCCGACCCGATGTATCGGTGCATCGTGCAGAGGCGCGCGGTTTCGTCGAGCGCAGCGACACTGCCTACGATCTCGTCCATATCGGATTGCTCGATTCGTTCGGCGCGGCGGGTGCCGGCGTTCAGTCTCTGAACGAGAGCTACATCTACACGGTTGAAGGGCTCGAAGACTATCTCGCGGCCACGTCCCCGGGCGGCGTCGTCGCGGTGACGCGCTGGCTGAGGCTACCGCCGCGCGACAGCCTCAAACTGTTCGGAACGGCCGTGCAGGCACTGCGACGCCTCGGTGTCGACGCTCCCGGGGAACGCCTTGCCATGATTCGCAGCTGGAATACGACAACGCTGATCGTCAAGAACGGCGAGCTGTCGGCTGCGGACGTGGCGGCGATTCGCGCGTTTACAAAAAGCCGCTCGTTCGATCCGGTTTACTTTCCCGGTATAACGACCGGCGAAGCGAATCGTTACAACCTGCTGGACCGCGCGGATTTTTACGCCGGTGCAGCAGCCCTGCTTGGAAGCGACGCCCCCGATTTCATCGATCGGTACAAGTTTCAGATTGCGCCCGCGACCGATGAGCGGCCGTATTTTTTTCATTTTTTCAAATGGGGCACGTTGCCCGAGGTTTTCGCCCTGCGCAAACAGGGCGGCGCCGGCCTGATCGAATGGGGCTATCTGATTCTCGTTGCCGTACTCATTCAGGCTGCCGTCGCGGCGCTCGTACTGATCTTGTTGCCGCTGGCACGAATCCGGAAATCCTGGGTCACCGGTACCGGGCTGTACGCAGGCGCCTATTTTTTTCTTCTCGGGCTCGCGTTCCTATTCGTCGAGATTGCGTTCATCCAGAAATTTATTCTGTTTTTGAGTCACCCGCTTTATGCAGTCGCGGTTGTACTGGCCGCGTTTTTGGTCTTCGCGGGACTTGGCAGCGCGTTTTCGGGCGGCGCGCTCGCGACCGCCGCGGGTGCCCGCATGCCCGCAATTGCAGTGACGGGCATTGTCGCCGTGTCCGTTCTGTACCTGTACACGCTGCCGATACTGTTCGATCACCTGATAGGCGCTACCGATCCGGTGCGCGTGGGCGTCTCGGCGGCCCTGATCGCGCCGCTTGCGTTCTTCATGGGAATGCCGTTCCCGATCGGGCTCAGGCGTCTCGCGAGCGTTGCGCCGGGTTTCGTTCCCTGGGCCTGGGGAATCAACGGCTTCGCGTCCGTCGTAAGTTCAGCGCTCGCAACGATCCTTGCGATCGAGATCGGCTTCAGCGCGGTCATAGTGATCGCGCTGGCGCTGTACGCCGTCGCCGCGCTGCTACTGTTGGGTCTCGATGGGAAAGAGTGACTTACTTGCCGCGGTCCTCGAACGGCACCGTCGCGAAGGCTGCGCCACAGCACGGCCGTGCGGGCAGGTTAATGACGAAAAAAAAACCCCGCACCTCGCGGTGCGGGGCGAGCGGGCAGTAGCCGATCAAGGTTCCAGAAGATAGATCCCGATCTTGTAAGCAGTGAATACGTTCGAGTCGACGTCGTACTTGCCGCGCGCGTACATCGATCGCGCCGTAGTCGATCCGCCCAGGCTCAGGCTGAGATCGGCGACGAAGTCCGCGAAGTCGGAGTATTGCCGCAGGCTGTCTTCGGTCTTGATCACGAACAGCATGCGGCCCGACTCTCGCGGCACGATCAGCGTATCCTCGGCGAGCGACGTCAAATCGATCAGGACCGGACCGTGCTTGATGTGGTGGCGCTCACCGATAGTCTCGTTACCGTTGTCGAGCAGCAGACCGTCCGGGTTCATCGCCAGGAACGGAATCGCGGTGCCGCCAGCCCAGCCGATGCCGAGCGCGCTGCGAATGTCCGTATAGTCGATGACCGTCCGGCCGCGAAAATCGGGGGGCGCAGCGCCGAACGCCGTCGGGAAACCATAGGCGACGATCGGCTTGCCCTCGGCGAAGTCGGCGAGCGTGAGATTACCGGTCGCGATTTCGTAGTTGTCCGGATCGGCGTCATCGGCCTCGGTCGGGCCGGTACCGTTGAAGTTGAAGATATTGGCGCGCCGGCGGTCGAACGCGTGCAGCACGACATCGGTCTGCTCCGGCAGCACCGTCTTGACCGTGCCGAGCAGATGCGTGACATGCATGCGCACGGAGCCTTCGGTGGCATCGAACAGCATCTGAGGAGCTGACGCGTCGGCCGTCGGCGTCGGCTGATTGCCACGAATCGTCACGCGCTGGCCGATCGAGATGGCTTCGATGCCGACGTGCTGATCGCGATGGTGATCCTTGAACACCTTCGTATTTGGGCCAATTTCGACGACGACATCGTCGTGAAAATGAGCTCGACGATCCGACGGCACGATCGTCGCGCCGCGAATCGTCAGGGAATTCCCGTCCCGCATGATTACGTTGCCGACGACAGCATCCCGATCGATGCCGGGCACGCTGGATCCGGCGAGCACGATCGCAGCGGTGAACGTCCGGTCGGTCGTGTGCAGCGTGCCGGCGGCGACCGTCGGCGTGCCTGGACCGGCCGCCGCCAGCGCGCGCAGCCCCTTGGTGCCGAAAAACACTTCTTCGTTGACTTCGAACTCCGTCTCCTCGGTGACGTGGACCCTGACCCGGCCGAAGTCGCCGTGGCGATCGTGGAATGGCCGAATGGCAACAACGTAGGCCAATTCGTCCTCGATTACGTCGACGAGCGGGCCCCGGACGCGAATGTCCTTTTCATCGACCGGCTGAACCTCGGCGACGATGAAAGGAGCCGCTGCGGCCGTTGCCGGCATTGGCGTAATGTCGACGTCATGAGATGCCGCCAGGTCGAAGTCGAGCTGCAAGAAAGCGGAGCGGCCGCGACGAATCACGAGCTGATCCGTCTCGGGCAGCACGATCTCGAGCTCGGTTTGGGACAGCGGAGCGCCGTTGGCATCGGTCACGATTGCCTCCTTGGCGATGCCATCGGCTTCGACGTGAATCTCCGCGTCCGAGTAATCGAGACGTATCTTTCCGGAAACGTAGCTACCGGGCGGAATCGTCGCCGTGGTGACCAGTTCCGTAAGGTCGACGTAGTCGGTAAAGTTGATGCGCGTCTCGAGCGGCAGCGTTTCGACAACGCGACCGTTTGCGGTTTCAAGCGTCAGCGACAGCACGTCAAGCGTGTAAGTCAGGAAGTCGCCGTCGTCGTCCGTAAGGCCGACCAGCAGCGTCCCGCACTCGTCGATCGTCGTCGGATCGTTCGGATCGCAGCCCGCCGTCGGCGACGACGTCGCCGTGTCGGCCGTACCGCCGCCGCAGGCGGCCAGGACCAGTGCCGTGATGAGCGTGAATGCCCGACCGATTGACGTCCGTGTATCGGCGCCGCCAGGCAGGCGGTATGTCGCGATAGTCATGATGCTCTCCTTTCGTTCGCGATTGGGGGGATTCAGGCTTTCAACGCGCCGCGGCGAGATCGGTTGACGACGAGCGCGACCCGCCGCTGGACCGGTCCCCCGTGGCCAAAGGTTTATCTTTGAAGATTCTTACAAAAGACATTAACTTATCTTGTTTTCTTCGTCCGACATGTCAAAATGCGTACGCAGTCGGGGGAACGCGGCGCGGGATATCGTCAAATTGGGTAACACAGCGGATACGGCACCCGGCGATTCGTCGCCTGAGGCGCCGGACGAGACCGAGTTCACGGGGATCCGCCGCCATCGACCTCGGGTCGGCGAGCGGACACGTGGCGCCGTCGATGCGCTGCAGACAAAAATCGTTGTCGACGTCCAGAATCTGGATTCCGCGGGCTACAGGCAGAGCCTGGCGCGCTCGATTACCGAGATTGCCGATGCGGCCGGCTGCGACGCGGCGTTCATTACCCTGATCGCCGGCGATCGGCAGCGCTTCGACGACGTCTTCGCGGCAACGTCCGGGTTCGGAGCGTGCAGCCCGGAGGTCATCAGCGGCGATTTGCTCGATGACTGGGCCTGGCTCACGGATCGCCTCGAGCATCTCAAGGTCATCGAGATCCGTAACACGCGAGATCCCGAGCCGGACGCGGCGGAGGAGTATCGGCGGCTCGCCGACCTGCGTATCGGATCCATGCTCGTGATAGGAATCGCCATCGACGGCGAAATCGCAGGGCTGCTCGCTTTTGCGAACGAGCAACCGGTCGTCGAATGGGACACCAACCTGCATTTGCTGATCAAACTGATCGGGGCATCGCTCGCATCGGGAATGGAGCGCCTCCGCAATCGGACGATATTAGAGGAACTCCGCGAGCGCGACGAGCTGGTCGCGTTCACGGCAAACGACGGCATGTGGGACTTCGACGGTACGACGAAGCGGATCGACCTGTCGCGTCGGTGGAAGTCGATGCTCGGCTATCCGGAAGACGACGAGGACGTGCTGATCGACTGGTATCAGCTCGTTCATCCAGACGACATGGCGCGAGTGCAGTCGAAAATGCGCAGCCACATCGCCGGCAAGACGCCAATTTTCGAATCCGTGCATCGCATGAAGCACCAGAACGGCGAGTGGCGCTGGATGCGAAGCCGTGCCAAAGCGATTGTCGACGACAGTGGGCGGCTGCTGCGCCTGCTCGGCGCCGAGGTCGACATTACCGAGAGTAAGCTGTACGAAGAGGCGCTGTTCCGCGAAAAAGAGAGCGCCCAGATCACGCTGCAGTCGATCGGTGACGGGGTCATAACCACGGACGCAAACTGCAACGTCGAGTACGTCAATCCGGTCGCCGAGGAGCTGTCCGGCTGGAAGGTCGACGATGCGAGCGGGCGCCCGATCGACGAAGTGTTTCGCGGCTTCCACGAGGAAACCTGTGAGCCGCTCGAAAATCCGTTAGCCGTCGCTATTCGCCGTGACCGCTCGATCAAGTCCGTTCGCCCGACGCTCCTGATCCGGCGAGACGGGAACGAGCTGTATATCGAAAGTACCGCGTCACCCATTCGCGACGGCAAAGGGAACGTTACCGGCGGGGTTTTGGTGTTTCACGACGTGAGTGAGTCGCGCGAGCTCAATCGGCGTCTGAGCTACCATGCCAGTCACGACATTCTCACCGGGCTGGTCAATCGCCGTGAATTCGAAAATCGGCTCGAGCGGGCGCTTAAGAGCGCCCGTGCGCGCGAGACATCGTACGCACTGTGCTACCTGGATCTCGATCAGTTCAAGATTGTCAATGATTCCTGCGGTCACAATGCCGGGGATGCACTGCTCGGCCAGCTCGGACCATTATTGAAATCAAAGATCCGATGGCGGGACACGCTTGCGCGACTGGGTGGCGACGAGTTCGGCGTGCTGTTGGAAAGCTGTACGCTGGACGAGGCTATGCAGACAGCCGAAGTTTTGCGGAAGACCGTTTGCGACTACAAGTTTCGCTGGGACGATCGCAGCTTTCGCCTCGGCGTCAGCATCGGCGTCGTGCCAATCTCCGCAGACACCGGCGACGTTGCGTCGTTGCTGAGTGCCGCGGACAGCGCCTGTGCCGCCGCGAAGGAGGCCGGGCGAAACCGTATCCACAGCTTCCAGGAAAACGACATCGACCTGTTGCGCCGCCGCCGGGAAATGCGATGGGCTGCACGGATCAACAGTGCCCTCGAAGACGGTCGATTCGAGCTGTTTCGCCAGACAATCCAGCCGCTGCAGGCGTCCGAGGACGGCGCGCATTACGAGATTCTTCTGCGCATGCGCGATGAAAACAGCAGCGTCATCTCGCCCGCGCTGTTCATCGAGGCGGCGGAACGTTACAGCATTACGCCGAACATCGACCGCTGGGTGATTCGCAGCGCGTTTCGTTGGCTGGTTTCCGAGGCGGACGAGCGGGAACGACTCGCTCTGTGCTCGATCAACCTGTCGGGCCAGAGCCTCGGCGACGAGAAGTTCCTGCCGTTCGTCATCGACCAGTTCCAGATGAGCGGGCTGGACGCGACGAAAGTATGTTTCGAGATTACCGAGTCCGCGGCAGTTGCCAGCTATTCCCAGGCGAATCGGTTCATCAACGCGCTGAAGGAACTCGGCTGCAAGTTCGCGCTCGACGATTTCGGCACCGGGCTGTCGTCCTTCGGCTACCTGAAGCACTTCCCGGTCGATTTCCTGAAGATCGATGGCAGCTTCGTGAAGGAGATCCTGCACGATCCCATCGATCGCGAGATGGTCCGGTCCATCAACGAGATCGGCCACCTGACCGGCAAGCAGA
>JBFJOC010000015.1:0-52716 GCA_041617855.1 Woeseiaceae bacterium | reverse complement strand
TCATCGGCCAGTCTCTCGGGCGACAGTTTACCTATTTCGTCGTTTCGAAATAGGTAAACTGTTGCTTCGACCATGGCCACGAAAAAGAAGAAGAACAAGAAGCTGAAGATCGGCTTCGTCAGTGCCGAAGTCGCACCGTTCGCGAAGACCGGCGGACTCGCGGACGTCGCGGCTGCGCTGCCCATGTATCTGTACGACGCCGGCCACGACGTGCGCGTGCTGATGCCGCGGTACGGCGTAGTCGATACGTCGAATCTCGAGGTCAAGCCGCTTGCCGGCATGCAGGACGTGCCCGTACGGATCGGGGCGCTGTCCGGCCATTACTCCATCGACGTCACGACGATGCCCGGCTCAGGTCTGCCGGTCTACCTGCTGCGATGCCCGGAACTGTTCGGAGGCCCCGGAATCTATACCGGCACCGGCGACGAATACCTGCGCTTCGTGCTGCTGTCGCGCGCCGTTTTCGAGATGTTTACGCGCATGAGCTTCGCCCCGGACATCCTGCATGCGAACGACTGGCATACGGCGCTGATACCGCTGTATCTGAAGACCCGCTACGCCTGGGCGCGCGAGTTCTCGGCCGCGCACTCGGTGCTCACGATCCACAACATCGGATACCAGGGCGTGTTTGCCGCCGACATCGTCGACCATCTCGGGCTCGACGGCTCGGAGCACCTGCTGCATCAGGAGGACCTCGGGCACGGCTACGTGAATTTTATGAAGACCGGCGTTCTCTATGCGGACCTGTTGACGACGGTAAGCCCGACGTACGCAAAGGAGATCCAGAGCGGGGAATTCGGTATGGGCCTCGAGTCGCTGCTCCGGCAGCGCAGCGACTCGCTGGTGGGCGTGCTGAACGGCGTCGATTACAAGGAGTGGAATCCGGAGACCGATCCACTCATTCCCGCAAACTTCTCGCGCGCCGACCTGGGCGGCAAAGCGGTCTGCAAGCAGACGCTGATGCGCGAGCTCGGCTTCAAACGCGATACGAACGTGCCCGTGATCGGCATCGTGTCCCGGCTCGTCGCGCAGAAAGGCATCGATCTGATCGAGCGCGTGCTGCCTGGGCTGATCCCGACGCGGGACTTCTGCCTCGCCATCCTGGGCAGCGGCGAATCCCGGTTCGAGGCATTCTTCACGGAGCTCGAGCAGCGCTTCCGCGAACGCGTCTGTTTCTATCGCGGCTATAACAACGAGCTCGCGCACTGGATCGAAGCCGGAGCCGATATGTTCCTGATGCCGTCCATCTATGAGCCCTGCGGGCTGAATCAGATGTACAGCCTGCGCTACGGCACGGTGCCGATCGTTCGGGAGACCGGCGGCCTCGCGGATTCCGTCGTGCAAGTCGACCCGGCGGCCGGGACCGGTACCGGCATCCTGTTTCGGCACTATGATGAGACCGGGCTCGGCTGGGCGCTGAACACGGCCCTCGATTTCTACGAAAATCGGGACCTGTGGCGCAAGATCGTCGCCAACGGGATGGCGATAGACCTCTCCTGGGAGCACCAAGGCCGTATCTATGAAGATCTGTACCGTCAGCTGGTGAACGCATGAATATCGTATTCGTCGAGCCCGCCTTCCCGAACAACCAGCGCGAGTTCGTGCGCGGGCTGAAAGCCGCAGGCGCGAACGTCATCGGCATCGGCGAGCGGCCGCTCGAGTACCTCGATTCGAACCTCAGGGACTGGCTGTTCGACTATGTGCGCATCGACTCGGTCGTGCATGAGCCGTCGCTACTGGCCGCCGTGCAGCGGATTCAAAAACACCTCTGGGTGGACCGGCTCGAAGCGACCGTCGAAGCCCACATCCTCCCGGTCGCAAAAGTTCGTGAGGCGACCGGAATTCCGGGCACGATGCCGAAGACGGCATACCTTTGCCGGGACAAGCCCGCCATGAAGGACGTACTGCGCAAGGCCGGCATTCCCTGCGCGATGTCGACGCGCGCCGTCATGCCCGCCGACGCTCGCGATTTTGCACAATCGGTCGGATACCCGCTGATCGTCAAGCCGCCGGCGGCCGCGGGGGCGTCCGGGACGTTCCGCGTAAAAGATGACGATGCGCTGGAACGGGTCATTGTGGAATCCGGGCTCGCGGCCGGTCACGAGGTCGCGATGGAGGAATTCATCGAAGGCCACGAAGGCTTCATAGACACGCTGACGATCGACGGCCGAGTCGCCCACGAATTCATCACGCATTATTACCCGAACGTCCTCGACGCCATGCGGCATCGCTGGATTTCGCCGCAGATGGTCGCGACGAACCGCATCGATGCGCCCGGGTATGACGAGGTCAAGCAAATGACCCGTGACGTCATTCGCATACTCGAGATCGGCACGTCAGCAACGCACATGGAGTGGTTTTTCGGCCCGAAGGGCCTCAAGTTCTCGGAAATCGGCTGCCGGCCGCCGGGCGTCTGCCAGTGGGACGTGTACAACGCCGCCAACGAGTTCGATCTGTATTACGAGTGGGCGACGGCGCTGATCCACGGGCGCCCGGACACGCAGCCGAGCCGGCGCTTCGCGGCCGGAATGATCGCGCTGCGCCCGGACCGCGACGGTCGGATCTCCGGTTACTCGGGCGCCGAAATCGTGCAGAACCGCTACGGTGACTGCATCGTTGCCGCGCACCTGCCCGACGTCGGCACGCCGACGCAGCCGATCGAAGCCGGCTACATGGCAAACGCCTGGTTGCGCATGCGGCATCCGGATTACGATGAGCTCAGGCGAATCCTCGATGACGTGGACCAGACGCTCAAGGTGCACGCGAGCTGACAGAGGCAGCGGCGATGGCGCCGCGACCGCGGACCGGCATGACTGAAGACAGCAACATCGATACTGCCGACGCGCAGGAGATTGACGAAACATTCGCGGCGCTCAAGTCGCGCCTCGTCGCTATCTCCGCGCATCTGCGTGCGGATCCGGCGTATCCGCATACCTCGGTCATCGTCCCCTCGTTGAGCGTCAATCAGGAGGAGCTCGCCAAGGTAACCGGTGCCGCGTTTTACGAGGAGCGGCTCCTGTTTGCGCTGATCCGGCTCAGAAACCCGAACGCCCAGCTGATCTACATCACGAGCCAGCCGGTGCATCCCGACATCGTCGACTACTACCTGCACTTTCTGGACGGTGTGTCCGTCAGTCAGGCGCGCCGGCGGCTCAAGCTGTTTTCCGTATGCGACGGCAGCGCTCGGGCGCTGACGGAGAAAATCCTCGAGCGTCCCCGCCTGCTGGAACGCGTGCGGCAGTGCATTGTCGATCGGGAGCGGGCGTACCTGACCTGCTATAACTCAACCGATCTGGAGCGCCGGCTCGCGGTCGAGCTCGGGATCCCGCTCAACGGCATCGATCCGATGCTGCTCCCGCACGGTACGAAATCCGGAAACCGGAAGATTTTCAGGGCCGCGGGTGTCGCGTATCCGGCCGGCAGGGAGGACCTGGAAAGCCCCCAGGACATCGTCGAGGCGCTGGTCGATCTGCGCCGCGAGCGACCCGATCTCGAGCGCGCGGTCGTCAAGATCAACGAGGGCTTCGGCGGCGAAGGCAACGGCATTTTCACATATCCGGAGGGCCCGGTTGACGCCGACAGCGTTACGGCAGCGCTCGAGCAGCTCGGTTTCACATCGAAACAGGAAACCCTGCAATCGTTCCTGCGCAAATTCGCGGCGATGGGCGGCATCGTCGAGGAGCTGGTCGCGGGTCACGACGTGCGGTCACCGAGCGTGCAGATGCGCATTTACCCGGACGGTACGCCGAAGCTCGTGTCGAGTCACGAGCAGGTGCTCGGCGGCACGACCGGGCAGTCCTATCTCGGCTGCCGCTTTCCGGCCAACGACGACTATCGGCCGCTCCTGCTCGCGGAGGCGCAGAAGATCGGCACAGAGCTGAGCGCGCTGGGCGTGACGGGCCGTTTCGGAATCGATTTTCTCGTGTGCCGCAACGAGGCGGACGAGTGGAACGCGTACGCGATCGAGATCAATCTGCGCATGGGCGGCACGACGCCGCCGTTTCACGCACTCGAGTTCCTGACCGGCGGCGAGCTCGATCCGGGCAACGGCCTGTTCGTCACGCCGGCAGGCGACCCGAAGTATTACTGCGCAACGGACAACCTCAAGTCGCCCGCGTATCGCGGGCTACTGCCGGAGGACCTGTTCGATATCATTTCCCGGTACGGCCTCGGCTTCTCGCACCGGACGGGGACCGGGGTGTTGTTCTACATGATCGGTGCGCTCTCGCAGTATGGGAAACTCGGCATGACCGCGATCGGCAACAGCCGGCAAGAGGCGCAGGCGATTTTTGACAAGACCGTTGCTATGCTCGATGCGCAGACCGAGGGCAGCGATCACGGCGTCGCGATGCCGCTGCTCGATCGATATCTGACGATGGAATAGGAAATCATGACAAGACTATCCGAAACACGCTGGCCGGCATCGGGTTCCGTTTTCCTGCCGTGGATCTTTGCGATCGTCGTGTTCATGTTCGCGGCCGGTGCACAGCGCGCAGCCGCGCAGGATGCGCCCACGGTCACGGTCGACGAAACGGTCTGGCTGACCTTTTATGACGTGCCGTCGCGGCGATTCCTGGAAGCCCGCCGCGCGATCTTCCGCGGCGACCTCGACGCCGCGCGCGCCGACCTGATCATTAGCGCCGGGCATCTGCAGGTCGAAGCCGGCCGCACCACGCCGGATGTCGGGGAGGGCCTGATGGCCGTCTCCGAGAGACTGCTGTGGCTGGCGGACAATATCGAAGACGAGCGGGCTACGCCGCATGAGTTCGAAAAGCAGTTCGGCCGCGCGCACTGGCTGCTCGCGCAGCATTACCTGTTCGAGGCGCGAACGTCCAGAAACAGGGGCGACAACCGGCTGGCCGGCCGGTATCTGTGGGCGACGACGCATCACATGGAGCGCGCCGTGATCTGGTCGAATGCGCGCATCGATCGCAGGCTGCGCAGGACACTCGACGACCTTCGCAAGCTGTCCACGATGCTGCAGGACAGCCAGCAAGCGCCGTCGGCGCGCCGGCAGCGGCCGATCGTCAAGGCGGAGAACGTCCTGCGCGAGCTCGGCGAGACGATCAATCGTCCGGTCGTGCTGCCCGCCGAGAAGGATTGAATCGGTTACGGCCTGACGGAAGTTCTGCCACGCCGTGCTCGCGCTGCCAACCCGCATCCATCGTACGCTGACGATAGCGCTGCAGGTCATCCTGCTGGTCGGCGCGATCCTCGCGCTGGTGCAGGGCCGCTGGCTGGCGGCTCTTGCAACCTTCGGCATCATCATTGTCACGTTTCTGCCGCTCGTCCTCGGCCGGCGCTTCGCGGTCAACGTGCCGCCGGAGTTCGAAGTCCTGGCGGTCGTCTTCATCTACGCGTCCCTGTTCCTCGGCGAGGTGCGCGGCTACTACGTTCGGTTCTGGTGGTGGGATGCGATTCTGCACGCCGGGTCCGGCTTTCTGCTCGGCGTGTTCGGATTCCTGCTCGTCTACGTGCTCAATGAGCGAGACGATATCGACGTGCAGATGCGGCCGCGATTCGTGGCACTCTTCGCGTTCATGTTTGCGGTCGGCATCGGCGCGATCTGGGAGATTTTCGAGTTCGCGATGGATCAGATCTTCGGCCTCAACATGCAGAAGAGCGGCCTCGTTGACACGATGTGGGATCTGATCGTCGATACGGTCGGGGCCCTGATCATCTCACTGCTCGGCTGGAGCTACCTGCGTACGGCCGGCAGTAAGTCGTTTCTCGAGCGCTGGATCGGGGCCTTTATCGCCGCAAATCCGCATATCTTCAAACGCCGGAAGCCGGAATCCGATTCCGGTTGAATCGGGAGTCCAAGGTACGAACAGCAAGGGAGAATTTCGGTATGTCGATCCAGAACGCTATTGTCGGCTTCGGCATGGTCGTCGCACTCGCGGCCTGCGCGAGCCAGAGTTCGCCGTCCGCCCGCGGTTACGAGCTGCGCGTGCGCTATGCGCATGTCACGGAAATCGAGCGTGTGCGGATGCCGTCGGCGGCGCCGGCGGGCGCCATCGTGGGGGGATTCACCGGCCTGATGATTGCCAGTGACCGGTCGCCGGGACGCCAGGTTGCCACCGGAATCGGCGGCGCGGCGCTCGGTGCGCTGGCGGTCAAGGCGATGGAAGGCGAGCGGCTCGGCTACAGCTATCGCCTGCAGTTCGCGGACGGCAGCCTGTCCCAGTTCATCACGGAGAAGGGCCACATGCAGATCGGGGATTGCGTGGCCGTCGAGCGCGGGCAGTACGCAAATATTCGCCGCGTGCCGAAAACGATGTGTGAAAACAGCACGGTCGCGACGGTCGATCCGACGCACCTGCGCGACGCGCAGCAGTGTCACGCCGCGAAGGATCAGCTGCTGCAGGCTGTCACCGACGCGGAAATCGAACAGGCGTCGCGCAAGGTGGCAATAATATGTCAATATTGACGCTGCCCGACGCGGGGCCGGGCAGCAGGCCGGCCCTGTACTAAACTGAATCAAGAAATCATAACGAGCGAACGGGGAGTCACGTGATTGAATTCGAACTGAACGGCCGGGCGGTTACGTCCGAGAGCCCGGCGGACACGCCGCTGCTCTGGGTCATCCGCGACGAGCTGAAACTCAAGGGCACGAAATTCGGCTGCGGCATTGCTATGTGCGGCGCCTGCACCGTGCACATCGACGGCAGCGCGACGCGCGCCTGCGTCACGCCGGTCGGCTCGGTTTCCGGCCGCGCGGTAACGACGATCGAGGGACTGGACAGCGGCGCGGGCCGCGCACTCAAGGCCGCATGGATCGCCGAGCAGGTTCCGCAGTGCGGCTACTGCCAGTCCGGCCAGATCATGCAGGCGGCAAGCCTGCTTGCGAACAAACCCAAGCCGAGCGATGCGGACATCAACTCGGCCATGAACGGCAATCTGTGCCGCTGCATGGCGTACACGCGGATCAGGAAGGCGATCAAGGCTGCCGCGAGCGGCGGGGGGGCGTAATCATGGCGATGCGCGCAGAATCATTACAAACACCGATCAGCCGCAGAACGTTCATTGCCGGCA
This sequence comes from Woeseiaceae bacterium, assembly GCA_041617855.1. Taxonomy (GTDB): domain Bacteria; phylum Pseudomonadota; class Gammaproteobacteria; order Steroidobacterales; family Woeseiaceae; genus UBA1847. The sequence continues at coordinate 45,681 of JBFJOC010000015.1, read as the reverse complement.
GTGCCGGCGCGACTCTGGTCATGGGACTCGGCGTCGTGCTGCCCGGCTGCAGCCGCGAGCAGGCCGCAAGCGATATCGCCGCCGACGCGATGCGCAGGAGCTTCGCGCCCACCGTCTGGTTCGAGGTCGATAGCAAGGGCGGCGTCCTCGTCAACATTGCGAAGGCCGAGATGGGTCAGCACGTCGGCACGGCGCTGGCGCGGGTGGTTGCGGACGAGCTCGGCGCGGCCTGGGAGGCCGTGCGCATCAAGCACGTCGATTCCGATCCGAAATGGGGCTACATGGTCACCGGCGGCTCATGGTCCGTGTTCACGACCTTCGCGATGCTGTCGCAGGCCGGGGCGGCGGGGCGCACGGTTTTGCGTGACGCAGGCGCCGCATTGCTGGACGTTTCCCCCGAGGACTGCCGGGTGGCGATGAGCAAGGTCTCGTCCGGCAACAAGTCGGTGAGCTTTGCGGAAATCGTGCAGCGCGGCGATATCAGCCGGACGTTCACCGACGAGGAATTGGGGGCAATGCCGATCAAGCCGGCGTCGGAGCGCCAGTACATCGGCAAGGCGGCGAAGGCGCTTGACGTCCCGGAGAAAGCCACGGGCGAGGCGACCTATGGTCTCGACGTCGAGCTGCCGAACATGGTGTATGCGCAGCCGTTGATTCCGCCGACGCGCTACGGGAGCTCGATCAAATCGATCGACGATACGGCGGCCAAGGATATTCGCGGCTACATCCGGACCCTGGAGCTCAGCGATCCCAGCGACGTGCTGCAGGGCTGGGCCGTCGTCATCGCGGAGAACTATCCCGGCGCAATGAAGGCGGCCGAGGCGGTCAAGGTGGAGTGGCAGCCGGGCCCGACGGCAGGCGTCAGCGAGGCCGACCTGATCAAGGAAGGCGAGAGGCTGGCTGCCAACAAGGCGACGGGCGTCCTGGTCGTGGATGACGGTGACGTCGCCGCCGCGCGCGCGAGTGCGGCGAAGACGCATTCCGCCGTGTACCGCACCAGCACCGCGCTGCACTTTACGCTCGAGCCGCAGAATGCCGTCGTCGAATTTGCCGACGGCAAGTGCCACATCCACACCGGCAACCAATGGCAGTCATTAATCTTGCCGGTGCTGTCGAAAGCGCTTGGTATGCCCGAGTCGGACATCGTGATTCACCAGTACTATCTCGGTGGCGGCTTCGGGCGACGCCTCTGGGGCGACCAGATGATCCCTGCCGTGCTGGCGGCGCGCGAGCTGGGCAGGCCCGTCAAGATCGTGTTCCAGCGCGACGACGACAGCCGCTTCGACTGCTGTCGCTCGGCCTCGGTGCAGAAGTTCGACGCGTCGTTCGATGCCGACAATAAGCTTACCGGTATCGAGCACGCGGCGGCGGCCGGCTGGCCGACGCTGGCGATGGCGCCCGGTTTTCTCGCCGACGGCGTCGACGGCAACGGGAAGTTCGACACGTTTTCGATCAGCGGCGGCGACCACTGGTACACGCTGCCGAATCATCGCGTGCGTGCGATCAATAACGCGCTGGCACAGCGCACGTTCCTGCCGGGCTGGCTTCGTGCCGTAGGTCCGGGCTGGGTCGCCTGGGGCGTCGAAAGCTTCATGGACGAGCTCGCCGAGATTGCCGGCGTCGATCCGATCGAGTTTCGGCTGCAGCGGCTCGACGCCGCGGGCAAGAACGCCGGCAAGGCGCCCGAGGCGGTCGGCGGCGCGACGCGCCTGGCAGCGGTGCTGAAGGATGTGCGCGAGCGCTCCGGATGGGGCAGGCAACTGCCGGCCGGGGAGGGCATGGGCGTCGCCGTCTGTCACGGACAGGAACGCACGATGCCCACCTGGATCGCGTGCGTTGCGCACGTGGGTGTCGACAAGGCCGCGAAGAGAATCAAGGTGCACAAGCTCTGGCAGTCGATCGACTGCGGCACGGCCGTGCATCCGGACGGCGCGCTGGCGCAGGCCGAAGGGGCGACGCTGTGGGGCTTGAGCCTCGCGCTGCACGAGGGCGCCACGTTCGAAAACGGCCAGGTGCGCGAGCGCAACCTGGATGCGTACATGCCGCTGCGCATGAGCGATGTGCCCGACCTGGATATCAAGTTCATGCAGAGCACGGAATTTCCGACCGGCCTGGGCGAGCCGCCGCTCATTCCGGTGCCGCCTGCGGTGGGGAACGCCGTCTACCGAGCCAGCGGCATTCGGGTGCGCAATCTGCCGATCCGCATCTAGATCCCTGTCACACTGACGACACCGGGCCCGTTCGGGCCCGGTTTGTCGTTTGCAAAGCGTGATCCGGTACCGGGAAATCTAGTCGTTGCCCGGGCAAGACTAGCGGCCTCGCTTGATCTTCAAAGGCCGCAGGTATGCTCCGTCGTTTAAAAACGATCGCGCTCATCATCAACATAAAGGCCATCATCATCGCGCTACTCGCGGTGGGTTCGACATTCGTGTGCCTTCGCTTCGGCATTACGGCGGACTTCCCGCTGACGCTGATCGCGACGGCGGTCGTATTCCCGATCGTGTTCTCGATCAACAGCGCGTATAAACGTCGCGAGTCGGTGCTCGACGACTACGGGTCGCTCAAGTCGCATGGGAGGGCCATTTACTTCGCCGCGCGCGACTGGCTCGAGAACGCCGATGCGGCCAAGCTGGAGCGCTGCCGGGCACTGCTCGGGACGCTCCTCTGCTCGACGCGAGGCATGTTCAGTGGGCCGCGATCGGAAATGAACGACCGGGAGAACCGCGTCTATGCGGAGTTCTCCAATCTGTCGCGATTCATCCGGCATGACCTGCGACAGGCCGGACTCGCGTCGGGCGAAGTGTCGCGCTGTAATCAGTACCTGTCGAAAATGCTGCTCGCGTTCGAGCAGATCAAGCACATCTACCAGTACCGAACGCCGCGGACGCTGCGGGCGTTCAGTGATTTTTTCATCACCATCTTGCCGCCGCTATACGGTCCGTATTTCGCGCACATCGCCCTGGAATTTTCGCCTGGCCTGAGTTACCTGATGCCGGTGCTGTTCGCGTTCGTGCTCGTCAGTCTCGACAACATTCAGGAACAACTCGAGAATCCGTTCGACCAGGTCGGGCAGGACGACGTGCTCATCAACGCCGAGAAATTCGTCGATCGGTTGAACGCGGGTACCAGCGACGCTGCAGCAAACGATAACGCGGCAACAAGTGTGGCCTGAGCTACTGGGGGCATGTGCAGCAACGCCGTTGGCGGCGAACCGCCAACGGCGTTGTCGTTACGGAATCGGGCAACGGCGCGCGGCCGTTTTCTCCGTGCCGGTCGGCTAACTATGCCGCCTTGCGTACAGCCTCGAAGTTATCTGCCGCAAACTCCCAGTTAATCAGGTGGTCGAGGAATTTCCCGACGTAGCGCTTGCGTTCGTTCCGGTAGTCCAGATAGTACGCGTGCTCCCAGACGTCCAGCGTTAGTAGCGGCGACGCATCGCCTGTCAGCGGCGTTCCCGCATTTCCGGTCGTCACGATGTCGAGTCGACCCGAGTCGTTGACGAGCCACACCCAGCCGCTTCCGAACCGGGACAGCGCCGCGTCGCGAAATGCGTCCCGAAATCCGGAAACGCTGCCGAAGTCCGCCTCGACGGCATCTCTGAGTCGGCCGCGCGGCACCCCGCCTCCTTCCGGCGCCATGCTTTGCCACAGGAACGCATGGTTCCAGGCCTGCGCAGCGTTGTTGAATACGTTCGTATCGTTTGCATCCTTTGCCTTTGTCACGATTTCTTCAAGCGCAAGGCCCGCATAGTCGGAGTCCGCTATTGCCTTGTTCAGCTTGTTCACATAGCCGCGATGGTGCTTGCCGTAATGTAGCCGCATCGTTTCCGCAGAGATGTACGGCTCGAGCGCATTGAATTCATATGGAAGATCCGGTAGTTCGATAGTCATTGTTCGCCTCCTTTCCGCTATCCGGTCGAGCGTGTCCGGTGACCAGTCGCCGGCGTTTCTGAATATAAATCGATAACCAAAGCATAATGCTAACACAATAGTTGCGTTAACGCAACTGTTTAGGCCAGGCTCGTTAGCTCAGCGAGCATGCTGCACCTCGGGCAGGCGCGCACCGAGCGTGGCTCCAGCCAGGCCCATCATGGCGAGCACGCTGATGACGCCGCCGTTACCGATGACCGGCGCGAGAGTGCCGATCGCACCCGTAATCAGGAGCAGCACGCCGATGACCGTGTTGCTGACCGCAACGTAATCGGTCCGACGGTTGCCGGACGCAAGGTCGACGACATAGGTCTTGCGGCCGACGCGCACGCCGCTGTGTGCAAGACTCAGCACGAAGTACGCAACCGGAACGTACCAGGCGACAGAGATCGACTCTGCAAAAAAGCGGTCGATGACAAACACGACAAATCCGGTACCCGAGGTCAGGAGCGCGGCAATGATCATGACCTGACGGCTCGAGCGGTCGGCAAACTGTCCCCAGGCCGGCGCGCTGACGAGACTGGCGACGCCACCCGCGACAATGAACAGGCCGAGCAGATAGGTGGGCGAGCCCAGTCCGCGCTGGGCAAGCGCGACATAGAAGGGCGCGCTCAGCGCGGAGCACATCAGTAGCGCACGCGTTACGACAAACTTGCGAAATGCGAGATCGCTGCGGAGTATCGCGAGCCGCCGAATGGCTTCGAGGATCGCATTCCCGCCGCCGCCCGTTTCGCCGGCAACTTCCCTGACCAAGGAGTAGACGAGGGCGGCGAGCAGCCACGTCGTGGCCGCCGCGGCCAGCATTGGCCCGAAAAGCGCGGCGTTGTTCGCCTGCAGCGCCGGCGTAATGAGCACGAAGCCGACGCCGACCGTCAGCAGCCCGGCGGCGCTGGCGGACCAGCCGGTGAGCCGGCCGCGGCGCGTCTTGGGCACCGTTTTGCCAAGTACGTCCTTCGATGCGACCGAGCAGAAGCCGCGCGCAAGACTGAACACGATCAGCAGCCCGATAATGGCCCAACCCGCCTGCGCGCCCTGGAGCGTCGTCGCCACGAGACCCAGTCCGGCGATCGCGGCCGCCTGCACGACGCTGCCCGCCACCCAGACCCACTTGCGTACCGGCAGCCGGCGGATGAAGCCGGCGATGAAAAGCTGCGGGATCAGGGATCCCGATTCCCGAATCGGCACGAGGAAACCGAGAAAGGCGGCCGGCGCTCCGACCGCGCTGGTCACCCAGGCCAGCACGGTCTTTGGGTTCGCGATCGCATCGCCCAGCTTGGTCAGGAAATACGCTGCCAGGAGCAGCAGGAAGTTACCCGGCGTCTCACGACATGCCGCCTCGGAAATGTCCGTGCAGACACGGGCGTCTTCCTCGTTGGTGAGCTTCAGATAGATCGAATTGACCAGGGCATCCGCGCTCAAGCGCCGCTCCTCGCTGCTTGCCAGAAGCAGAGCATTGCATACAGAGCCAGCTCGTTGGTTTCGAGTTGTAACGGCCGCGATCAGCGCCGAGACGCCGCCGACCGTCATGCGTCGGATTTTTGACGCACGGAGCCGGCAGATTCTTTGTTAAGTTCTTGAATTCGCGGCCGATATCCCAACAGAATTGCAGTTGACGCCCGGACCCGGAGCCCCTCGCCGGCCGGCGCAAAACGCGAACTGACGAGCATGCAGCCGACAACGAACGAACAGCCGACGATCCTGATCGTCGATCCTGACGAGGCCACGCGTCGGCGGGCGCGCAGCGTCCTGGAACGTATCGGTCTCGTCGTCCACGACGCCGAAACGGCCGAGGAGGCCATGACCCTCGCGGTCGACCTGACCCCGGACGTCGCGCTGGTCGCCTGCCGACTCCCGAGCGTGGACGGGATCGCCACCTGCCGCGATCTGCGCAAGACGCCCGCGCTTGTCGATATGCCGATTATCGTGCTTGCCGACGCGAGCGATGTGGAGTCGATCAGCCACGCCTACGATGCCGGCGCCACGGACTTCATTGCAGAGCCGGTCGATTGGCCGCAGCTCGGGCACAAGGTGCGCTACGCCCTGCGTACCAGCCTGGTATGTCAGCGGCTGCGCAACAGCCGCTTGCGCAATCGCGCGCTGGTGCAGGCGATCCCGGATTCCATGCTCGTCGTGGACAGCGATGGGAGCCCTGTCAAATACCACGTCGGCAAGGACGGTAATCCGCTGATCGAGCGTTGGCTCGAACGCGGCGGCTCGATCATGGAGGTTCTCGATCCGACGCTCACGGCAAAGTGGGAACAACGCATCCAGCACGTGCTGGAAACGGGCGAATCGCAGAATTGCGAAGACGAATACGAGTTCGATGGCTGTAGCTATCATTTCGAAACCCGCATGGTTTCGTACACGCGTTCGCGCGTGCTCGTCATTCTGCGGGACATTTCGATTCAGAAGCGCGCGGACGCGAAAGTGCACAGGCTCGCGTTCTACGACATCCTTACGGGGCTGCCCAACCGGCAGTCGTTCCTGATCCAGGTCTCCGACGCGATTCGCGAAGCGGAGCGGAGCGACAGATCGGTCGCGATCCTGTACATAGACCTCGACAATTTCAAACGCATCAACGACTCGCTGGGACACAGCACCGGGGACGAATTGCTGAAGCGCATTGCGGGCCGGCTCGAACGCTCGTTGCGTAAGGAAGACTTCGTGGCGCGGTTCGGCACCTCGAATTCGACGGTGCAGCTGGCACGCCTCGGCGGCGACGAATTCATGATCCTGCTGCCGCAGGTCGAATCCCGGGACGTCATCACGAGCATCGCTCGGAGAGTGACGGACGTCCTGAGCGAGCCGCTCGAATACAACGATCAACAATTCGTCATTACGCCGAGCATCGGCATCGCGGTGTTTCCCGAAGATGGTGAGGACATCGACACGCTCGTTAAGAACGCCGACATGGCAATGTATAACGCGAAGTCGGCGGGCCGTAACTGCGTCAGCGAGTTTTCGGGGACGATGTCGCTGCGGTCGCTCGAGAGACTGGACCTGGAAGATTCGCTGCGCAGCGCGGTGAAGGCCGGCGACCTGCGGCTGCACTACCAGCCGAAGCTGGATATTACGACCAAGCGGGTACGCGGCGTCGAGGCGCTTGTCCGCTGGACCCACGCCGCACGTGGCCCGGTATCTCCTGCGAAGTTCATACCGATCGCGGAGGAAGCAGGAATCATCATGGAGCTGAGCGACTGGGTACTGCAGACGGCCTGCGACCAGTTGGCCGAGTGGCAGAGCGGACCGCTTGCCGATGTGAAGATCGCAATCAACCTGTCGGCCAAACAGTTTTACCACGAGGACGTAGACGAACAAATCGTTGCCGCGCTGGCAGCGCGAGGACTCGACCACCGGCATCTGGAGCTCGAGCTCACGGAAGGCACGTTGATGCGAGACGTGTCCGACACGATAGCGGCGCTGTCGAGGCTCAAAGACGCGGGCTTCAAGATCGCGGTCGACGACTTTGGCACCGGCTATTCATCACTCAGCTACCTCAAGAAGTTTCCCATTGACGCGCTGAAAATCGACCGGACCTTCGTCGCCGAAGTCGCGACCGAGGGTGACGACCGATCGATCTGCCGCGCGATCGTCGCGCTCGCGCACGGGCTCAACCTCGGCGTTATCGCCGAGGGCGTCGAAACCGCCGAGCAGCTGGCGCACCTGCGTTCCCTCGGCTGCGACATGATCCAGGGCTACTACTTTGCGGCCCCGATGAGCGGCGTCGACACGACGCGCTTCCTGCTCGAGCACGGACAAGCTGTCGGCAGCGAGCTGGCGGCGGCGGCCGACGGCGGCAAATAGAATCGGGATCGGGCATCGCGATCAGCTGCCGGTCGCCCGACGCTGCACCTTCTGTTGATACATTCGGGCGTCCGCCTCCGCGGGCATGCTTTCGACGGTCGAATGCCGCTCCGGATCGAACTCGACGCAGCCGACACTCCAGGCGAGCCGGTTTGCAGGGTCTGACCGGTCGGCGGCTACGGCCTCCGCAAGCCGGGTCAGCGCGGGATTCGGTCCGTCTCCGGCACCCAGCACCAGGACGGCGAACTCTTCGCCCCCGATACGTGCGACGAGGTCGGCGTCGCGCAATCAGTCCGTCAGGTGGCGCGCGAACAGCCGCAGCAGCGCGTCGCCAGCCGCATGTCCGAAGGCTGCGATGCGGGTATCGACAGGCACCCGGGGCGCCTTGGGCGCTCGGGGGCGCGGGCTCGCGCCGCGTCGTCGGCCACAGAGGCTTGTGGATTGCTGCTCAGTCGCCGGGCAGCACGACCCAGTCGGCATCGTCGAACTCACCGATGACCCGGACGTCGACGTAGCGCGCCTGCTCGGCGATGATCTCACGGACGCGTTCCGACGGATTCGCCTCCATCGCATCGCGGGCGGACTTCGATTCCCAGGTTGCGATTGCGAGCAGTTTTGTCGGATCGCCGAGCTTGCGATGCAGCCGTGTGCCCTTCGCCCCCGGAGCCTGCTGAATAATTCGGCTCGCCCGTACCCAGGCTTCTGCATACTGCTCGGCGGTATAGCCGGGGTGGACGTGAACTTCGAAAACGAAATGCATCGCGATCTCCGGAGCCGCGGCCTGTTCGCCGCGCGGCAGACATTGTAAGCAAATCCGGGCCGTGAACTGCGTCACGTTCGTGCGTATCGGGAGGACGTAAGCGCTCAAGAACCGATCGGGCCGGCCGATACCTACCGGACGCGCCGAGATCCGGCCGACATCGAAAGGGAAGCTGATGTCCGTCATTTTCAACCTCCAGAATCTGTCGAGCTTTTTCCGGGTTAGGCCCGTCGCAACGAGTTCGCCCGCCCTGAAGCCGCTCGCGCCCGTCGATGACGGCAGCCAGGTCGACCTGCAGCGCGCGCGGAATCGGCTGCTCCGGGTTTACCGGGCGCTGGAACAGCTCGCGGAACTCGCCGACGTCAAAACGCGGTTCAAGCTCGACCTGCCCGATGCGCGCTCGAGCTCCGGCCTCGGCCTCGACCTGTCGACGACGGCGGCGACGCTGGCCTCGACCGGGGAGATCAATGCATCGCCGACGTCGTTCACGCCGTTCGGGCCGGACTGGACCGGGCTCTCGACAGCGCCGCTGACGATCGGCGGGGAGTACGACGGCAGCAACGGCGCGGGCAACCTTACCTTCGAGGTGCGCCGCGCCGGCGTCAAAGGCGTCGACAATCTGCGCATCCGGGTCGACGATCCGCAGGGTAATCGCATCCAGCAGATCAATATTCGCCCCAGCGACCCGGTGGACATGGAATACGGCATCGGCAACGGGCTGTTTTTCACGCTTGGCGCCGGGGCACTGGTCAATCTCGATACGACGACGATCCAGGTGTTCGATAATGTCGGCAGCGCCGTCGATCCGGCAAAGCCGCTCGGCGGCGTCCGCAACGATAACCCGAATTTTCAGTACTACCCGTCGCCGAACACGCTGCCTGCGATCGTCGACGGCGCGTTTCAGCTGAACGGGGAATCGATCAGCGTCGGCACCGCCGACACGCTCAATGACATCGTCGATCGCATCAACCAGTCGAATGCGGGTGTGACCGCGGTGTTCAATGCCGGTACCGAGCGCATAGAGTTCGTGCAGAACACGCCGGGCTCCGTTCCGACGATCGACATTCAGGGCGACACCTCGAATCTCGTCGTTTCGACGAAACTCGACGCCGCGGTCGTCACTCCGGGTACGGATCCGGAAGACGAGGTCGCAATGCAGAGTGTCGGCGCTTTTGGTTCCGTTCAGGCGGGCAGTTTCCTGGTAAACGGCGTTGCGATTGCCATCGACCCGTCCAGCGATAGCCTGACGTCAGTGATCGACAGCGTCAACGCCTCGGAGGCGGGCGTCGTGGCGTCATTCGACGCAAACACACAGCAAGTGCTGATCGAAAGCGAGGCGCAGGCAAGCGTGCTGGAGCTCGACAGCAACGGTACCGGGCTGTTCGCCGCGCTTAAGATGCCGGAGGGTCGGGTCGATAGCGAGGCCGTCGGCGGCGGCATATCGCGCCAACGGTCGTACCAGATCGCGGACGCGCTCGAGACAGTGTTCGACGAGATCAACTACCTGTTTCAGGACAGCCGTTTCGTCAACCGTAGCGACGGCGCGGAGCTGTTTCGAAACCCGCTCGAGGCCGCATTTCGGGAGGCGTTCGGCGACACGGGCGGGCCAGCCAGCACGCGGTTCGGGCTGCGCTACGACGACTCACATGACGCGCGCCGCAGGGGCGACTTCGCGGCGCTCAGCCGACGCAATCTCACGCGGAGCCTGCAAATCCGCGGCAATGACGTTCAGCAGTTCTTCGGGGGACCCGACGGCAGCGGCGGCCTCGTCGATGGGCTGCTGCAGGCGACCGGCCAGGCGCTGAAAAGCGTCAGCATTGCTCTCGGCCGGTCCGCCACGTTCGTCGACGTCTACGCCTGACGGCCGCGTACGGCGCGCCGCGCGAAGCGGCAATTCGCCTTAATCGGGCGTGCGCCCCGCTCCGGTTCAGGGCGTTCGGGGCTAAATGTTAAACATTGTTACACACGGCGGACGAAGCCCGATTCCTCCCTATACTCGGTGCTGCATTACAACAATTAGGAGTTTCAGGGAATGCGTAAACAAACTACCAAAGTGTTTGCCGCGCTTGCGGGTGCCGCAATCGCCAGCGGCTGCTCGAGCATCGCTGCTGACAACACACGCGGCGTAGCGGCTGGCGACGCGTCATCGATCGCAGATCTGCAGACCGCGCAGCGCCGGGTTTCGGAGCTGGAGTATCAGCTCGCGGCGAAGGACCGGGAGCTCGCCGACACCGAGGCGCGTCTTGCAAAGGCGGGCACGGCGCCTGCCGCCGCTACCGGCGACGCCAGCCTGTTCCCGCCGAATCCGAAAGCAGGTGAGTGCTATGCACGCGTGCTGATTCCGGCAAAGTACGCGTCGGCATCGGAGCGGGTGCTGACGCAGGAAGCGGGTGAGCGTATCGAGATCATCCCGGCCCGCTACGAAACCGTCGAGGAGACGGTTCTCGTCAAGGAAGCCGCGACGAAACTCGAGGTCGTTCCCGCCGTGTACGAAGACATCGAGGAGCGCGTCCTCGTGAAGCCGGCGACGACGAAGATCGTCGAAGTGCCGGCGAAGTACGATACGGTCACCGAGCAGGTCGTCGACAAGCCTGCGCATACGGCCTGGAAGAAGGGCCCGGCTGCGGCTCAGTCGAGCAACGTGCTTTCGGAGACGACGACGGACACCGGCGAGATCATGTGCCTCGTCGAAGTCCCGGCCACGTATAAGACCATCCAGAAGCGCGTTCTGGTGAGCCCGCCCCGCACGGAGGAAGTCACGATTCCGGCCGAGTACAAGACCGTCAAGAAGACAGTCGTCAAGCGTCCGGCCACGACTCGGGAAGTCACCATTCCGGCACAGTACGATACCGTTACGGTCACGAAACTCGTGGAACCTGCCAAGCAAAATCGCATCTCGATTCCGGCTGCCTACGAGACCGTCACGAAGTCGACGAAGGTTGCGGACGAGCGGCTCGAGTGGCGCCAGGTGCTTTGCGAAGTCAACATGACGCGGTCGAACGTCATGGCGCTGCAGCGCGCTCTCGCGGACAAAGGCTACTACAAGGCGAATGTCGATGGCATCATCGGACGCCAGACGTTGGATGCCGCGAAGGCTTTCGCGCTCGACAATAATCTGCCGTCCGGCAGCAATTATGTGCCGATCGAGGTCGTCAAGAAACTGAATCTGGATATCTGAGCGTCGTAAGAGTCAAATTTTCAAGCCGCACGTTTCCGTGCGGCTTTTTTTTGCCCGGAGCATTCAGCCTCGCTTCCGGCAAAACTCCTCGAACGCGTCGGCCCCGACCGGCCGGCAGATGAAATAGCCTTGCGCATAGTCGCAGCCGAGTCGCTGCAATTCGACCAGCATATCCGACGTTTCGACACCCTCCGCAACGACCGAAAGCCCGAAGCTCTTCGCGATTCCGATCGTATGTTCCACGATTTTGTAATCCCCACGATCCGCAAGCATACCCATGACGAATGTGCGATCGATCTTGAGCTCGTCGGCCGGAATCTTCTTGAGATAGGACAGCGACGAATAGCCCGTGCCGAAATCGTCGATCGAAACACGCGCGCCGAAGTCGCGTATTGCCGTCAGGACTCTGTGAGCGGCTTCGCGATCCGCCATCAGGGCATTCTCGGTGACCTCAAGCGTCAGGCTGTCGGGCTCGAGATCCCAGATGTTGCTGGCGCTGCGCACGGCATCGACGATCTCGGTATTGCCAATCAGGCTCGGCGTGACGTTGACTGCAATATTCAGGCTACCTAAAGTCGCCTTCCAGGCACTGACCTGCCGGCACGAACGTTGGATGGCAAAGTGCGTCAGGTCAGTGATCTGGCCGGTCGTTTCTGCAAGGTCGATGAATACGTCAGGCGATATTGGACCGATGTCCGGATCGCTCCAACGCATCAGCGCCTCGGCGCCGACGATCCGGTCGGTAGCAAGCTCGAGTTTCGGCTGGAAATGTATCTCCAGCGCGCCGTCTTCGATGGCCTGTGCCAGTCTCTTCTCGAGTCCCCAGTCGAGAAGAATTTCGTCGGCGGTGTCCGGTTCATAAAAATTGAACGAAGCGTTTTTCCGGCGGCCGTCCAGCACCGCGATTTCCACCCTGCGGAGGAGTTCGGGTGCATCCGATGCGCCGTCTCCACCATTCGTGGCGCCGATGATTGCGCCGAGGCGGGACTGTTCGTCGGCGCCTACGATCGCGTCGAGCATTCTCGCGATCTTCTGAGCCGCGAGCCGCATGTGCCCGGCGTTCCGGAGGTTGTCGAGCACGACCGCAAATTTCCGCATACCCATCCGGGCTACGACGCCGGAAGGTTGCGCGAGCTCGGTCAGACGAGCCTGAAACTCCTCGAGTAGCGCGGCGCCGTCGGCGTGCCCGTGCACCGCGCAGTACCGATCGATGCCGCGAACGTGCACCAGAAAGATGGCAAACCGCTGCGATTTGCGCATCTTGGCAGTAATGCACCGGCAGGCGGCGCCGAAACCGTCGCTGTCCGTTGCTGTCTGATTCGCAATTGCAAGGCTCATGACGCGTCAGTCCAGATAGAACTCGGTGGGATCGATATCGTGGGTGCCTGGCGGCAAGCCGCGCTCTATCCAGATGGAATCACGGGTGTCCTGGGATACGGTTTCGTCGTTGAGATCAATGACCTTGAAGTCGTCCAGCAGCCGCTTGTCCGGACTCATAACGACCATAACCTCCGGCCGGAGGCGCCTGATCTTGTTTTGCTTCGTGACGATGCCGATCTCGCCGGTATTCAGCTCGACGAGCGTCGCCGTCGGAAAAACGCCGATCGCGCGGGTGAACTGCTCGACGATTTCGGCCTGAAATTCCACGTCTGCGAGAACGCGCAGCTTGCGCAGAGCATCGTACGATGAAACAGGCTCCGCATATGGCCGATGCGTGATCATCGCGTCGTAGGCATCGACGATGCCGGCGATCCTGCCGAACACGGGAATCGCCGTGCCCTTCAACCCATTGGGGTATCCCGTGCCGTTGTGGCGTTCATGATGATGCGCGACCATCTCGAGGACGCGGTCATCGACGCTGGCCGATTTTTCCAGTATGTCGAGCCCGAAGCGAACATGCTTGCGCATCAGCGCACGCTCCTCCGTGTCGAGTTTTCCTGGCTTGACCAGCAGTTCCTTCGGTAGCTGAGTTTTACCGACGTCGAGCAGCATGGCACCGAGTGCAACGATGTCCAGATCCTCGCGATAGAGCCCGATCTGGCGTCCGAGGATCGTCGCCCAGATCGAGGACGCGAGCGAGTGCGCATAGAGATAGTCGTCTGTCCTCTGCATACGAACGAGGCATGACAGCGCGGCGGGATTCCTGAGCACGCTGTCCACGAGCGGAGTAACTGTGCCTTCCAGCGCGGCGATGTCGAGCGATCCCGTGCCTCGCAGGTTTTTCATAACGTCATGGACCGAGAGCACCGCCTTTCGGTGAATGCCCGTCGCCGTTTGCAGCTCGTCCTTGAGCGGTGTCGTCTCCTTATAGATGACGCAGGTCTGTTTGAACTCGCCTGCTGCAGGACCCGCGCTCTCATCGTTGGCTGCGAAACGACCGAACAGGGATCTCAGGCTGAAGCGCCATCGCGATTTTTTCGCGGTTCCGTAGCTAGCCGTCCGATTCGGCAATTCGATATTGTCGTCGGCGGGTTCGGCGGCATCCTCGTTGACGCTGATGAACACATAGTCGCAGTGTTCGCGGAGTTGCTGGACCTCGTCGGCGTCGCGAATGTAGAAACCCTGAAATAAGAACGGCGTCTCAAGCCAGGGGCGATCCAGCTGAGCGACGTACATGCCGATCTCGAGCCGGTCGACACCGATTTTTCGTGTTGCTTGCATTGGGGAAAACGCCCCACGGGATGCCTGCAGGGGCTATCGACCCTCGCGAATAAAACTTTAGCGATTTCAATGAATAGGGGCGCCGGGCACGGGAAGTTGGGGCGTCGGCAGGCGCGGCGCGGGGCTTCGCATTCGGTCACCGCGACATGGAATTATTCCGTCCCCCGGGGGGTCTATATTTCTCGGAGATTCTGACTTATGTTAACAAATGATAGCTGCGTCACACTTTCAAAATCAGGCAATCGGTACTCTTTACGCAAGGTTACTGGCAGTGAGCGGTGCCCCGGGTTCGATGCCACGATGAAATGAATCTGTGACCCAGTCGCAATGAACGCAAGGCGCATTGATGCTGTAATTTTTTCGAAAACCCAGGAGACACATGATGAGTATCTTCGGTCAATACCAGACTCGTTTTGAAGATACACAACAAGAAGAATACAGCCTCGAAGAATACCTAGAAATTTGCAAGAACGACCCGTCCGCGTATGCGACTGCCGCTGAGCGACTGCTGCTCGCTATCGGCGAACCCGAATTAATCGATACTGCCAAAGATCCGCGCCTCTCACGAATATTTTCCAACAAGGTCATCAAGCGCTATCCGGAGTTCGATGACTTTTACGGCATGGAAGAATGCATCGAACAGATCGTGTCGTTCTTCCGCCACGCCGCCCAGGGCCTCGAAGAGAAAAAACAAATTCTCTATCTGCTCGGCCCCGTCGGCGGCGGCAAGTCATCGCTGGCCGAGAAGCTGAAGCAGCTCATGGAGAAGCAGCCGCTCTATGCGCTCAAGGGGTCACCGGTGCAGGAATCGCCGCTCGGCCTGTTCAACCCTCGCGAGGACGCCAGGATCCTGGAGGAGGAATACGGCATCCCGCTGCGCTATGTCCAGGGCATCATGTCTCCGTGGGCAGCCAAGCGTCTCACGGAATACAACGGCGACATCCGCCAGTTCAAAGTCGTGAAGCTGTATCCGTCGATACTCAATCAGATCTCAATCGCGAAGACCGAACCCGGCGATGAGAACAACCAGGACATATCGTCGCTGGTCGGGAAGGTCGACATTCGCAAGCTCGAGGAATTTCGCCAGAACGATCCCGATGCTTACAGCTTCTCGGGCGGACTGTGCCGGGCGAATCAGGGTATTCTCGAATTCGTAGAGATGTTCAAGGCGCCGATCAAGGTGCTGCATCCGCTGCTGACGGCCTCGCAGGAATTGAATTACAACGGCACGGAGTCGATCGGGTCGATCCCGTTCGAGGGCGTAATCCTCGCGCACTCCAACGAGGCGGAATGGCAGTCGTTCAAGAACAATAAGAACAACGAGGCGTTCATAGACCGCGTCTATATCGTGAAAGTACCGTACTGCCTGCAGGTGACGGAGGAGGTCAAGATCTACGAGAAGCTGCTGCGCAACAGCTCGTTGAGCGAGGCGCCGTGTGCACCGGATACGCTGCGCATGCTGGCGCAGTTCACGGTGCTTACGCGCCTCAAGGAACCCGAGAATTCGAGCGTGTATTCGAAACTTCGGGTCTACGACGGTGAGAATCTCAAGGACATCGATCCGAAAGCGAAATCGATACAGGAATATCGCGACAACGCCGGCGTCGACGAGGGTATGGACGGACT
Organism: Woeseiaceae bacterium; assembly: GCA_041617855.1. Classification (GTDB taxonomy): domain Bacteria; phylum Pseudomonadota; class Gammaproteobacteria; order Steroidobacterales; family Woeseiaceae; genus UBA1847. The sequence goes on along the minus strand of JBFJOC010000015.1, from coordinate 29,723 downwards.
GTCGACGCGGTTTGCGTTCAAGATCCTCTCCAAAGTATTCAACTTCGACTCCGAGGAAACGGCCGCTAATCCAGTGCACCTGCTGTACGTGGTCGAAAAGCAGATCGCACAGGAGCAGTTCCCTCCGGATACCGCCGATCGCTACATGAACTTCCTCAAGGAATATCTGACGCCGAGATACATCGACTTCCTCGGCAAAGAAATTCAGACGGCCTACCTGGAGTCCTATTCGCAGTACGGCCAGAATATCTTCGATCGCTACATTACTTATGCGGATCTGTGGATTCAGGATCAGGATTACCGGAATCCCGAGACCGGCGAGATTCTGGACCATGCGGCGCTGAACGAAGAGCTCGAGAAAATCGAGAAGGCCGCAGGCATCAGCAATCCGAAGGATTTTCGTCACGAGGTCGTCAACTTCGTGCTGCGGGCGCGGGCGTCGAACGCCGGTAACAACCCGGCCTGGACGAGCTATGAGAAGCTGCGGCTCGTCATCGAGAAGACGATGTTCTCGAGCACGGAGGACCTGCTCCCGGTCATCTCGTTCAACCCGCGTGCGTCGGACGAGGATCAACAGAAACACGAAGACTTCGTGCAGCGCATGACGGAATACGGCTACACGAAGAAGCAGGTGCGGTTGCTGTCGGAATGGTATCTGAGGGTGCGCAAATCGCAGTGATCCGCCATGGCCTTTCTCATCATCGACCGGCGCCAGCAGGGAAAGCAGAAAAGCGCCGTTAACCGACAGCGTTTTCTCAAGCGATTTCGCAAGCACATCAAGGATGCCGTCGCTGACGCTGTCAGCAAGCGCAGCATTACCGACATGGATCGCGGCGAGGAGATCTCGATTCCGCGAAAGGACATCTCGGAACCCGTATTTCGCCACGGCCGGGGCGGCAGCCAGCGCCGTGTACTCCCGGGCAACAAGGAATTCGTCCGCGGCGATCGCATCAAGCGGCCGTCAGGCGGCAGCGGCGGCGGTGGCGGGGGCAAGGCCAGCAATCAGGGCGAGGGCATGGACGAGTTCGTCTTCGAGCTCAATCAGCAGGAATTTCTCGATTTCGTTTTCGAAGACCTGGAACTCCCGAATCTGGTGCGCAAGCAGCTCAAGGACACGGACTCCTACAAGCTCGTCAAGGGCGGCTACCTGCGTGAGGGTATTCCAGCAAGGCTGAACGTGGTCCAGTCCTTGCGCGGTGCCCAGGCACGGCGAATCGCGCTGGGGGGCGCAATACGCCGCGAAATCAAGGCCCTCACGGAGGAACTCGAGACGCTCCGGGACCGCGTCGAGTGCGAGGAGCGGCGCCGGGAAATTCGCTACAAGCTCGATCGGCTGCGCCGCCGGCTCAACCACATTCCGTTTCTCGACGAATTCGACCTGCGTTACAACAACGTCATCCGGCAGCCGACCCCGACGACCAGCGCCGTCATGTTCTGCCTGATGGACGTCTCGGGATCGATGACCCAGGACATCAAGGATCTCGCCAAGCGCTTCTTCATCCTGCTGCACTTGTTCCTGAAGCGCCATTACGAGAAAACCGAAGTCGTATTCATCCGCCATCACACGAAGGCCGACGAGGTCGACGAGGAAGAATTCTTCTATTCCCGCGAGACCGGCGGCACCGTGGTATCGAGCGCGCTGGAACTCATGCAGGAGATCGTTCGTGATCGCTATCCGTCCGACAGCTGGAACATCTATGCCGCGCAGGCGTCCGACGGGGAAAACTGGCACGATGATTCGCCGCGCTGCCGTGATCTGCTCGTCAAAAGCCTGCTACCGCTCGTGCAGTACTTTGCCTACGTCGAAATCAATTCGGGGCAGGAGCAGGAGCTCTGGCAGACCTACGGCGAGATTCCCGAGAAATTCCCGAATAATTTCGCGATGCGTAAGGTGACCGAAGCGTCGGAAATCTTTCCCGTTTTCCACGATCTTTTCGAAAGGAAGTCGGCGTGACCAAGCGCGAGCCCATCGCGGAGGGTTCCGAATGGACCTTCGAGGCCCTCGAAGCGTTCGAATACGAAATTTCGAAGATCGCGCGCGACCGCTATCGTCTCGATACGTATCCGAACCAGATCGAGATCATCTCCGCGGACCAGATGATGGACGCGTATTCCGCGGTTGGAATGCCGGTCGGCTACCATCACTGGTCGTTCGGCAAGCAGTTTCTGAGCACGGAGCAGCGCTATCGCAAGGGTCACATCGGCCTGGCATACGAGCTGGTCATCAACTCGAATCCGTGCATCGCATATCTGATGGAGGAGAACAGCCTGACGCTGCAGGCTCTCGTAATCGCGCATGCCTGTTTCGGACACAATTCGTTCTTCAAGAACAACTACCTGTTTCGTACCTGGACGGACGCTAGCGCAATCGTCAATTACATCCTGTTTGCAAAGAGCTACATCAGCGAGTGCGAGGAGCGGCACGGCGTCGATACCGTCGAAGCGCTGCTCGACTCGTGCCACGCATTGATGAACCTCGGCGTCGACCGGTTCCGGCGCCCACGCCCGATTTCGGCGGAGCAGGAAAAGCAGCGCCAGCACGAGCGCGAAGATTACCTGCAGAAACAGGTGAACGACCTCTGGCGCACGATTCCGAAGAAGAAGGAAGAACGCGCGGAAAAATGGCCGCGCTTCCCGGCGGAGCCGCAGGAGAATCTGCTGTATTTCATCGAAAAGAACGCGCCTCTGCTGGAACCGTGGGAACGCGAGATCGTCCGTATCGTTCGCAAGATTGCGCAGTACTTTTACCCGCAGCGGCAAACCAAGATCATGAACGAGGGCTGGGCGACTTTTTGGCACTACCGCCTGATGCACGACCTGTACGACGAGGGGCTGGTCACCGAGGGCGCGATTCTGGAATTCCTCCAGTCCCATAGCGGCGTGATCTATCAGCCGGATTTCGACTCGCCGTATTACAGCGGCATCAATCCGTATACGCTGGGCTACGCGATGTTCACGGATATTCGCCGCATCTGTGAGGATCCGACCGAAGAAGACAAGCGGTTCTTTCCGGACATCGCCGGCGCAGACTGGCTCGAGACCGTGCACCATGCGATGGAGAACTTCAAGGACGAGAGCTTCATCCTGCAGTTTCTGTCGCCGAAGGTAATCCGTAATCTCAAGCTGTTCAGCATTCTCGATGACGACAGGGACGAGGAAATCTGCGTCACCGCCATCCACGACGACGACGGATATCGTTTCGTTCGCGAACAGCTTGCGGATCAGTACAACCTGAGCAAACAGGAACCGAATATTCAGGTTTGGGAGGTTGCGCTGCGCGGCGATCGTTCGCTGACACTCCGACACACGCAGCACGACAGGATTCCTCTGGAGGAGAATGATGCCAAGGAAGTGATGAAGCACACGCACCGGCTGTGGCACTTCGACGTGCATCTCGAGTCGATTCAGGACAATAAGCTGATCGAAACCTATCACTGCGACGACAATAAAGTCAGCGTCGAGCGGGTCGAGAAGAAGAAGAAAAAAAGCAAGGACTAGGCGCGGTCTACTCGATAGCCTGCGCGACGCATCTCAACCGGCACCGATGCGCAGGACCGCGTACGCCAGATAAACACCCAGAAACCCCGAGGCGGCAGTCCGCGAAAGCCGCGCGTTGCCGAGGAAGAACACCGGGACAATTACCGCAGCGAGCACGAGCGAGAGCGTCAGGTCACCGATCCCGGCACGGGGTATCGCAATATCCGCAAAAAGCCCGGCGCTCGGCAGAACTACGAGTGTATTGAAAATATTCGAGCCGACGACGTTGCCGAGCGCAAGATCCGGCGCGCCGCGCATGGCGGCGATGACGGACGTGACGAGCTCCGGCAGGCTCGTTCCGATGGCGACCACGAACAGGCCCACGACGGTTTTCGAGACGCCGAGATCGTCAGCCAACGTCGTGGCATTGTTTACGGTCATCTCGCCGCCGCCATACAGCATCAGGATCCCCGCGCCCACGAGGACCCAACGGAATCTGTCCGAATCGGCACGCGTGCCGAGTGGCGCGATTTCCATGTCGGACAGCAGCGGCTCGTGTGCCTGCGCGTGCAGAATGTCGAGAAAAACGATGTAAAGGAAAATCAGAAACAGAACCAGCAGCACAACGGCCTCGGATCTGGAAATTTTCGCCAGCTCGCCGCTGAATACAGTGTCGAGGGCCATCACCGTGATCACCGTCGTAGCGAGGAGCAAGAGGGGCAGCTCACGCCGGATAATCTGACTCTGGATCCGTATCGGCGTGATCGCCGCTGCGAGGCCCAGCACGAACGCGACATTCGTTATGTTCGAACCCACGACGTTCCCGAACGCGAGGTCGGTTTCGCCCCGCATTCCACTCAAGACGTTAACGACGAGTTCCGGCAGGCTCGTGCCGAACGCCACGAGCGTCAGGCCGACGAGCATTTCCGACACCTCGAGGCGCGCTGCGATCTGGGAAGCGCCGCGTACGAGCGCGGCACCGCCTGCCACCAACAGGGCGAGGCCGATCGCCGTGCCCAACATGCTCAGCATGATCGCGCTACCGTCAGGTGTGCCGCTCCAGCACTTCGACCGGGGTCTTCATAATGACCTCGCGGTGCGGGAACGGTATACCGATGCCGTGTTCCTTGAACGTATCCCATAGCGCCAACAGGACCTTGCCCCGAATGTTCGTGAGGCCCTTCTGCGGGTCGCTGATCCAGAAGCGCAAGACGAAATCGAGCGACGAGTCGCCGAAAGCGGTCATCCAGCAGACTGGTGGCCTCATCGTGCCGTCCACGCGGTCGACGGCGCTCGCTGCCTCGATCGCGAGACGCGTAACTTCATGCGGATCCGAGCTGTACGAGACGCCAAACGGCACGTCGAGTCGAACGAATTTGTCCGAGAAAGACCAGTTGATGACTTCCCGCGTGATCAGGTCCTCATTCGGGATCAGGAACTCGCGACCGTCACGCGTGATCACCGAGACGAACCGGGCCCTCAATTCCCGAATCCACCCGAACGTGTCGCCGAGGGAAATCGTGTCGCCCGGCTTTATCGACTGATCGAGCAGAATAATGATGCCGGAGATGAAGTTGGACACGACCTTCTGCAGTCCGAAACCGATGCCGACGCCGATCGCGCCAGAGAGCACGGTCAAAGCGGTCAAGTCGATGCCGAGTCCGGACATCGCGACCAGCACCGCGACGACAATCAATGCAATACGCAGAATCTTGCCGATCAGGACGCGCAGCGACGGCGTGAACTCTTCGACCTGCTGGATGCGCCGATCCAGGAAGTTGCCGATCCCGAACGCAGCCCACAGCACGACGCCGACGAGCAGGATCGCCTGGATCAGGCTGAGTATGGAAAAACGAACCTCGCCGGCGGAGAATCCGGCGCTGTCGAGCATCGCCGCGATGTCGTCGGTTATGCCGAGAATGGTCGCCGCGACGTAAATCCAGGCGGCGATCCCGAATATGCGACCGATTGCACGGCTCCGAATGACGTGCGAGACGACCGCGATCAGCAGCCAGGCCCCGGCAAGCAGGATCGCGCTGTAAATCAGGTAATTTCGCCCCGGCCACCCGATGATGTCGGTAGCCACATACGCAAGGCCGAGGAGAATGACGAAAAACAGCCACTCGAGCCGGCGCAGGAACGACGCGACCATGCGCAGCACGCCCGGCATGTTCTTTATCTTGCGGGCCTGATTTTCGAGCAGCGGCTCGACGCGCCAGGAGAGCAGCAGCGCCGGCACGAACAGTGCGGCTATGATAACGAACTGCAGATAGATTTCCGGGCGGCGAATGAACTCCCAGGCCAATTGCCCGTTGTGTTGGGCAAAGTCGATGATGGATTCCAAAATTTCGGCCCTCTCAATCAGGGCTCGATGGCCCGGACGGCACAAAAACTATAGCACTGCCGATCAGGATTCCGTGCCTGGTCCGCTCAGCGCCGCGTAATATACTCGATTACATGTCAGCAAAACATACGGCTCATCCTTCTTGTGGAATTGGCCCGGCCTGGTTCGGCCTCGGTCTCTTATGGACGTTAATTGCCGCGGGATGCGCGGTTCCGAGCGTTGACGATATGCCGGCCGTGCCCGAAGAGGCGCCGGCGTCGATTCCTGAAGAACATTACCGGAGAGCCGCCGCGGCCGGGCGGATGGTCTACACAATCGATCCGGCAGCATCGCTGGTTCAGATCTTCGTCTACAGGGACGGCGCACTGGCACACCTGGGCCATGATCACGTAATCGCGGGGCGGGACGTGCGTGGTTTCGTCATTCGTGACTCACGGCCGTCGGATGGCGCCGTTCTGGCGGAAGGGCATCTGTACATGCCGCTGGCCGCGCTGACCGTCGACGAGCCGGCTCTGCGCGCCGCCGCCGGCTTCGAGAAGACGATATCGGAATCCGCCCGCCTAGGGACGAAATCGAATATGCTCGAGAGCCTCGACGCCCGGCAGTTTCCCTTCGTGACGCTCTACGTTACGACAGGCATCGACAGCGAAGCGGCGACGAGCGCAGCCGTCGCAGCGGCAATCAACCTGCACGGCGTAACGAACAGCATCGAAATCCCGGTGCAGGTCACGGTCGATGCCGACACGCTGGCGGTCAGCGGCGAATTCAGCCTGCACCAAGCGGATTTCGGAATCGAGCGGTATACGGCGCTGGGCGGAGCGCTCGCCGTCATGGATCGGCTTGATCTCGCGTTCTCCGTGCGGGCGAAGCGGCTCGAGGCGGATCGGCACTAGCGAAGACTGATTTAATTCGCACCGCAGCAAAAAAACCCCGTCCGAAGACGGGGTTTGTGCGGTGCCCAAGCGTACTCGAGGCAGCAGGATCAGCCCTGGGCTTTCAGCTGGTCGCGAATCTCGGTCAGTAGCTGCACCTCCGCCGACGGCTTCGGGGGCTCGGCCGGCTTCTCCTCCTCCTGCTTCTTGAGCTTGTTCATTCCGCGTATGACCATGAATATGGCAAACGCGATGATCACGAAGTCGAGCACGGTGTTAATGAACTGCCCGTAATTGATCGTTGCCGCGCCGGCTTCCTTCGCCGCTGCGAGCGACGGATAGGCCGTCTCGGAAAGATTGATATACAGCTGGCTGAAATCGACGTTGCCCATTAGCAGGCCGATCGGCGGCATGATCACGTCGTTGACGAACGAGCTGACGATCTTGCCGAACGCGCCGCCGATCACGATACCGACCGCCATGTCGACGACGTTGCCGCGCATTGCAAATTTTTTGAATTCTTCGAGCATTGCTTGGTTCCCCAATGTTGTTTGAACGAGGCGTGATTCTAGCCGCAGTCGGCCGGAATCTCAGCAGGTACAGTGTAACCGGCGCGCGCGGCATCGGTTTGATCTGCAACAATCGTTAACAATCATGCGGCCTTGGGGCCGTCCGACTGCCGCCGGCATTGCCGGTCAGGCCGCGTGGGTCAGGCGCTTGATCTCGGCGAGCAGCGCCGGCATTGCCGCCGGTTTGCGAAAGCACGTCGTGAAGCCCGCCTGTTCGGCAGCCGTCAGCTTCGACGCGGTTAGCGCCACGATGGGCTTGTCGAATCCCCCCGTGCGCAGGCGCTCCGCGACCTCGACGCCACTGATGCCCGGTATGTTCACGTCGACGAGTACGAGGTCGGGATCGTAGGCGATAGCTTTGTCGATAGCTTCCGTGCCGTCGGACGTCGTTATCAAACCGTAACCGGCGCGATGCAGATAGTGCTCGACGAGCGCAAGCATATCCTCGTCGTCGTCGCAGACCAGAATGCTGGCTGCACGCGTGGCGCGCACCTCTTCGTTCGGTGACGGCAGAACCTCGTCCGTGCCGACCTGCGCGGCATCCGCCGTCCTCACCGGCAGATGCACGCTGACCGTGCAGCCCTGGCCGGGCGACGAATCCAGTGAGATCTCGCCGCCCATGAGCTTTGCGAGCCGCAGCGTAATCGTCAGGCCGAGGCCGGCGCCGGTCTCGGCCCGGTGGCTGCCGCGTTCGAACGCGCGAAAGACGTTTTCCTGGTCCTCCGCGCTGATTCCGGGCCCGGTGTCCGTAACGGTCGCGATCAGCCGCGACTCGTGATAAATGACGAGCAGCTCGATGCCACCGTCCTCGGTGAATTTCACCGCATTGCCGAGCAGGTTGATCAGAATCTGGCGCAGCCGCACTTCGTCGGCAACGATGTGCTCGGGAACCTCCGGGTCGATCCTCGTTGCGAATGACAGGCCTTTTTCTGCCGCAAGGGGCGCCATCATGGCGGCGAGATCCGTCAACAACTGAGGCAGGTCAAACGGCTTTTCCTGGAGCTCAAGCTGGCCGGCGTCGAGGCGCGCGTCGTCGAGCAGCGCCTCGACCAGCGACGTCAGGTGGCGTGCGGAGCGGCCGATCGCCTCGAGGCTCTTTTTGACGTCACCAGGTCCCGACCGGCTATCGAGCGCGAGATCTGCATAGTTGATGATTGATGCGAGCGGCGTGCGGAATTCGTGCGACATCATCGCGATGAACCTGCTCTTCTCCGAGCTGCTGCGTTCGGCTTCGCGGCGATGGTGGTCCAGTTCCGACTTCGCCTCGACCAGCTCGCCGATCAGCGTGCGCTGCCGCGCAATGAGCTTCTGCTGGCTTGTGTGAAGCAGGCGCATCTCATTCGACGTTTGTTGCGCGCGCTGCAGAAATGCGTGGTCGCGCCCGGCATCCAGCAGCACGACATAGTGCTGATCCCGGCTTGGGATTACGTGCAAATGAACTATGATGCCCGGTGCGATCGCAACGAATTTAACGCGCTGCGGTTCATCGGACAGGTAGCCGAGCAGGTACGGCGCGGCTTCAAGCATGTTTGTGCCCGGCTTGACGTCCTGCATCCGGCACCAGGTCGCGTCGCCCCAGGACTCGATCAGCCGCGCGTTCTCGTCGATCAGGAAACAAAATGGCCGTGTCTGCGCCACGAACGCGTCCCGCAGATACTCGATGATTTTGTCGGGAAGCGTCATCGCCCCGACCGCAGCTCGCATTCGACGATGACTTCGGCCAGTCGCGTGAGCGCCGTTTCGACATCATCGCCGGTTTTAGCGCTCGTGCGGAACACCGAGTCGAAATGGTCGTGCAACGCTTCGACCCGGGCGTCGTCGATTTCCCATGCGCTCACCAGGTCGCACTTGTTCAGCAGCAGCACGGACGGCCGTGCGTTGGACGCATTCATGATCTGATCGCGAAGCGCAAGCGCCGAATCGAGCGTCAGAGAGCGAGTGCCGTCGGCGACGAATACGTAGCCCGCGGCACCCCGCAGGTAGGCGAATTCGATCGGACCGAAGCGATCGGCGCCGGCCACGTCCCAAAGGACGAGCTTCTCAGTGATGCCATGCTGCGGCAGCTCGATTTCTTTGGTGTCGATCTTGACGCCGACCGTCGTGAGGTAACGCTCGGAGAACTGATTGTTCACATACCTTTCGACGACGCTGGTCTTGCCGACCGCGAAGTCGCCGACGAGGCAGACCTTCGACGTGATCAGCGTCATTCCGGAACGGCGGCCTCGACCAGATCGACCGCGATCGTGACGCGCCGGAGCTCGGGATCGGTGGCTGCCGAGTCCTCCGGGGCGGGCGCCGCGCGGATAACGATCGTTGCCGGAGCGATACCGGCCGCACTCAGGACATCCGCGGCGACGGTGGCCCGGTCGCGGGCAAGCCGGCGGTTCGCTGCGGGGTCTCCGCTGCCGTCGGCCGATCCCGTCACGGCGATTCGCAGCCGCGCGCCGAGACTTGTAGCAGCGATCGAGAGTGCTTGCAGCGCCCGGGCATGCGCGGCAAGTCGATCGCCGTCCTCGGTCCGCAACGTCGTCCCGGACGAGAAATAGAATCGGCGACCGTCGAGGGCATCGAGATCGGCAACGAGCTTATCTCGAGCAAGATCGCGTTCGCTTATCGCTTGTTCGGGCTCCGCCCCATCGGCCTCGAGGCGGACGGCGTGCACGCCGGCCAACAGCGGCGCTCTGGTGCGGATCTCGTCCCGCAGCTCCTGCGTTAGAGGGCCGGTCACGACCAGGTACCCGTCGCGGACGCCGAAAGCGACTCCGGGCGGATTCCCGAAAATGCCGGCGACGCGCGTCGCAACGATTTCCGGCTCGAGCGACTGATAGGCACCCATTTGCGCATCGACGTTTTCCGGCGCGATGCCGGCGGCAGTCGCAAGTTCCGAGATCGGCGGTGCGAGCGGGTCCCGCAGGCCGCGAAGAATGATGCGATTGTCTTCGCGCAGACTTTCTGACAGATAAATTCCCGGCGTCGCCTGGATCGTGTCGATCAGCCGGTTCAGCGCCTGCGAGTGCATCCAGCGCGAGATTCCGAGATAAAGGATCAGGCCGACGAGCGCCATCATGAGCAGCATCATCGGCACCGAGACTCGCCGTCTCTCGCTATCCTTTTTCTGGAGCGCCTGGAAACGCAGGCACTTCTCGAGCTCGCCTTCGATATCTGCGACCGAGGCCGTGTCGCCCGTATACGCACGAATCGCATCGCCGTAGCGAAAGTGCACGCGCTCGAGGATGGCGCTGAGCTGGCCCCGCAGCGATCGAGGCGGCACGCCGCGGATGACACAGACCAGCAGTGCGTGCGGGCCGTGCACGGCCCACAGCGTAAATTCACCCATGTCGGCCGATTCCAGGCGGCCGGTGCGATCCGGTGAAAACGATTCCTTGACGAAATCCTGGATTGCCGTAAACATCGCCGATACCGCATCGCTGTCCTTGATCTTCGCCGCGTCGTGATGGACGTGGCCGATCAAAAGTCCGTTCTCACGGCTGATCAGATAGGCCTGCTCGACCCGATACAGCAGCGTTTTCTGCAGCACGAACTCGCCGAACGGAACGCCGGCGCGGGCGGCCTGGAGGCGCCACTTCAGGCCGCGGGGCGTCAGGCTTTGTTCGACGGCCGCGTTGATCTGCTGGGAAAACGTGCGCAGGGCCTGCATGATCGATTTGCGAATGGCGGGACCGATCACCGGGTACAGCGCGTCGCTGTAGGTCTGCGGATCGTCGTGAAATTCCTGCCGCACGCATTCGCCAACCGGTTTGCGCAGCGATTCGACGAGATCCTTGCTGCGCTTGTGGCTGCTGTGTATCGCGTCGGGAAGGATATCCGCGACGTCGATCGCGCGATCCTCGCGGCGTTCCACGCGCTGCTTGATTGAATCCAGCGCCTGTTTCTCGGCGCCGAAAAGGAGTTCCCTGAGCTTGTCGAGGTCGTTCATAGGTGGTGGGCAGTGCCCGCCCTAACGGGGCGGCGCTAGCGGGCCTGTTTTCCGAGCTTGGCCGCAACGTCTGAGAGCATTCGAGCGAGCGTCGCCGCATCGACCTTCGAATCCGCTGCAGAGCGCATGTCGGCGATCATCGAGGCGAGCTCGTCGCTCTGCCTCTTCAGCGCGGCGCGAAGCTCCTTGCCTTCCGCATCGAACTGCTCGTCAATTTCCGTAAACCATGCTTCGACCTGATTCGTGAGATTTTCCAGCTCCTTGACGCTGTCTCGGTGCTCGGAGAGCCGCTCCTTGCGCTCAGCCTTGACCTGCTCGGTGAGCTTGTCGATCTCGCGCCTCGATTGTGCGATCGCCTGCTCGAGCCGCTTCTCGAAACGCCGGCTCAGCTTGTCGATGGTTTCGCTCATGTGCCGCTCGAGCTTGGCGAAGCGCTGCTCGTAATCGCGCATATGGCCGCCAAATAGAATTTCGCGGATCTGGTCAACGTTTCCGTCCATGCCCGTATCCGCCGCGGCGGACGGATTCTGTCGCGGGCCCGGTTTCTTTGCCATGATTTTCGGTCTCCGGTCGTTTTAGGATTCGACGCCGCGCTCGGCGGCGACCTTTTCAATGCGATAGCCGTGCTGGTAGACGGCTGAGAGCTTCCAGCCATTCTCGGCGTTCAGCTTCATCTTCTTCCGCAGGCGGCTAACGTGGGTGTCCACGGTGCGCGTCGATATGTTGTCGCCGTCGATACCCCAGATCGCGTCGAGGATATGGCTTCGCGACATCAGTTTGCCGGCATTGCGGAAGAAAAACGTCGCGAGCGCGAATTCGCGCGAGGTTAAGGGAATCTCCTCTCCGCGAAGCATCGCAACGTTGCGACCGGGGTCGAATTCGTACGGACTGGCGTCAGCGCTATTCCCGGCACCTCGAGTGCCGGTGGCCCGGCGCAGGATCGCGTTCACGCGCGCGACCAGCTCGGCGCGCCGAATCGGCTTGACGAGATAATCGTCGGCGCCGGCCTCCAGGGCCCGCACGACGCTGCGCTCGTCGTCCTTGATCGTCGCAAGCAGCGTTGGCGTAAAGTCGTCCATTTCACCGCGAAGCCTGCGTAGCACGTCGATGCCGCTCAGATCCGGTATGACCCAGTCGAGCACGTACAAATCGAAGCTCTCCCGGCGCGCGGCGCGCAGAAACCCGTGAGCATCGGCATGCGCAAATACCCGGTAGCCTGCCGCGGTCAGCCACTGACCGATGATCTCGGCCTGATCCGGATCGTCCTCGAGGATTGCGACTCGCACTCGTCTCCCCAGTAACTATCGCCGGACCACGAAGGGTCGGCGGCTGGCGCGCTTTGTTGTCATTGTTCGGCGCGCGGGGGCACATTATAGCGGGATTGGCGCCCAGGCCGGCAGCCCGGCGGCGGGCGCCGCCGCTATCCCAGGCCTGCTATAAGCGGCTATTTTTTAAAGAGATTATTTAAAATTGCGGCGCGGGCGGGCCGCGGTTTTAGCGCTCAGACCAGCGTGACTCTGCGGATGAAGTTTTCCAGATCGTCGATTATTTGCCGGGCGCGCTCGGCTGCGCAGGCCTTGCCGGCCTGCTCGAGATCGGCGCCCAGGCGGGAAATTTCGTCCAGGCCGTACGCACCGCCGGAGCCGTACAGATTGTGGCCGGATCGGGCGACGGCCTCGAAATCGCCGGACGCGACCGCCTCGCGAAGCGTTGCGATGTCGGCGGCCCGGCGCTTTAGGTATTGAGACATGAGCCTGCGGGCAAAAGGGTCGGCGATCTCGATCGGCTGATCTGACTCCTTGATCATGCCCGCATTACTCGCGAATCATTCCGCCCCGGTCCGGCCCGCAGCTCACGCTCGCCGGCACAGCTCGGTTTATTGCCCCAGCTTGTCCTTCAGCGCCTCTGCCTTGTCCTTGGCCGCTTCCATCATGTCGGCGCCTTCTTCCTTGGCTGCTTCCATCATCGCGGTGCCTTCATCCTTGGCCGCTTCCATCATCGCGCCACCTTCTTCCTTGGCCGCTTCCATCATGTCAGCGCCTTCTTCCTTCGCTGCTCCCATCATGTCACCGCCCTTCTCGGTCACCGTATCGGCGACTTTGCCCGCTTCCTGCTTCACGGCATCCATTTTTTCCGCGACACCGCCCTCGTCTTTGGCCGAGTCGCTGCCGCCGCCGCAGGCGCTGAGCAAACAGGCCGCTGTGAGCAGCGCGAAATAGTTCAACATTCTCATAGTTATCTCCAATTAATGTGCGTCTCTCGACCCACCGGTTCGTGCGAAACCGGCGATATTACTTGTTGTTGCGCAGATTCGACAACCAGTGTTCCATCTGCTTACCGGCTGCCTCGCGCCCGCCGAGACCGAAGGACAGCGCGAACGCGACCGCAACCGCGCCCAGCACGAGGCCAAATGCGAGGTTGACGATGTCATCGGCAATGCCCATGGCGCGCAGGCCCATAGCCAGCACGAGCCCGAGAATCGCGGCCCGGAGAACCCCCGCGAGCGCCGCCGCAGTCTTCCCGCTCACCTTGATCACTGCGCTGTGCGCGAGCCCGGCAATCCAGAAGCCGGCCACCAGGATGACGCCGCCGAGGAGAACCTGACCGGCGAACTCGATCAGCGTCGCGACGATGTCCGAGACCTGCGTGAATCCGAGCTGGTTGGCCGCCTCGACGGTCGCAAACAGCATGATGAACACGCTGACGACCGTGCCGACGAACTGCGACAGTGCAAAACCCTCTGCAGCCATAGCCTTGAGCCCGAGCTTCTCCGGCAGCGCGTTCGCGCCCAGGCCGTCCAGCAGCCGCGCAATCAGCCCGGAAATAAATCTCGCGAGCACGAACGCGATGCTCAGGATGATCACCGCGGCGAAGATGTCGGGTATCGCCGCCATGAACGCGCCCAGCATGTCGGTCGCGGGCCGCGATATCGCCTCGATCTGCAGCGTGTTCAGCGCGGCGACCAGAGCCGGGACGAAGACGAAGATGAACACGAGAAGCCCGGCGAGCTGCGACAGGCTCACGTTGCCGGTCAGGCCGGCTTTCTCACCCAGTTTGTCGATGCCGACGACGCTGAGCAGGTTCTGCACCAGGTCACGCAGGATGCGGGCGACGAACCAGCCGACGAGGCCAATGATGGCGGCGCCGAGAATATTCGGCAGCATCGCAAGAATTTGATCGATCATGCCCTGTACCGGCACAAGCAGGCCGTCGAGCTTGAGCGTGCCGAGAATTGCCGGGAGGAACAGGAGCAGTATCAGCCAGTAGAGCACGTCGCCGATGCTGGCACTGACGGGCTTCATGTCGGCGGCCTTGCTGACTTTCTCGTCAATTTGTGTCTTTGCCAGCATCCCCGTTATCACCGTGCGCGCAACGCTGGCGAGCACCCAGGCAATAACGGCCAGGATTCCGCCGGCGATCAGGCTCGGGGCGAATTCGAAGATCTTCGTCACCAGCGCCTGCAGCGGCTCGGAAACGATTTCCAGATTGATCACGTTGAAAAACGCGATCAATACGAAAAACATCACGAGCCAGAATACGCCGGCGGCGCCCCAGGACTCGATATCCAAATCGCTCTTCGTGCTCGAGGCGATCTTGTCGTTCAGCTTGATCAGGCCGAGGCCCTTGCGCGTTCCTGCACGCACAATGACGGCAACGAACCAGCCGATAATCAGGATGGCGATCGCGGCCAGTAGACTCGGCAGCGTGCCGCCGAGGGTGCTCTGTAGCGGAGCGATGATCGAGTCCAGGTTCATGATGACTTACTCCTCTTTTGTTGTTCGCAGGCGCAGCTGCATCGCGGCGCCTGCGCGCGTCTCGGCGTCAGTGGCTGACGACGCCAGGAAGTTTCTGTGCCTGGTAGATCCAGTCCTGCACGATTTTGACGGACGGCGTACGGCGTACCAGGTTTTTCTCGTCATTCACCTCGGCCATCTTCGCGGCGAGATTCTCGGCGTTACGATTCTTCAGTTCCCGGACCGTGTCCACACCGGCGCATTCAAGCAGCTCGGCATATTGGCTCGCGACGCCGTTGATGCGAAACAGGTCCGCCATGTTCACGCACTTGAGAATATGGGCTTCGCTGATGCCGGTCTTCGCCGCGAGCGCGCCGCGCGAGACCTTGTCTGCGCCAGCCTGAAGCAGATCGTCGACGGTCCGAATGCCGGCGCCGCGCAGCGCGGCCCCGAATTTCGGGCCGATCCCCTCGATCTTTTCGATGTTCTTCGCCATATCGTGTCTCCGATGAGCGTTCCGGGTGCGTTGTTAACGGCCAAAAGTCTAATGCAGCTGCCGTGCTTACAATCGATTCTTGACAATTGTTCACATTCCTTTTCGCGCACGATTGCGGTGCTACGCATGCGTTAGTCACCAATTGGCCGTGAAACGAATCTGTAAGAACTTGTAACAATCTCGCGACCGCCGCGGTCGTGTTTAAAGAGCGTGTGATACGTTCAGATCAGGAAGATGAACGCTTTGATAGGAGAGTCAGTGCACGTTGCGGTAATCGGGGGAACTGGTTTCGTAGGAAAGTATCTGGTCGGCGCATTGCTTGATGCCGGCCACGTACCGTCCTTGCTCGCGCGTCCGGGCAGTGAGAGCCGCGTCGATCACCCGAATGGCTGCCGGATCGTGTCCGGCGACCTTGGGTCGCCGGTTGCCGTAATCGAAACGCTTAAGAACTGCGACGCAGTCATCTACAACGTGGGCATACTGCGCGAGCGGCCGAGCGCCGGCATCACGTTCGAGGAAGCGCACTACACCTGCGCGGTTCGAGTGCTCGAATCCGCGAAGGCATGCGGCATCTCGCGGTTCCTGTTGATGAGCGCGAACGGCGTAAAGGCGAACGGCACGCCATACCAGCAGACGAAATTTCGTGCCGAGAAAAAGCTGCTCGCGAGCCGGCTAGATGTCACCGTCTTCCGCCCGTCCGTCATCTTCGGTGATCCCACCGGCCGTGACGAGATCGCGACGCGTCTCTATCGGCAGATGATCGCACCACCGCTGCCTGCCCTCGGCTTTTACCGAGGCTTTCTGCCCTCCAATGGCGCCGTCGAGCTGTCCCCGGTGCACGTGCGCGACGTCGCGGATGCGTTCATAGCCTCGCTCGAAGACGATTCGACGTTCGGTGCGACGGTGGAAGTCGGCGGTCCGGAAGTGCTTTCGTGGATCGAGATGCTCGAGCGAATCGCAGCGGCGACGGGACATAACAAGTGGATCGTGCCGATGCCGATAGGCCTAATGAGAATTCCGGCAGCGCTGTTCGGCTGGCTGCCGTTCTTCCCGGTCACGTTGGATCAGCTACGCATGCTCGAAGAAGGCAATTGTGCCGATCCCGGACCGCTCACGTCGCTGATACGCCGTGCTCCCAGGGCCTTCGACAGCGACAGTCTCGCGTATCTAAACTAACCGTCGTCAATGAGCCGCTGCGATCGACTGCTGGTCGTGCTGGGGAATCAGCTGTTTCCGATCGAGCACCTGGATGCGTGCCGCGATGCGCAGGTATTCATGGCTGAAGACCACGGGCTTTGCACCTACGTTCGGCACCATCAGCAGAAGATCGTGCTGTTCCTTGCCGCGATGCGGGCTTACCGGGACGCGCTGCAGGATGCGGGGTTCACCGTCCACTACCATGTTTTGCCGGCCGCCGAGGGGCCGACCTACGAGCAGCGCCTGAAGGACACCGTCGCTGCGATCGGTGCACGCGAGCTCGTGCACTTCGAGGTCGAAGACCGGCCGATGGAAGTGCGCATCGCGGAATTTGCGCGAACCGAGGCGCTCGATCGGACCGAGCTCCGCTCGCCTATGTTTCTATGTTCGCGCTCTCGGTTCGCAGAATTTGCGGGCGACGACGACACGCTGCGCATGGCGAAGTTTTACCGCAAGGAACGGATTCGGCTGGGAATACTCGTGAACGACGCCGGCGAGCCTGCGGGCGGCCAGTGGAGCTTCGATGCCGAGAATCGCAGGAAGCTGCCCGCCGACGATGAGCCACCAAAGGTCGCTGCCCCCGAGCGTTCCGAACACGTCGCCGACGTGATCGAGCTGGTCGAGGAACATTTTGGCGACCATCCCGGTCGGGCTGGGGAATTTTGGTGGCCGACGACCCGGCAACAGGCGCTCGCCTGGCTCGACGATTTCGTCGCACAGCGGCTCGAGCATTTCGGACCCTACGAAGATGCGATTTCGACACGCAGCTCGACCGTCTATCACAGTCTGCTGAGTCCGCTGCTCAATCTGGGGCTCGTTACGCCGAAAGAGGTCGTCGATCGAGTGCTCGACTACGCTGACGACCACGCGACGCCTATCGCAAGCGTAGAAGGCTTCGTGCGTCAGGTCATCGGCTGGCGCGAATTCGTTCGCGGCGTGTATCGACAGTTCGGCGAGCGTCAGGAGGTGCGCAATTTCTGGTCGCATACACGCAGGCTGACCGATGACTGGTACCGCGGCACGACCGGCATCCCGCCGCTTGACGACACGATCGACACGGCCGCGCGGCTCGGCTGGACGCATCATATTCCCAGGCTCATGGTCGTCGGCAATCTGATGACGCTTTGCGAGATCGATCCGCGGCTTGCCCATGACTGGTTCATGGAAATGTACGTGGATTCCTCGGAATGGGTGATGGGCCCGAACGTCTTCGGCATGGGACTTTTCAGCGACGGCGGCGTTTTCGCGACGAAACCATATATTTGTGGTTCGAACTACCTGCGCAAGATGAGCGATTATGGGAAGGGAGACTGGTGCGATACCGTGGACGGGCTGTACTGGCGATTCATCGACAGGCATCGCGATTTCTTCGCAGCGCAGCCGCGGCTCGCGCTGATGCCAAAAGCGCTGGACAGGCTGGGTCAGGACAGAAAGGAAGCGATTTTTGCCGCGGCCGAGACGTTCCTGGAGCGGTACACGGCCTGAATTCGACCTCGATACGATCTGAAACAATCGCTTACAGGTCCGAGACCGACGGCCGCGGAATGCTTGCTAGGGTCGCGGTCGATTTGGAGGACACATCATGAAAACCTTGGATCTGTTATACCGCAACCTCCCGCTGGTGACGTTAGCGGGCCTGTTCCTCGCGCTGGTTGCGTCACCTACGACTGCATGACGGCGCTGGGCTCTTTCACGGACGATGCCACGGTGGCTCTCGTCGGCGCATCCGGCGGGATAGGGCGGGCACTACTTCGGCTGCTCGAATCGGATGACCGCATCGGACGCATCTACGCTTTCTCGCGCAGCGAACCGCGGCCGCTATCGGCAAAGACACGCCATGCGCCGCTGGATCTGGCGGATGAGGCTTCGATCGCGGCGGCCGCGGAATTGGCCGGAAACGAGGGCCCGCTCGATCTCGTGGTTGTGACGACCGGCGTTCTGCACCGCGGCGAGACGCTTAAGCCGGAGAAGAGCATGCGCGACATTGGGGCAGGCTCGATGGCCGAGGTCTTCGCGATCAACACGATTGGCCCGGCGCTTGTCGCGAAGTATTTCCTGCCGTTCTTGCGTAAGGATGCGAAGACCGTGTTCGCGGCGCTGTCGGCTCGCGTCGGCAGTATCGAGGACAATCGTCTCGGCGGCTGGGTGTCCTACCGCGCCTCGAAAACTGCTCTCAATATGGTGCTGAAGACCCTGTCTATCGAGCAGGTTCGGGTGCGCCCGGATAGCATCGTCGTTGCGCTGCATCCGGGCACGGTTGCCACGCCGCTGTCGAAACCGTTCTCGAAGCGCGTACCGGAGGAACAGCTGTTCGATGCCGAGACCGCTGCGGCCCGGCTTTTGACCGTGATCGACGGACTGACGAGCAAGGATACGGGCGGATTCTTCGCCTGGGACGGACAGCCGATCCCCTACTAAAATTCTAAGCGAGCATGAATCGGCAGGCTCAGTCCAGGTCAGGCAGCCCTTCGAGCACAAGCAGGTAGTAGCTCACGATGCCGATGACACTGTCGTCCTTAATCACCGGAGCGTGGCTGATACCAAATTTTTCAAACAGGCGAGCACAGTAACGAATGTCCATATCGGGCCTAATCGAAATGACCGGCTTCGCCATGATCTCGAAGACGTTGACACGCTCCGGGGCACGATCTTTGGCGATGACCTCTTTTGCGATGTCCGAGAACAGCACCATGCCATATTCGTCGCCTTCGTGCCGTCTCTCGACGATCAGGCATGTGGCCTGGACGCGCTTCATGATCCTAAGCGCCTCGAAGACGCTGATGCGGCCGTCGACATGCGTAACGTCGCTACGCATGACCTTGCTGACTGGCACCCAGGTGCGGTCGTTCATATCTGATCCTCCACCTTCTCAACGATGTGCTCGGCCTGACTCAGGACGCCGACAGCATCTTCGACGTCAAGCTGAATCGCAAGCCCCGTACCCGGCTTTTCATCGAATTGACCGACTGTGCCTATCGTTTCGAGAATCTCGCGGCTCAGGTGCTGTTCGACGAGCAGCAGCACGACGTCTCGCTGTGTGCTCAGGTTCAGGCCGAAAAAGCTCTTGGGCACCTCGTATCCTTCACCCCGTGCGTTATTCACGACGGTACAACCGGTTGCGCCGGCGTCTCGTGCGGCCTTGATTATATCTTCGGTATCTTTGTCTTCGACAAAAACCATGAGTAGTTTAAAGTGCATTAGCTTTCCTCCACCGAACGCAATTCTTCAGAACTTGCAGTTGCGGATTTTCGTTTTTTCGCACGCGATGCCGTGTATGCGCTTAGCTGTGCATAACCAAGCACCGCAATGATTGGAAACAAACAGGTAAATGCCACCAGACCGAATCCGTCCAGCAGCGCGTTTCGGCCCGGCAACGCTTCAGCGAGACCGAGTCCGAGCGCCGTAATCAGCGGTACCGTCACGGTCGATGTCGTGACGCCGCCTGAATCGTAGGCAAGCGCGATGATCAGTTTGGGCGCCCAGATCGTCTGGATGATGACCGCTACATATCCGGCCATGATGAAATAGTGCAATGGTAGACCCGATACGAGGCGATAACACCCCAGGCCGACACCGACAGCCGCGCCGATCGCCACCGCGACGCGCAATCCCCATACGCTGATGGCGCCGCCCGATACTTCATTCGCCTTGAGCGCGACGGCCAGGAGCGCAGGTTCTGCGATCGTCGTCGAGAAGCCGATGGCTATGGCGAACATATAGACCCATATGAACGCTTCCCAGGAATAGGCCGCCGCATCTGCCACGGGATTCGTCCCGAGAAACTCCGGAGCGGTCAGCTGCTCCGCCATCAGGCGTCCCAGAGGAAACAAAGCCTGCTCGAGACCGACAAGAAACAGGCCAAGTCCCATGACGACAAAGACGAGACCGGTCATTATGCGTCCGAAGTGAGGCAGCGGCTCGCGAATGACCAAAACGTAAAAGCCAAATATGAATAGCACAATGGGCAGAACGTCGCCGGCCGTGGCGATCACGATCCGCGCAGCGGACAGCATCATATCCACTGAATGACCCCGCCGTATATCATGACAAACACCATCGGCGTCAGCGATGCAAATGCGATGAGGCCGAAACCGTCCGTCATCGGATTGCGATCGCGAAGCGATGACGCAAGCCCGATGCCAAGTGCGGTTACGAGCGGCACAGTCACGGTCGACGTCGTTACCCCGCCGGAGTCATATGCTATGCCGACGATGTCGTCGGGCGCGACCGCGGTTACGAGAATGACGAGAACGTATCCAGTGATGATCATGACTGGGAGCGACCAACCGAAGATGATCCGAAGAACTCCCAGTACCAGCGCAATGCCGACGGACAAGGCGACGGTCAGTCGCAGCCCAAGCGCGTAATTTTTTCGCGATTCCTCGGTGTCCGGTATTGCAGCGGCGCTTGCCGCAACGTTAGATGCCTCTTTCGCGATAGCCGTCAGCGACGGTTCGGCCATGGTCGTGCCGAAGCCGAGCAAAAAGGCGAATGTCAGAACCATCGCGGCGCTGCCCTTGCGCGCGAGCGCATGGGCAATTGTTTCGCCGATCGGAAAGAGCGCCAGTTCCAGGCCATAGATGAAGAAAGTAAGACCCACGACGACGATAACGGCGCCGATCGCGAGGCTGACCGCACCCGATACGGGCTGTCGGAAAATCAAGAATTGGAATATTCCGATGACCAGAACAATCGGAGTAAGGTCCCTGACGCTGCCTTTGGCATGCTTCCAGAAATCCGACAGAAAGGAGCCCATCGACGAAGTTTAACCGCATGGTGAACGCAAGACCTACGTATTTCCCGAACACACATCCACGTCGGATTCGGCTGCCCCGCCTTGTATTGGCGGACGAATGGCAGTGAAGTCTGATCGGGACCCGGGCTTTGCGGTCAAAAATCATGATGATCGACGAAATATTTGCGATTCTCGTCGCCGGCAGTTTCGCAGCGGCTTTTTTCAACACCGCGTTTTCCGCCGGCGGGGCGCTGATTATTCTTGCCGTGACGAGTTTGGTTCTGCCGATCAATTCGATTGTGCCGGTGCACTCCACGTTTCTCATTGCCTCGTCGCTGATGCGTGCCTGGCTGTTCCGGTCGGCTATCGACTGGCGAATCGTAGGCCCATTCCTCGCAGGCAGTACCGTCGGCTCGCTAATCGGTGCCCGGCTTTACTTCGAGCTTCCGGAGGCAATCCTCGCCACGGCCATCGGTCTCCTGATGCTCGCTGCACTCTGGTTGCCCCGAATTTCCTGGCGGCTCGAGATCAGGCATCCCTGGGCGATCGTCGGATTCGTGCACACGCTCGTATCCACGCTGTTCGCGTACGGCGTCGTGCTGCATTCGGCCATGCTGCATACGAAGCTCGGCCGGCACGGCATCGTTGGTACGATGGCCGGTTGCCTGACCGGGATGGGCGCGTTCAAGATTTCGGGGTATGCGCTTTATGGCTTCGACTACTCCCCATACTTTGCCGTAATCCTTGCCGGTATCGCCGCGAGTTTCGTCGGGACGCTGATTGGCCGTAGCGTCGTCGACAGGTTGTCTGAGGCAACATTTCGATTGGCGTACCGACTGCTCGTTACGGTCACCGCGCTGCGGCTGGTATACGTCGGACTGACGTAGTCTATTTCTTCGCGCCAGGATGGCGCTCCCACGGATTGTTGGTTCGCGCCGGGGGCGGCGCCCCTACCGGGCAGTTTCGTGGGAGCGGCTTCCAGCCGCGAATAGTGGGAGCGATGTTGCCGCGAATTGTGGGAGCGGCTTCCAGCCGCGAATAGTGGGAGCGATGTTGCCGCGAATTGTGGGAGCGGCTTCCAGCCGCGAATAGTGGGAGCGATGTTGCCGCGAATAATGGCAGCGATGTTGCCGCGATTTGTGGGAACGGCTTCCAGCCGCGATGATCGCGCCAGGACGGCGCTCCTACGGAGCGACGGGGACTACCGCACGCGGAATGTGCACTGACCCAGGAATGTCCCTCTGTGAACGACACACATGATAGATTCCCGTCCGATGAAGACTTTGGCTATGTACGTCGCCGCGTTCCTGCTCGCCGTCATCACGACCGGCCTTGCCGCGTCGGTATTTTCCACGCAGTTCGTCCTTGCCGGTCTTGAGTCGACGGGCGTCGACGTGCCGCTCGCGGAACGCGTCCGCATGACGGTCCTCGACCTGCGCATACTGATTCTGTATTCGATGCTTATAGCGGCATTTTTTCTGCCAGCGTTTCTTGTCGCCGGGCTCTGCGCGGGCAGGCTGCCGGGAAGCCGGCGCGCCTGGTTCGCGCCCGCTGGCGCGAGCGCGATCGTCATTGGCCTGAAGCTGATGGAGTACAGCCTCGGCGGTATGATGGTGGCCGGCGCGCGCAGCCCTGCGGGGCTGGTTTTCCAGGGACTCGCCGGCGCTCTCGGCGGCTGGTGTTTCGCGCAACTGACAACGCGATGGGTCGGAAGGAAGCAATGAAAACGCGAATGACAACAATCGGCATCTGCCTGACGCTGCTGGCAATGCAGGCCGCCGCCCAGTATCAGATCGAAACCATCGCCGAGGGGCTCGACTATCCCTGGTCGATTGCGTTCCTGCCCGATGGCGCCATGCTCGTGACCGAGCGCAGCGGCAAGCTGCGCCGGATACGCGATGGAAAACTGCTGGACAAACCGGTTAGCGGCGTTCCCGACGTTTATGCGGCCGGCCAGGGCGGCTTGTTCGACGTCGTCCTCGATCCCGACTACGAGCTCAACGACACGCTGTACCTCACGTATGCGCACGGCAAGCGCCGGGCGAACGCGACCCGAGTCGCGAAGGCGAAGTTCGACGGCGCCGCGCTCAGGAATCTGACGGTGCTTTTTACCGCCATGCCGCTGAAGTCTACGGCGCATCATTTCGGGGGGCGCATGGTGTTCCTGCCGGACGGGTCGTTTCTGCTGACGACCGGCGACGGGTTCAACTATCGTGAAGAAGCGCAAGAACTGGACAACCATCTCGGCAAAGTCGTGCGCCTTAATCGCGACGGCACGGCGCCCCGGAACAACCCGTATGTCGGTCGCGTCGGCGCGCTGCCCGAAATCTGGAGCTACGGCCACCGGAACCCGCAGGCAATCGTTCACGACGCGGACACCGGCACCGTGTATATCCACGAGCACGGGCCGCGCGGGGGCGACGAGCTGAACGTGATCGAGCCGGGCCGCAACTATGGCTGGCCCGCAATCACCTACGGAATCGACTACTCCGGCGCCCAGATTACACCGTACACGGAGCTCCCGGGGATGGAGCAGCCGCTCGTCTACTGGGTGCCGTCCATCGCGCCGGCAGGGATGGCGTACTATGACGGCAAGCTCTTTTCGGAGTGGCACGGCGACCTGTTCGTCGCGGCGCTTGCGGAACGCACGGTGCGCCGGCTCGACCTCGAGGACGGCGAGGTCGTGGACCAGGAGATCTTGTTCGCCACGCTCGGCTACCGCTTCCGCGACGTGCGCGTCGGCCCGGACGGCGCGCTGTACCTGCTGACGGACAGCAGTAACGGCAAGGTGCTGCGGGTTGCGCCGGGGACGGCGCCGTTATGAACGCGCGGCGCTGATAAGAAATATCGTTGGCGATTCCGAAGCCCATTTGCGGCACGGCCGCATTGCTCGTGTGCATGTCCGGCAGCGCATCGGCTCAGCTAGCCGTCGAGGCCTACTATCGGGGCGAGGTATGGCAAAACACACGCGGCGGCATTCAGTCGGGCGGCACATACCTCGATGACGCGGGACTGACTGTCGAAGCGGATCTCTCATCGCGAGCGCCGAGCGGTCGGCTGTTCACGTACCTGCTCTGGAACAACGGCGCAACGTTCTCGGATCGTTACGTCGGCGACTTTCAGGTCATCTCCAACATAGATGCAGAAGAGGCGCTCAGGCTCTATGAGCTTTGGTACGAGCAGTCGATCGCAGAGAAGCTGTCCCTGCGATTCGGCCTGTACGACCTGAACTCCGAGTTCGACGCGCAGGAAGCGTCGCAGCTGTTCCTCAACAGCTCGCACGGCATCGGCGCCGAGTACGGCCAGTCGGGCAGACTCGGCCCGTCGATATTTCCCGTCACGTCGCTCGCCGCGCGGCTCGACTGGACATTGTCCGACTCGGGCACGCTGCGCTACGCGCTGCTCGACGGCGTGCCGGGCGACCCCGATGACCCGAGCAAAACGACGATCCGGCTCGGCGGCGCCGACGGTGTACTGCACGCGCTGGAGCTCGACTTCGTGCGGCCCGAGGGTATCCGATTCGGCGTCGGCGGCTGGCTGTATACGGCCGACTTCGAACGCCTGGACGGCGCAGACGGCGATGCCAATCCGCCGCGCGACGACGGCAATTCGGGTATTTACGGATACCTCGACGCGCCGCTTCTGGAATGGCCGACCGCCGGCGTCGTCGTATCGACATTTCTTCGCTATGGCGTCGCCGACGACCGATTCAACAGGCTCGACGGCTATCTCGGTGCGGGTATCGTCATCGATGGTCTCGTTCCTGCACGGCCGCGGGACCGCATCGGGCTCGCGCTGGCCAGGGCGACGATCGGTAAACCCGCGAGGCGGGCAGATATGCTCCGCGGCGGCGACGTCGCAGGCCACGAAACCGCAATCGAGCTCACTTACAGCGCCGAGCTGACGGACTGGCTGCGCGTGCAGCCGGACATCCAGTATGTGATCAATCCGAACGGCGATCGCGCGCTCGGCGATGCGCTCGTTATCGGTTTGAGGTTTGAAGTGACGAAGAGCTGGCAGCGCTGATCGCCATTTGCGTCTTTAATCGGGGACGGCGGCTTCGACTCGGACCGTGACGATCACGTCCTTGCCGATCCATTTCGTGTCGACCCACTCGCCCGTGCCGACGCCGAGCACGAGCCGGTCGACGGCCGCTTCGCCCATGAGGACATGCCCATTGCCGGCTTCCTCGACCGTAAAGCGCAGCGGCACCGGCGCGGAACGCTCCTTGACGATGAGTTGTCCGTGCGCCGTGAAGCTGCCGTCGTCGTGTGCCGTGAAGCGATCCGCCCGGTAGCGGGCGTACGGATGGCGGGCGGAGTCGAACCACTCAGCCTCGGCAAGCGTCGCGTTGCGGTCGGCGTCGCGGGTCTCTACCTCTCGCGTATCGACCGTCACGTCGAAGACGCTGTCGTCGAGCGCGTCGCGGGTGAAGGAGAGCGCCGCCTGCCACGATTCCCAGACGCCGGTAAACCGGGCGCCCGCCTGTATCGCCGTAAATCGTATGTAGCTTGACGCGTAATCGATGTCCCAGAGCGGCGCAGACGTGATCTCCGGTGCGGCAACCCTGGAATCGTCGCCGGTAGCAGGCTCTGCGGCAGCGCGGACCGGCGAGCCGAGCATGACGACTCCGACGAGGACGATGACAGCGAACAGGACGAAACCGGCCCGCGGTGACATGCGCTGCATGACCGAATCTCTGTTTACGAGCAGATGCTTGAGCGCCGCCGCGACGTGCACGATGGCGACGACAAAAAGCAGCGCCGCGAGCGTCTCGTGCACGGTTTTGAATGCCGCTTTGACGGTCGGATCCGGCGACACAAAGTCCGGGAGCTGGAACAGGTTGAACCAGCTCACCGAGTACGCCGAGGCGGACGACATGAGCCAGCCCGTGACGGGCATTGCGACGAGCAGCGCGTACATTGACCAGTGGCTGATCTTCGACGCCGTGACCTGCCAGCGGGGCACCGAGTCAGGCAGGGGCGGAGGCCGCACTGCCATTCGCCAGGCGAGTCTCACGGACATGACGGCCAGAATCGTGATGCCGACCGACTTGTGATTCGCGAGCAGCGCCAGCTGCCTCAGCTTGGCGCCGGTCTCGGCCGCGTTGTCCGCAAGCGCTGCGAGCGTAAACTGAATGACTACGAGCCCCGCGACAATCCAGTGCAGCAATACCGCCGTCCGCGTGTAGGCGGCACCATCATGGGCCGTTTTCATCGGCCGGCTCCGTTTGTCCTGGAGAACTTCGGAATCATACAATGTTGAACGATGTCGACACGTTTGGTTCAGGGAGATTCGTGTTTGGGTCGCTCGAAGCTTGCAGTGACTCTGGTCGTGCACGCGGTTCTTTGCGCGTGCGCGGCAACGAATTCGGTGCCCTCGTATCTCGACGACGATGCCATCGCGGCGTGGTCCAGGGTCGGTGAGGCCGACTGGCAATTTACGGTCGACGGCGTCGCCGCCGGCCCCGAGGATACGACGGCCTACCTCGTCTCGAATCGTACTTACGATAATTTCCGGCTCAGCCTCGAGTTCTGGGTCGAGGACGAAACGAACAGCGGCGTGTTCGTGCGCTGCTCGGATCCCGTGAAAATCGATCCGGACACCTGTTACGAGATCAACATCTGGGACAATCATCCGAACCAGCGCTGGCGGACGGGGTCCATTGTGACGCTGGCCGAGCCGCTTGAGCAGGTCAGCAGCGTGGGGCGCTGGAATCGCGTCGAGATCGAGGCGATCGGCGACTCGATCGTTGCCGTGTTCAACGGCGTGACGACCGCGCGGCTCAGGAGCGATCGATCGCTTGCCGGTCACATAGCGCTGCAGTACGCCGGCGCGCAAAGGCTCAACTTCCGCAACCTGCGTATCGAACTTCGCTGATTACGGTACAGGCATTGGATATGATGGCTCGCTGCGCGAGCTTCCGGTAATTTATGCAATTGTCGCTGCTCAATCTGATGCGTGACAGGACTCAGCGGTGCCACCGGTCCCGCAAAGAACGCTGGTGCCCGTTCGGCGGCATAAGCATGTCGATTGTGCATGCCGGGTTCCTCGGTTTTTTCATTCTTGTGTCGCAGCCGGCCCGGGCCCACGGCGGCGTAACGCTCGAGGATGATCAGTGCATCATTCGCATCGACTACCTGCGGGCGCACTTCAAGGTTTTTCAGCCCCTAACGGCCGGGCATGAGGAGTTTTGCGAAGACCTGCCTGAGGCGACCGAAAGCGTGTTCGTGATGGAGTACCTGCACGATGCGCTGACGAGTATGTCAATCGACTTTCGCATCATCCGTGACGTCACCGGCAAAGGACGTTTTGCACGCATTGCCGACGTCGAGCAGATTGCTGATATCGATGCCGTGACCCTGTTTCACAAGCCGGCTTCCGTCGATCCGGACGTCTATACCGCCGTGCTCAGCTTCGAGGAGGAGGGCGACTACATCGGCATCGTGACACTCTGGTCGCCCGAATCGACCGAAACGCGCACGGCCGTGTTCCCGTTCGCTGTTGGTTTCAGGGGTTATGGATACTGGCCGGTCATCGGTGGCATCGTCATACTATTGCAAATTCAATATTTCCTGCTGAGCGGTCGCTTCAGACGTTGGCGCAAGCCGAAAAAGCCGCGGCTGACCGTTGTCGCTGGAGGTCGCGATTCGGAGTAAGGTGATGCGTCCCAGCGTGTTGATCTTCCCTGTTTGCTACCTGTTCGCCGTGGCTTCGGCGCTGGCGGGCACGGCTCCGTCGTGGCTGTCTGAGCGCGGCCTGTATCGCCTCAGCTACGACAGCCAGCTCACGCCGGTCGTCATCAATCGCATGCATGCCTGGGTGCTTCATATCGAGACGGCCGACGGGGAACCTGTCGACGGCGCTGCGATCGCGGTAAGCGGCAGCATGCCTGCGCATCGCCACGGGCTGCCGACGCGCCCGCGCATCGTCGCCGAGCTCGGCAACGGCGCCTACCGGCTCGAGGGCCTGCGCTTTCATATGCCCGGCACTTGGGAGATCGTCGTGACGATCGACGCCGGTGACGGGGCCGACAGCGTCGTCGTTCCGCTCGAGCTGTAGTTTCGCGACTCTTGCTGCATGAAGTCCCGACTTTGGTTGCCGGCGCTTCTGGTGATCGCGCTCGCGGGCGTCGGCTGGGCGCTCACGCCCTCGGCACCGCCGCCCTGGTCGGATGCCGAGATCGCGACGCTGCGCTCGCTCTGGCTCGACACCCTGCCGCCGCTGCCTGACGATCAGACAAATGCGGTCGCGGACGATGCTCGTGCCGTAACGCTCGGTCAGCGCCTGTTCTTCGACACGCGCCTGAGCGCGAACGGCGAGGTATCGTGCGCGAGCTGCCACATGCCGGAACGCCACTTCGCGGACGATCGCGAGAAGGGCCGGGGAGTGGGCCTTTCGAAGCGCAACACGCGCAGCGTGGTCGGTTCCGCCTACAGCCCGTGGCAGTATTGGGACGGGCGGCGCGACAGCCTCTGGGCGCAGGCGCTGTCCCCGCTCGAGGATGTCGCCGAGCACGGCGCGAACCGCATGGGGCTCGTCAGGTTCGTCGCAAACGACCCGGTCTACAGGGCGGAACTCGAAACGCTATTCGGGCCGCTGCCCGATTTTTCCGATCGCAGTCGATTTCCCGAATCCGCAAGCCCGCTTGCCGGCCCCGAGGCGCGCGCGGACTGGCAGACGATGTCGGAAACCGACCGGGACACCGTGAATCGCGTATTCACATACATCGGCAAGGCGATAGCGGCGTACGAGCGTCGCCTTATGCCGGGTGAATCACGCTTCGATCGCTACGTGGCGGCCGTCATCGATGGTAATGAATTTGCGCAGGCGGAGCAGTTGTCGGACGCGGAGATTCAAGGACTGCGGCTGTTCATCGGCAAAGCGAAGTGTCTCGACTGCCACAACGGACCGCTGTTTACGAACAACGAATTCCACAACACCGGCGTGCTGTCGTATCCGGGCGAGGTCCCCGACAAAGGTCGCGTGCAGGGCGTGCGGGAGGTTCTCGCGGATCCTTTCAATTGCCGCGGCCCTTACAGCGACGCGGATGAGCCGCAGTGTCCGGAGCTGGCTTTCGTCATGCAGGGCCCGGAGCTGCTCGGTGCGTTCCGGACGCCGTCCCTGCGCAACCTCGACGGCACGGGCCCGTTCATGCACAAGGGTCAGCTCGCCACGCTCGAAGACGTGCTCACGCATTACAACGAGGCGCCCGCCGCGATGATCGGGCATAACGAGGCAGAGCCGCTGGGACTGAGCGGACGGGAGCTGCGGCAGCTCGAAGCGTTTCTCGATGCGCTGGCCGCGCCGGTCAGCTCGCCAAGTCTCCGGGGTCAGAGTCAGGGGTCAGAGTTGAAACTCT
>JBFJOC010000014.1:0-55262 GCA_041617855.1 Woeseiaceae bacterium | reverse complement strand
GGTGTAGTCGGTGCCGCCGGGGGTGGCGGTGCCGGCCACCGAGTACGAGACCACGGTATCCGAGGCACTGGTGACGCTCTGGGTCACGGTGAACTGGCCGTCGACCGGTCCGGCTTCGTTGGCATCGGTGGTGGCGGCAATGCTGACATTGCCGCCGTCGTCATTATTGATCGTGCCTTCGCCCTGCGCATCGCTTACGGCTGCGCCGACGACATTGCTCAGATTGACGAAGAACGATTCATCGGCCTCGATCTTGTCATCGCCGTTGACCGTCACGTCGATCGTCGTCGAAGTCGATCCGTTCGTGATTGTGCCGCTACCGCCCGATATCGCGACGTAATCGCTGTCGGCTACCGTCGCGGTGTTATCGGCGGTGTCAATGTCGAAAGTGACGTCGTAGCCGACGGCCTGGTTGATGCTCACCGCGAACGTGAAAGTCGTCGTTCCGGGAACCGAATTCGTCTCAGCCTGCGCAACGTCGTCGATGCTGAGAAACGGTAAAACCGTAAACGTTTCATCGAGGTCGTCGCCCGCGGTCGTCGGATCAGATTGATCGCTGCTGGCGGCCGTGACGCTGTTGGTCACGACGTCCCCCGCCGTTCCGGCATTGACGGTGCCGGGCAGGCTCAGCGTCGCACTGGCGCCGCTGTTCAGCGTTCCGATTGTCCATACACCAGTGCCGGTGTCGTACGCCGTGGGCGGACTGGGCACCGGCACCCCCAATGTCAGCTCCGCAGGGTAAGTATCGGTCGCCGTGACGTTCGTGGCCTGCGCCGGACCGTTGTTCACTACGGTGAGCAGGAATGTGACCGAGTCTCCCTCGGCGAACGGGCCCGGCGTGCTGGGATCAAGCACCTTGGTGATCACCAGGTCGGCATCATCACTGACGGCTGCGCGCCCGCTGAACTCGGACGTGTTGCCTGCGAGTGTCGCGGTCGCGGTCAGAGCCGTGCCCACGCCGACACCGGGCGGCGTCGGTATCGTGAAGCTGTAACGGTTGGTCGTGTCCGTGCCCTGTGACAGTCCGTTGATCGGCGCCGGACCGTAGGTGCTGCTCGTCGCATCCGTATCGGCACCCGATCCCTCCGTCAGCGTCACGAGGTAGGTCTGGCCCTCGCCAAAGTTCGACGGATCGCCATCGGTAATGAAGAGTTCGATGACCGACCCGGGCCGTGCCCAGCCGGTCAGCGTCAAGTTGCCGCCGGAAATAGAAGCGGCATCGAGGATCGGATAATTCAGTAGCCCGTTAGCATCGCCGTCGGCGTCGCCCCCATCGTTCAGCGTCACGAACGTCGCCGTTCCCGTATCGGGATCATCACCTGCCTCCAGCAAGTCGATACCGATCTGCCCTGTGGTCGCGCCGTTGTTCGCGATCGAGTTCTGGCTGATCGTGTTGCCGGTCGATGTGACGGCAACCAGGATTCCTGCACCGAAATTGCCGTCGATCAGGTTGCGCTGCACGCTGTTCCCGGTGCCGTACAGGCGAACTCCGGGCGTCTCGTTGGCACCCGCGCCGGTGCCGAAACCGTTGCCGGTGATCGTGTTATCCGTGATGGAGCTCGAACCGTCCGCGCCGAACATCTCGACGCCGATCGCGCCGTTGTTGACGATGAGATTCCGGCGGATCGTCGCCGTGTTCGAACCGCCTCCTTCGATCGAGACGCCGTCGCCGACCATGTGGCCGAACGTCGAATTCGATCGGAATTCATTGTTCTCGATCAGCCAGCCCGCCGATCCCCAGCGCGCATTGAATCCGGTGCCTTCGGCAAATCCAATGAGGTTGTTACGCAGGATGCCGCTATCGGATCCGAGGCTGTAAATGTTCTGACCACCCGTGCGCAGACCGGGACCAGGGTCGGTAAACGCGTCGGCTCTGCTGCCGATGACGTTCTGTTCGATCAGAATATTGGTGTAGTTATTGGCATTGTCGATGCGAATATTCGCGTCCGACGGTGAGGTCGGCAGCGCGCCGAATCCGTAAATCGCGATTCCCCGCAACGTCGTGTTGCTCGCCTGGACGTCGAGACCGATAAGGAGCCCCGCCGTATCGGCAATTTCAATTTCCGGTGCGGCAACCTGTGGCAAGGCGGGCTCATCCGCGGTACTTGGTTTGCCGTCCGGACCGACGCCCACGGTGCCGCCAGTGCCGAGCGACCCGGCATTGGAATTGCCGACGTTGGTCGTCTGCGTCGTGCCGTCGATCGTTGTGCCCGCGTCGTCGAATTGACTCAGGGCGCTTGCTGGACTGATCGTGAACACGCCCGTGGCTGCGTTGTAGCCGGGATCGGTTACCGGGATTCGGAATTCGCTGCTGTTCGCGGTCGTGCCGCCCGCCGAGCCAATTGCATTGGCGTTGTCGATGAAAGCCCGCAACGAGCCCTGGCCGGAATCGTTGGTGTTGACGATCAGATTGTATGCAAAGCCGAAGTCGATGCCGGAGACGTCCGCTCCGGCAACGGCGATGGCTGTCCAGTCGTCGCCGGGCCCGGCGTCATCGGCCGTCGCCGTGTCGTCGGCCGTGGCCGACTGGCCGCCGTACGCTGCAGCGCCATTTGCCCAGGACATTTCGGGCAATGCGCAGGCCGGGCCGGTCGCGGGATCGGTGATTGCGCAGGCAGCGTTGAATGTACCCGCCGGAGGCGTGTTCGCGTCGCCGATCGTGCCGGCACGTACCCGGATCTTGTAATTGCCGTCCGTTACGCCCGTGAACGTGTATGCGCCGCTGCCGTCCGTGACTGCAGAGGCAACGAACGCATCGGCGTTGTCCGCGTCGTAGAGCTCGACGTCGACACTGGCGAGGAGGATGTCCGGCCCGCCGTCATAGGCACTCGCGGTCCCTGCGAAATTGACGTCCTCGAACACCGTGCCGCTGATCGAGAACGTCGGTTCGGTGATCGCGAAGTTTGCGCCGAGTTCCGACGTGTTGTTCGCGGCATCGAAAGCCAGCGCGGTAACGTCATCGCCGATAGCGAGCGGCACAGCGGCCGGCACCGTCAGGTCGCAGCTGAAAGTCCCGTCTGCAGCCGTCGCGCAGCTATCGACAAACGTCTGGCCCTCGCCGTGCGGAACGCTGAGCGCATCGCCGGCCTCGATTTCGCCGTTGTTGTTGCCGTCGTCCGCCGCCTTGTAGACCTCGATCGTGTGCACTGCCGCAATCTTGGTTGCCGTCGTGCCGACGTAGCCCTCGATATGGAGCGTCGAGCCGCTCAGTTCGGCGGTCGTGAAGACCGGATAGTCCATCTCGTCGTTCGGGAATGCGGCGTTCATCGCGCCGTTGTTGGCCGTCACGCCGTCGCCGTCGGGCGACGCGAAGTCCGTCGCATCGATGTCGATGGAGAGCCCGCCGTTTGCGAACGTCGAGTTTTTCGAAATCAGGTTTTGCGTATTGGAGCCGCCGGTTTGTGACACAGCGATGCCGGCGCCGACAGCGCCCGTGACCACGTTATAGCGAACGGTGCTGCCCGTGCCGAATACGCGGATGCCGCCGATTTCGAGGCCGCCGCCGTTGCCCGAGTCGGAGACGGAATTGTTTTCGATCGTGAACGGTCCTGGCGCGTTCCAAGTTTCGATGGCGTATGCGGAGGTGTCGTCGATGCGGTTGTTCGTGATCGAGATCGTGCCTCCCGACGAACCTTCCGTGCTGATGCCGTCGCCGGTCGCGCTAAGCATCGCGTTCGAATAGAGCTCGTTGCCTGTCACGGTCGAGGTCGATTCGATGAGCATGCCGCCGGCTTCGGTGTAGGCAACGACATTGTCGCGGATCGTCGTCGTGCCCCCGGTAACCTCGATGCCGTGATTGACCCGCAGGCCCGCGCCCGGATCGCTGCCATCGGCGCGCAGGCCGACGAACATTTCTTCGACGATATTCGCGGTGCCGCCGGAGACGCGGACCGCGGAAAATGACGGCGTGTTGAACACGGCCAGGCGCTTCACGCGGCCGGAGTTCGCAGTCAGGTCGAAGATGACACCGAGGTCGCTGCCGTCGATCTCGACCTCGGGATTCGGAAAGGCCTGCAGCACGGGTTCGTCGCCGGTACCGGCGATGCCGTCGACGCCGGTCCCGACCGCCTTCGCGGCCCCGTAGACCGGATGCACGAAATCCCCGGCGTTCGTATTACCGACGTTGTCCGTCTGCGAACGACCGTCGATGATCGTCTGGACATCGGCGAGCTGCGGCAGCGTGCTGGCCAGCGTGATCGTAAAAGCGCCTGTACCCGCGCTGTAATTCGGGTCGGACACCGGGATACGGAACTCGGCCTCGTTGGCGGTGGTGCCGGCGGCCACGCCGATTGCGTTCGCATTGTCCATGAACCGGCGCAGCGAGCCCTGGCCGGCGTCGTTCGTGTTTACGATCAGGTTGTAGGCGAAGCCGAAGTTGACGTTCGAGACATCGGTGCCGCTCAGCGTGATGCTGGTCCACGTGTCCCCGGGCCCCGCGTCGTCATTTGTCGCCGTGTCGTCGACGGTGGCGGACTGCCCGCCGTAAGCCGCCGCGCCGTTGGCCCACGACAGTTCTGCTACTGCACAGGCGACGCCGCTCGCCGGGTCCGTGACGCCGCAGGCGGCGTTGAACGTGCCGGCCGGTGGGGTGTTCGAGTCGCCGATCGTGGCCGATCGCACCCGGACCTTGTACGTGCCGTTGCCGAGACTGGGGAACGTGAAGTTGCCGCTGCCGTCCGTCGTTACGGACGTGATGTAGGTGTCGGCATTGTCGTAGAGCTCGACGTCGACGTTGGCGAGCGCCAGATCGGCCGCGCCGCCGTCGTAGTCCGCAGCCGTACCAGCGAAGTCGGCGTCCTCGAAGACGCGCCCGGAGATGTCCGCGACGGCGACTGCCGTCACGATGCCGCTGAATTCCGACGTGTCGGCGCCGACGGTGCCGGTAGCCGTCAGCTCGGAGCCATCGCTCACACCGGCAGGCGTCGGAACTGTGAAGCTGAAGCGATTCGTCGTGTCGGTGCCCTGAAGCAGGCCGTTGATGGCGCCCGGTCCGTAGGTCGAGGAACCGGCATCTGCGTCGCTGACACCCTCGACGAACGTGCCCACCCAGGTCTCGCCTTCGCCGAAACCCGACGGCTCACCGTCGGCGAGAAAGACCTCGATCGTCGCGCCCGGCTGCGCCCAGCCCGTCAGCGTCAGGTTGCCGCCGTCTATTGTCGCGGTGTTGAGAATCGGAAAGTTGAGCAGGCCGTTGCCACCGGAATCCGCATCCCCTGAAACGTTTATCGTGACGTACGGCGGCGTCCCGAAATTGATATTGTCCCCGGGCGCATTCAGATCGATGCCGATCTGGTTCGTTGGCGGATCTCCGTTTCGCGCAATGATCGTGCCGTTGTCGGCGAAGGAGTTGCGCGTGAGCAGAGTGCCTGCCGCACCATTGTTCACCTGGATGCCGGCACCGTAATTCGCTGAAACGACGTTGCGGTCGAAGGTCGTCGTGCTGGTGCCCGAGCGCATGGTGATGCCCGCGGACTGGGCGACGGCCGTTGTGGTGCCGACGCCGTTACCCGTGATGGTATTGTTCGTAACCGTTTCGCCGACCGATGCCGTAACGACGACACCCTGGCTCGAGGAGCCGGTAACAAGGTTGCCGGTCACCGAGTTACCAAGGCTGGAATCGGCGAGAGCGATTCCGTCACCGTCCGTGGATTCCAGGCCGTTGTCGCGAATCTCGTTGTTTTCCACGTCCCACTGGTTCGAGACGTTATTGAGAAAGACGCCGCGACGTCCGAAGCCGATGAGATTGTTGCGAATCGTGCCGGAGTCGCCACCCACGGATTCGACGCCCGAAAAATTCCGCAGGCCGGCTCCGGGATCGGCAAATGCCGTGGCCGTCGAGCCGATAACGTTCATCTCGATCAGGGCGTTCCTCGCACCAGCATCGACGATGATTGCGCCTTCCCCGTTGTTGGCGCCGAAGCCTAAAATCGCAAAGCCGCGAATGGTGACGTTGTTGGCCAGGATCTGGAGGCCGATGGGGATACTGGCGCCCGCCCGGATTTCCAATTCCGGTGCAGCAACCCGGTCAAGCACCAGAGCATCCACTCCGACCGTGCCGCCGACGCCGAGCAAGCCGGGATTCGTGTCACCGCGATTTGCGGTCTGCGTAGTAGCGTCGACCGTGATGCCATTGCGGGCCAGTCCGGGCAGTTGCGACGACAGCGAAATGACCGCGACGCCGCCGGAGAAGCCTGGGTCCGTCAGCGGGATGCTGAAATTTATCGTATGCGGACCGGGAGCGCCGTTCGCGGCAGTGATCGCTTCCCGCAGCGAACAGTCGGCATCGCAGGTACCGTCGTTCGTATCCGCGGTTTTGGAAACCGTGAATGTTGCGGCGTCAGCGATCGATATTGCCCCGATCAGTAGGAGCACGCCCACGCAGACACGCACGAGTGCACGCAAGTGCTTCGAGAGCCTCGCGGGCGATGCCGTCTCGTGCGAGACATCAGTGAATGCAGCGCGTGACAATTCGTGTTCCCAGCAACAGATCATTCGTCACCAGCACAGAATCTCGAGGACGTGCTTCGAGCGCTGCGTCAAATGGCTGACGTTCCGTCGTCTCCCTGGTGGGATACGCGCTAAGTTACTGAGTTTATGAAAAAAACACTCCGAAATATGTCACACATTCGGGCTCTTGAAGCCTGCAAAATGTGAGCGGCTTCTCATTTCGCAGGCAAAGTCGTGGACAAGGTCGGAATCGTCGGGCGCAGCGCCGGCCTTCCGCGTGGGTCATGCTGGTATTGCCTAGAGGAGGGCGGCCGGATGGAGGGCCGTTTGCCAGCTGGCCGCGCTTCACCAAAGGCCAACACGACAGGCGGCATTTATCGTTATCTCGGGCAACGACGCAACACCTCGCCGCGCGGACTGAGGCCTGCCGTGGCGCTACCAGTCAGCTCGGACAGACGTCAGCGGATCGGTTCGCATTTCAGGTCTAATCAGGACGCACTTTTGCAGTCGTAATGAACACAGACAAGGCATGCTGGCGCTTGCGTTACACTGTGAATCGGTAGCATTGACCGTCGCGTAACTTTTGCAGGTCCTCGAGGCACGATGACAAAGCATTCAGGACAAGAACACTCGCATTGTCACGGACATGCGGCATCCGCCGCCGCGACCGACACCCGGTACGACCTCGTTCCGCCGGGCTATGACGGCGTCGTGTACGTGTGTCCGATGCATCCCGAGGTTCGTGACGTGCGCGATTCCGGCTGTCCGATCTGCGGCATGGCGCTCGAGCCGGAGCGGGCAATCGCGGGCGTGGAAGAGGATACGTCCGAACTGGATGATATGACGCGCCGGCTGTGGGTCAGCGTGGCGCTGACGCTGCCGCTGTTTGCGTATGCCATGGGTGACCTGATTCCGGGCCAGCCTTTTCACGACCTGATTCCTCAACGCTTCTCGCCATGGTTGCAGCTGCTGCTGGCAACGCCCGTCGTGCTCTGGGGCGGACTGCCGTTTTTCGAGCGCGGACTGCGTTCGCTCAAGACGATGAATCTCAACATGTTCACGCTGATCGGGCTCGGCGTGGGCGTTGCGTTTGCCTATTCCGTCGTCGCCACCGTCGCGCCGGGCATTTTCCCGGACGCGTTTCGTGCCCCGTCCGGCGGCGTCGCGGTTTACTACGAGGCAGCCGCGGTCATCACGACGCTGGTGCTGCTGGGCCAGGTGCTGGAGTTGCGTGCCCGGAGCCGGACATCCGGGGCGATTCGGGCGCTTCTGGAGCTCGCGCCGCCAACGGCGTTCCGCATTGACGAGCAGGGCAACCAATCCGAAGTGTCGCTCGACGATGTGAAGTCGGGTGACCGGCTTCGCGTCAAGCCTGGTGACAAGGTGCCGGTCGACGGCGAGGTGCTCAAGGGCCGCAGCAACGTCGACGAGTCGATGATCAGCGGGGAACCGGTGCCCGTTGCGAAGGCGCCTGGCGACACGGTGGTCGGCGGCACCGTGAACGGAACCGGCAGTTTCATCATGATCGCTACAAACGTCGGCGACGAAACCGTCTTGGCGCAGATCGTCGAGATGGTGGCCGAAGCGCAGCGCAGCCGTGCGCCGATTCAGCGGCTCGCCGATATCGTGGCATCCTGGTTCGTACCCGCCGTCGTGCTCGTCGCAATGGTCACGTTTATCGTGTGGGCCTGGGTCGGACCGCAGCCGCCAATGGCGTATGCCATTGTCAATGCCGTCGCGGTGCTCATCATTGCCTGTCCCTGCGCGCTCGGGCTCGCAACGCCGATGTCCATCATGGTCGGCACGGGCAAAGGCGCGCAGCACGGCATCCTGATCAAGAATGCCGAGGCGCTGGAAACCCTGGAGAAGGTCGATACCGTCGTCGTCGACAAGACGGGCACCTTGACGGAGGGACGGCCGAAACTCGTTACGATCAGCCCGATGAGCGGTATCGATCAGGCCGAATTGTTGGCCTTGGCTGCATCGGTCGAGGCGGGCAGCGAGCATCCGCTTGCTGCCGCTATCGTCGAGGGCGCAAGGTCGCGGTCCATCGACCTTCGGGATCAGCTGAATTTCGAATCTGTGACGGGTCAGGGCGCAAGGGCTGACGTCGAAGGCTCGGCCATCGCGGTCGGTAACGAAAAACTGATGCGCGCGATGGGCGCCGAGGACCGGCAACTGGTCGAGAAGGCGGCCGAATTCCGCGCACAAGGTCAGACCGTCATGTTTGTCGCCATCGACGGGTCGCCCGCCGGGCTGCTCGGCGTTGCCGACCCGATCAAGGAATCGACGCCGGAGGCAATCAGGCGGCTCCACGACGCGGGTCTGACTGTGGCCATGCTGACCGGCGACAGCGCGGCCACGGCAAACGCCGTCGCGAAACAATTAGGTATTGACAGCGTGCATGCCGACGTATCCCCGGAGGACAAGCACCGAATTGTCAGGGAGCTCCAGTCCGAGGGACGCGTCGTCGCGATGGCCGGCGACGGCATCAATGATGCGCCGGCACTGGCGCAAGCGGACGTCGGCATCGCCATGGGCAGCGGCACCGACGTTGCGATGGAGAGCGCCGGTATCACGCTGGTTCGCGGTGATCTGACGGGGGTCGCCAACGCGAGGCTGCTGAGCCGGGCGACGATGCAGAACATCCGGCAAAACCTGTTTTTTGCATTTGCATACAACACGGCGGGCGTGCCGATAGCGGCCGGGATTCTGTATCCGTTCTTCGGCCTCTTGCTCAGCCCGATGATTGCCGCCGCGGCCATGAGCCTGAGTTCGGTATCGGTCATTGGCAATGCCTTGAGGCTCAGGCACGTTCACTTCGACGTGCCCGGCGAAAGCCTTGCGGTCTAATTACGGGACGGCGCAGTTTTTGCGCATTCTTTTGCAGCTCCGGACTTGGCAACGAAATTCCTGTGACTGACGTCACAGTTTCGCGCTCTGCGCATTGACGTTGTTTTATTTCCACAATCGTCGTTGGAAACGCGCGTTGCTGACCCCCGATTTGTTGCCCTGACGCAAGCGTTCGAACGGCCGCTGCGCGCCTTCCTAAACTGCGAAACCGGTCGCCGCGCTTAACCGGAAACAGGCGTATCCGAAACCAGTAAGCAGCTATCATTTGAGATAGTGCGAAGGAGCAAGTCGTGAAACCTTTGCTTATTGCGCTGCTTTGCATTCTTGCAGGTTGTGCCGCGCGACCGACGCTCGAGGAGCTCGAGAGTCAGGCGATGCTGACGGGTGACTGGAGTGCGGTAGAGCGTCGCGAGCGCGCGATCGAGCGACGCAGACAGCGCGCCGGCATCGAATGCCCGACGGGCATGACCGCCTACTGCGAAGTACACGCCGGACATCGCCAGTGCACGTGCATATCCTCCGATGCACTGAGCCTGGTGATTTGGCGGTAGATCGCGGTCGACCTGCCGTCTAGTCGGCCAGCATCAGCGCGACCGAATTTGCCGGCATCAGAACGGCCCTTGCGTCGGCCGCAGCACTGCCTGCGCTCGAGAAAGCCAGGTGCCAGCGGTGGACCGCGCCTCCGGCCGGCAGGTGAAACGACGTATCCACGTCCGTTGCGTTGATCATTATCGCGACGGCTGTTTCCGAGCCGTCATCGGACGACCTCCAGAACGCGATCGTGATGGCGCGCGTGATATGCCAATCGGCATCGTTTAACGGCCTGGAATCAGCGCCCAGCCACTCGATGCGAATGAGTCCGGACTCGGTCACGAGCTCGCCATGGACGTAATCCGGCAACCGTAGGAGCTCCGTTTCGCGTCGCAGCCAAATGAGCTCCCGGACCTGATCGACGAATGCCGGATCGCGGTCCCGGCCGGTCCAGTCGAGCCAGCCTGTTTCGTTGTCCTGCGCATACGCGTTGTTGTTGCCGCCCTGCGAATTGCCGAACTCGTCACCCGCAAGCACGAGCGGCGTGCCCTGGGACAGCAGCAGCGTCGCGAGCATGTTGAGTCGCTGGCGACGCCGTCTCTCCAATATGGCGGGGTCGTCGGTCTCGCCCTCGACGCCGTGATTGGAACTGAAGTTGTGCTTGTGACCGTCGCGGTTGTTCTCGCCGTTCGCCTCGTTGTGGCGGTGATTGAAACTGACGACATCGTTCAGCGTGAAGCCGTCGTGACTCGTGATTTTGTTCACACTTGCGCACGGTGGCCTGCCGCGGCCTTCGAAGAGATCGGCCGAGCCGTGCATCCGACGGGCAAGTTCTCCGCAGAGGCCGTGATCGCCGCGCCAGAATCGTCGCACCGTGTCGCGAAACCTGTCGTTCCACTCCGCCCAGCCGGCAGGAAAGTGGCCAAGTTGATAGCCGCCGGGTCCGGGATCCCACGGCTCGGCTATGAGTTTTGCGTCGCGGAGTTGTGTGTCCGTCGTGATCGCCGTCAGCAGCGGATGCTTCGGCGAGAAGCCGTGCGCGTGGCGGCCGAGCACCGGCGCGAGATCGAAACGAAAGCCGTCAACGCCCATGCTGCGATGCCAGTAGCGCAGGCTGTCGATAATTAGCTGCTGCACGCGCGGATGATCGCCGTTGATCGTGTTGCCACAGCCGGTGTCGTTGATATAGGTGCCCGGACGATCGGGCTCTGCCTGGTAATAGGCTTGGTTGTCGAGGCCCCGAAAACTGAGCGCCGGACCGCTGCCGCCGCCCTCGGCGGTGTGGTTGTACACAACGTCGAGAATGACTTCCAGACCAGCGTCATGAATGGCATTCACCAGCGACCTGAATTCACCGATCGGATCCTGTCGGGCGTAACGCCAGGTCGGTGCGAAAAAGGAGATCGGGTTGTAGCCCCAATAGTTTCGCAGGTTGTGGCGCACGAGATGCTGTTCGTCGATGAAGGCGTGCACGGGCATGAGCTCGATTGACGTGACGCCGAGCGCGCGCAGATAGTCGAGTACTTCGGGCGTACGCATGCCGTCGAAGGTGCCGCGCACTGCGTCGTCCACGCCCGGGTGCAGCATCGTATAGCCGCGGACGTGCGCTTCATAAAAGATCGTGTCCTGCCACGACACGTGCGGCCGCGCGTGCGGGGCGGCTTCGTGGGGACCGCTAACGACGCTTTTCGGAACCCAGCGCGCGCTGTCCTCCGAGTTGCGATCGACCGGTTCGCCGGGGCCGGCGTCGGCGTAATCGAACACGGCCCCGTGCCACTGAAACTCGCCGTGGAGCAGTTTCGCATAGGGATCGATAAGCAGTTTTGCCGGGTTGTAGCGGAGACCCCGGCCGGGATCGAAACGACCATGCGCGCGATAGCCATAGCGCTGCCCGGTTCGGCAACCCGGCAGGTATCCGTGCCAGACGCCGTCACTGCACTCCGGGAGCAGCAAGGTCTCGGCCTGCCGCCCCCGGTCGTCAAAAAGGCACAGTTCCACGTCGGTGGCGCCGCCGGCGTAGACTGCGAAGTTGGTGCCGTCGCCGTCGGGCGTTGCGCCGAGCGGTGAGGGACTGCCGCTCTGCATTACCTGGCGTTCAGCTGGATCGGTTCCAGTTTCCAGATTTCGTCGTTGTAGTCTCGCATCGTGCGATCCGTCGAGAAGCGTCCCGACGAAGCCGTGTTGAGGA
This sequence comes from Woeseiaceae bacterium, assembly GCA_041617855.1. Classification (GTDB taxonomy): domain Bacteria; phylum Pseudomonadota; class Gammaproteobacteria; order Steroidobacterales; family Woeseiaceae; genus UBA1847. The sequence goes on along the minus strand of JBFJOC010000014.1, from coordinate 43,243 downwards.
TACTCATTGCGGTCCAGCGTTTGCGATCGCGATACGCTCTTTCGACGGCTGCCTGGGCGTCAACGAAACTCCTGAAGTCGGCCGCGGTCATCCAGGGGTCGGCCGGCTCGCGGATTGACTGGATCACCGCGTCGAGCGCACCGATCTCGAAGCGATTGAAGTGACCGCTGATGAGCAGGTCGATTACGCGGCGCAAATCCTCGTCGGCCTGCATGATTGCGACCGGATCGTAGCTGTTGCGCAGCTCGCTGATTTGTTCGACGGTTAGCCCGAACAGGAAGAAATTCCCCTCGCCGACCGCCTCGCGAATCTCGACGTTCGCGCCGTCGAGAGTGCCGATTGTAATCGCGCCATTCATCATAAATTTCATATTGCCGGTGCCCGACGCTTCCTTGCCAGCCGTCGAAATTTGTGCGGAGAGATCGGCCGCCGGGCAGATCAGCTCCATCGCCGACACGTTGTAGTCGGGATAGAAAAGGAGCCGTAGACGATCCTGGATCATGGGATCCGAATTGATGACCCGCGCAACGTTATTGATGCACTTGATCACGTTCTTCGCCATCACGTAGCCGGGTGCCGCCTTGCCTCCGATGATGATAGCGCGCGGCACTAAATCACCGCCGTCGCCGCGGCGAATGCGGTCATATAAATGAATGGCGTGTAACACGTTCAGGAGCTGCCGCTTGTATTCATGAATACGTTTGACCTGAACGTCAAATAACATGCTCGTTGGCACCGGAATTCCCGTTTTTGCCTCGAGCGTCTTCGCCAGGCGCGCCTTGTTTGCCGCTTTCACCTGACGCCACGACTTTTGAAAGTCTCTGTCATGTGCATGAGTCTTGAGGCCTTCAAGACGCGCAAGATCGGTAACCCAGCCCGGGCCGATGGTGTCGGTGATCAGCTTCGATAGCTGCTTGTTGCAGGCTGCCAGCCAGCGTCGCTGCGTCACACCGTTGGTCTTGTTGTTGAACTTCTCCGGCCAGAGCCCGGCGAAGTCGCTAAACAGGCCCTGCCTCAGCAGTTTCGAATGCAGTTCGGCAACGCCGTTCACCGAAAAGCTGCCGACAATCGCGAGGTACGCCATGCGGATCATTGGTTCAGTGCCTTCCTGGATCAGCGACATCCGCTTGACGCGGTCAGTATCGCCGGGCCAGCGCTGGCTGATTTCGGTGATGAATCGTGCGTTGATCTCGTAAATGATGTCGAGCAGGCGTGGCAGCAGTCGCCTGAACATCGCCACGGGCCACATTTCCAGCGCCTCGGGGAGCAGCGTGTGATTCGTATACGCCATCGTGGCGCGCGTGATGTTCCAGGCTTCGTCCCAGCCGAGCCGATACTCGTCGATGAGCAGGCGCATCAATTCGGCGACGGCTATCGCCGGGTGCGTATCGTTTAGCTGAAAACAGTGCTTGGCGGCAAACCCGCTCAGATCATCGCCGTGATGCTCGCTCCAGTAGCGCAGAATGTCCTGCAGGCTTGCCGAAGCGAGAAAGTACTGCTGTCGAAGCCTGAGTTCCCGACCACTTTCGGTAACCGCGTTCGGATACAGGACCATCGTGATGTTCTCGGCAGCATTCTTCGCGGCGACCGCATCCGCGTAGCTGCCAGCATTGAATTCCTCCAGATCGAATGCGTCCGTGCCCGATGCAGACCAGAGCCTGAGCGTGTTGACGATTTCGTTGCGATAACCGGGTATCGGAACGTCGTACGGGATGGCGAGCACATCGTGAGTATCGTTCCATGCGAACCGTGTCTTGCCGTCGTTATCCAGATAGGTGCTCGTATAGCCGCCAAAACGAATCGTTTGCGCATATTCAATGCGCTCGATTTCCCACGGGAACCCTTCGCGAAGCCAGAGATCCGGCTCCTCGACCTGATAGCCATTCTCGATGCGCTGATGGAACATTCCATAGTGATAGCGAATGCCGTAACCCATGACCGGCAGCGCCAGAGTCGCGCAGCTGTCGAGGAAGCAGGCGGCGAGCCGGCCGAGACCGCCGTTGCCGAGCCCGGCGTCGTGCTCCCGTTCGTAGACGTCCTCCAGATTCAGTCCGAGCCGGTTTAGCGCCTCGGCCGTTTCATCCTCGATGCCGAGATTCAAGAGCGCGTTTCGCAACAGGCGCCCCATCAGGAATTCCAGCGAGAGATACGCAACGCGCCGATTCCCGGCCCGCTCGGTTGCATTTCGCGTCGTACCCCAGCGTTCCATGAGTCGGTCCCGCGCCGCGAATACGATAGCCGGGTAAAGGAACGGCGACTGCGAGCGAATCGTACGCCGGCCCAGCATGCGTCCGTAATAATGGGTGAAGTCCTCGAGAATCGCATCTGCCGACATCGGCAGGGCAGGCGCCTGCAGCAATTCGATGTCGCCGATTCCGGCGGTCTGGTCAGAACGTGCCGACATCAGTCACTCTCCCTTGGTCACCGGCTCCAGGATGATCGTGGCAAGCGGCGGCAGCGTCAATCGTAGCGAAAAAGGTCGGCCCTGACGGGGCTCCGGCAATGCGTCGAGCGGCGGATTGCCGACATTGCTGCCGCCGTAGCAGGAGGCGTCTGTGTTCAGGATCTCCCGATAAAGCCGATCCTCGGGAACGCCGATTCGGAAGTCGTGCCGGACGACGGGAGTGAAATTGCACGCGCAGATAACAAAGTCGCCGTTTTGATTCCGGCGCAGCCAGGTGAGCGTGCTGTTCTCGCGGTCCTCCCAGTTAATCCATTCAAAGCCCGCCGCCTCGAAGTCGATCGCGTGCAATGGCTGCCGCTCGCGATACAGGCGATTCAGATCCCTGACCAGGAGCTGCATGCCGCGGTGGTTGTCAAATTCGAGCAGGTGCCAGTCGAGCGATCGGTCGTGGTTCCATTCCTGGTATTGTGCGATTTCGCTGCCCATGAACAGCAGCTTCTTGCCGGGATGTGCGTACATGCTGGCCAGGTAAGCCCTTAGATTCGCAAATCGCTGCCAATCGTCGCCGGGCATACGGCCGATCAGAGAGCGTTTGCCGTGTACGACCTCATCGTGGGACAACGGCAATACGAAGTTTTCATTGAATGCATACACGAGGCCGAATGTTATCTTGTCGTGATGGTAGCGCCTGTGCACGGGATCCTCGCCCATGTAGGCGAGCGTATCGTTCATCCACCCCATGTTCCATTTGTAGGTAAAGCCGAGGCCACCGTTTTCGACAGGCCTGGATACCCCGGGCCAGGCCGTGGACTCCTCGGCAAAAGACTCAGCCCCGTGCGCGTGTATTTCTTTGTTGAAAACGCGCAGAAATTCGACGGCCTCGATGTTTTCGTTGCCGCCATACTCGTTCGGAACCCACTGTCCGTCATCGCGGGAATAATCAAGATACAGCATGGACGCGACCGCATCGACGCGAATGCCGTCGATGTGAAATTCATTGATCCAGTAGAGCGCGCTGCCGAGCAGATAATTGACGACTTCACGGCGGCCGAAATTGAAGATTAGCGTGCCCCAATCGGCGTGTTCGCCCTTGCGGGGGTCCTCGTGTTCGTAAAGTGCCGTGCCGTCGAAGCGCCTCAGCCCGTGCTCGTCGCGGGGAAAATGGGCCGGCACCCAGTCGACGATCACGGCCAGCCCTGCGGCATGACAGCGGTCGATGAGATACCGGAAGTCATCGGGATTGCCGAAGCGGTAGGTCGGCGAAAACAGACCGATCGGTTGGTAGCCCCACGATCCGTCGAAGGGATGCTCCGTCACGGGCAGGAGCTCGATGTGGGTAAACCCCAAGTCCGCGACGTACTCGACGAGTTCCTCGGCAAGCTCGCGGTAGCTCAGGTAACTGTTCGTCGCATCGAGCTTGCGACGCCACGAGCCGAGATGGACTTCGTAGATACTGACCGGCCGGTTCAGGTCCGGCATCGCGCTGCGGCGCTGCATCCAGTCATCATCGGACCAGTTGAAATCACTCTCGTAAACGACCGACGCATTCCCGGGCGGCGCTTCGTGATAGCTTGCGAACGGATCGCTTTTCAGCGGCAGGAGCCGGCCCCGTCCATCGAGCAGCTCGTATTTGTACAGGGTGCCGTTACCGATGCCCGGTATGAAGATTTCCCAGATACCGTTCGCAGGGTGCAGGCGCATCGTGTGACGGCGTCCGTCCCAGCCGTTGAAGTCGCCGACCACGCTTACCCTTGATGCGTTCGGCGCCCAGACCGCGAATCGGGTGCCGCTCACCCCGGCCAGCGTTTTCGGATGCGCGCCGAGCTTCCGGTAAATCTGCCGGTCCGATCCCTCGCCGAGCAGGTAGAGGTCCATATCGCCAAGCGTCTGGGCGAAGCGGTAGGGATCTTCAATCTCGTAGCTGTGGCCGCCGCCCGTGTGTATGCGCAAGCGGTAGCGACGCTTCCTGCCCGGCATCGCGGCCGCGAACACGCCGTCGGGATGTAAACGCTGCATGTGAGCGAGAACTGCGCCCTGCCTGTCGACGAGATCGACGGCTTCGGCGTGCGGCTGGAATGAGCGCACGACTCGACCGTACCTCGTGCGGTGCAGACCCAGGATCGAGAACGGATCGTCGTGGCGGCCTGCGGCAACCCGCGCGACGGCGTCGGCGTTTGCCGCCAAATCGAGATCGATAGCCGACATCAGGAAGAACCCGTGCTTGCGGCCGCCGCGGCGGGCGAATTATACGGTGCGTGCATAACGGATCTAACGTGTGAAATGCAGGTGTTGCCCCAGCATGTCGGGCGTGACCAACGTGATGCCCGACTCCGTGACGCGGAAACCGCGCTCGCGATCCTTGTCGTGATCCTCGCCGATGACGGTGCCGGCCTCGATCCTCGCACCACGATCAATGATCGCACGATTGATCCGGCAGCCCTCACCGACCGTTACGGCGGGCAGCAAAACGGATTCCGTGATCTGGCTGTGATGCTCGGCGCGAGATCGGGTGAACAGCAGCGAGCGGTTGACGGTTGCGCCGGAGATGACGCAACCGCCCGATACCATCGAGTTCAGCGCCTGCCCGCGGCGGTCGGCATCGTCGAAAACGAATTTGGCCGGCGGCGCCTGGATCTGATAGGTCAGAATTGGCCAATCCCTGTCATACAGATTCAGCTGCGGCGAGATCGATACGAGTTCCATATTCGCTTCCCAGAACGCATCGAGCGTGCCGACGTCTCGCCAGTAGGCCTGCGCGCCCGTTTCCGGGTCGCGAAACGGATACGCGTACACGCGGTAATCTTTGATGATCGACGGGATGACGTTGCGCCCGAAATCGTGCTGGGTGCCGGGCGTGTCGGCGTCTTTGATCACCTGCTCGTAGAGAAACTCGGTGTTGAAAACGTAATTGCCCATCGATGCGAGGCACAGGCCAGGTTTGCCGGGTATCGGCTCAGGTTTCTCAGGCTTCTCATTGAAGTCGATGACCCTGCCGGACTGGTCGACGGTCATGACGCCAAAAGCGCCGGCAGCTTCGGCGAGCGGCACCTCAAGACAGGACACGGTCATGTCCGCATCGGCTGCGGCGTGCGCTGCGAGAAAAGGGCCGTAGTCCATCTTGTAGATATGGTCGCCGGACAGGATCAGCACGAATCGGGGAGCGTGGGTGCGAATGATGTCGAGGTTTTGATACACGGCATCGGCCGTGCCGCGATACCATTCGCCGCCGATGCGCTGCGAGGCGGGCAGGATTTCGACGAATTCGCGATCACCAGCGCCTGACTGGAACCAGGACCAGCCGCGTACGAGATGGCGAATGAGCGAATGGGCCTTGTACTGCGTCAGCACGCCCATCCGCCGTATGCCGGAGTTGAGACAATTCGACAGCGGAAAATCGATGATGCGGTACTTGCCGCCGAAATAGAGTGCGGGCTTTGCGCGCCAGGTCGTGAGTTCGTGCAGCCGCGAACCCTGGCCGCCCGCAAGGATGAGCGCCAGCGTTTCGCGCGTGAGGCGACTGATAAAGCGGGCATCGGTTGTCTGTTCTTGCGCAGACATTCGGGTGGCTCCTCTTGTTCTTGTCCTAGTCTGCCATTTTTTTCGCCCGCTGCGGTGGCGATTCTCCGAAATCAGCTATCCTTGCCGCGCTCGGCTGCCCGCACCATCGAAGCGACCCGATCCTGCACGTCGTCAGTAAGCTGTTCGTCGCGCATGCGCCAGCGCCAGTTGTTCGCAGGCTTGCCGGGCGTGTTCATGCGAGACTCGGAGCCGAGCCCGAGGAAGTCCTGCATCGGGGCAATCGCCATGCGGGCTTCGGTGCTGAACGCCGCCCGGATGAGGTCAAAATTGATCGTCTCGGGCGTTCCCCCGGTGAGCTCGAGCACGGCTTTTTGCGTCGTCGCTATTTCGTCCTTCGTGCGGATATCCTCCGGGCTGCCGTTAAACCACCCGATCGTAGTGTCATTGTCGTGAGTGCCCGTGTAGCAGACGACGTTACTTGCGACTTTCGCAAGGTCGAAATCCTCGTCACAAACGTCGAATTGCAGCACGATCATGCCAGGAATCCCGTAGCGGTCTCGAAGCGCGTCGACCTCCGGCGTTATCACGCCGAGATCCTCCGCGACGATCGGCAAATTCCCTAGCGCATCGCGCATCGCATCGAAAATCGCGTCGCGGGGACCGGGCTCCCAGGTGCCAATCCGGGCCGTCTTCGCGCCGGCCGGAATCGACCAGTAGCTTTCGAAGCCGCGAAAATGGTCGATGCGTACGATGTCGACGAGATCGGCCGACGCGCGCAGCCGGTCGATCCACCAGCGATAACCGTCCCTGGCGTGCGCGGCCCAGTCATACAGCGGGTTACCCCAGAGCTGCCCGTCCTCGCTGAAGTAGTCAGGAGGTACACCCGCCACATACTCGGCGCGCCCGCTTCCGTTAAGCTGCAGCATGTCGCGATCCGCCCAGGCATCTGCGCTGTCCAGGGCGATGTAAATCGGCATGTCGCCAAACAACGTTATCCCGTTTGCGTGCGCGTAGTTTTTAAGGCGTCGCCACTGGTCATGGAACAGGTACTGCACGGTCTTGATGACGGCAATCGCGTCATCCTGCGAAGCTGCGAGCCGCTCGAGCGACGCCTTATTACGGCGTACATAGTCTTTGTCCCAGTCGGGCCAGGGACGCTCTCCGTGACGCGTCTTCAATATCCGAAACAGCGCGTAGTCATGAAGCCACTTGCGGTCGTTGGCATCGAGAAAGGCCTCGAAGTCGGACATCTGCTGTCTGTCCGCGACCGCAGAAAAACGACCGGCGGCGATCTTCAGCAGCCGATCCTTGATCGGTATCAGAGCGCCATAATCGGTCGCGTCACGTGGCAGGTCGGTGAGGCCCATCGCCTCTGAAGCCGTCAAGAGTCCGCGATCGATGAGATCCGCAATATCGATCAGCATCTCGTTGCCGGCCAACGTGGACAGCGGTTGGTAGGGCGAGTCGCCGTAAGCTGTCGGGCCGGTTGGGAGAAACTGCCAGACCGAAAGACCCGTCGCTCGGAGCTGGTCAATGAAACGGAATGCATGGCGGCCGATCTCGCCGATACCGTAGGGTCCGGGCAGCGATGTGATGTGCAGGCAGACGCCGGCGCAGCGGCGCTCCGGAAAACTGTGGTTGCTACCGTTTGTTGCCATCGGTAAAGATCCTGGACCGTCCCCAGCTTATCGTGTTACGTGCCGGCACTCGCTGCCGCGACCTGGTGCGAAGCGTCACGGTTTTGAGAACGCGGCCCGGGAGACATTATGAAACTTGATCGCCACCCGGACGGCGAGTCGCTTCGCGCCTGTTAATGTAGCGCCGATAAGGCATCGTTTCTCGCTTTCAGTCGCCGTCTTGGTTGGAGGTTCGCGCATCGGAATGATCGGTCGCCGGCCGAAGTGCCGCCTTGGTGAGTTTCAGCCGGGCTACGGCTTGGTCACCCAGCGCCAGCGCCAGCGCTACCTGCAGCGCATCGAGCAACGCAAGCTGCGCCAGCCTTGAGCTCATAGGGGTGTACACGTTCGCGTCTTCGTGCGCATCGCATGGAAACACGATGTTTGCGGCGCCTGCGAGGCTCGATCGAGGATCCGTCAGGGCGATGACGGTGGAGCCGCGCCCGGCAGCCATGTGCGCTGCCCGTCCGAGTTCCGTCCAGCGGCCCGAATGCGAGACGATCACGAGGACGTCGCTGTGTTCGGCGATTGCAGCGAACTGCAGGATCGACGGCGTGTCGGTGAGGGTCGTGCACGGCAGGCCCAGCCGAAAAAACTTGTGGCAGGCGTCGCTGGCAACGTATCCGGACGCACCGAGCCCGGCAAACGCGAGCTGGCGGGCAGCCTGCATCACTGCGACGGCCGCTTCGAGCGGCATCGACGATAGTCGTCTCAGGACGTCGAGGAGCGCATGGACGGAGGCGTCGATGACTTTCGCGGCGGCGTCGGCCGCGCGGTCGTCGGCGCGTACGTCGCGGTGCAGATAGCTTGCGGGCTGCGCCGAGGCCTCGCTGAGTCGCAGCCCGAGCTCGCGAAAGCCGGCCAGACCGAGCCGCCGGCAGAAGCGAATGACCGTCGGCTCGCTGGCCCCGCAGCCGTCGGCCAGTTCGGCCAGCGTGGCGCGCGCCGCTTGCCGCGGGTGGTCCAGAATCCAGCGCGCGACGCGGCCTTCGGCCGGGCTCAGGGTGTTGATACGACTCGAGATCTCCGCCAGCATGTAGCAAAACTACAAAAAAAATTGCTCGAAATCCAGCAATTCTTGGGGAATTTATCCCGATTTGTAGTAAAATTACAGAAAGCCTGAGGGAGCTTAGATGGCCAGACTGATTCCGGTCGAGGTCTTTGACCTGATTATTTTCGGCGGCACCGGCGACTTGTCGATGCGCAAGCTGCTGCCCGCGCTGTACCACCGTGAGCGAGACGGACAAATCACGGGCGACAGCCGCATCATCGCCGCCGGTCGTGCGGCGATGAGCCGCAAAGCCTATCTCGATGCCGTCGAGGCAGCGCTCAGGGAAAACCTCGGCGCCGGTGACTTCGAAGCGGCGCATTGGCGCACGTTCAGTGAGCGCATCGAGTACGTCCGGGCCGACGCCCTCGATCCTGACAGCTGGAAGGGTCTGTGCAAGCTGCTCAACGGAAAAAAAGAGCGCGTCCGGGTTGCCTATCTCGCTACGGCACCGGGACTTTTCGGCGCGATCGCAAAGGGACTGAGAAAAAACAAGCTCGTGACGAAGTCGAGTCGCATCGTTTTGGAGAAACCACTTGGTCGGGATTTCGCGACCGCGAGTGAAATCAACGAGGACGTCGGTGCGTGTTTCGACGAGAATCAGATCTTTCGCATCGATCATTACCTCGGCAAGGAGACGGTGCAAAATCTGCTTGCGCTGCGGTTTGCGAACTCACTGTTCGAACCGCTCTGGCGGCGAGGCGCCATCGACCACGTGCAAATTACGGTCGCTGAAAACCTGGGCGTCGGCGGCCGCGTCGAATTTTATGATCGCATCGGGGCACTCAGGGACATGGTGCAAAACCATCTGCTGCAGCTCCTCTGCCTGACGGCAATCGAGGCGCCGTCGAGTCTCGACCACGAAGCCGTGCGCGACGAGAAAATAAAAGTCTTGCGTGCGCTGAAACCGATCGAGGGCGATGCAGTGCGTGTTTACACGGTACGCGGTCAGTACACTGCCGGCGCAATCGATGGCGCACCCGTGCCGGGCTACGTCAAGGAGCTGGACGGCGCGATGAGCGGTACCGAAACATTCGTCGCAATCAAGGCGGAAATCGAAAACTGGCGCTGGTCGAACGTGCCATTTTATCTGCGCACCGGCAAGCGTTTGAAGCAGAAGCTGTCCGAGATCGTCGTTCAGTTCCACGATGTGCCGCACTCCATCTTTCCGGAGCAGCGCTACAACGTTGTGCCGAACCGGCTGAAGATCACGCTGCAGCCCGACGAAGGCGTGAAATTATTCGTAATGGCGAAAGAACCGGGGCCCGGCGGCTTCGAATTGCGCCCCGTCTCGCTCGATCTGAGCTTCGAGGAAGCCTTTGGCATACGTTATCCGGATGCCTATGAACGCCTGTTGATGGAGGTGCTTCGCGGGAACCCGGCGTTGTTCATGCGTCGCGACGAAGTCGAGGCCGCCTGGCGCTGGATCGATACGATCATCGCCGGCTGGGAGGCGTCGCGGCAGAGCGTGGAGTCCTATGTAGCGGGATCCTGGGGGCCGGCCGCATCGTCCATGTTGCTGGACCGCGATGGTCGCGCCTGGCACCCGGAGAGCTGAGACGACGATGGAGTATTTTTTCGATACCCGCGACGCGGCCTCGGCCGCGGCAGCCGCGCAGATCGCAGAGTCCTTATCCCGCCGGCTGGAACGGCAAGGCGCCGCATCGCTGGTCGTCAGCGGCGGCCGCACGCCGACCACCTGCTTTGCGACCCTTGCGCGTACCCCGATCGATTGGGGCCACGTCCATCTGATCCTCAGCGACGAGCGTTGGGTGCCCCCGACCGACAAGGACAGCAACGAAAAATTGGTTCGCGAGCATCTGCTGACCGAAAGCGCGAAGGCAGCGTCACTCGTTCCGATATACGCCGCGGATGAGACACCCGCCGAGCGCTGCGCATCGCTGCACGAAAAACTCCTCGGTTTACCGTTCCCGTTCGCGTGTGCCCTGCTCGGCATGGGCACAGACGGGCACTTCGCGTCCCTGTTCCCGGACGCGAAAAACCTTTTGGAAGGACTCGATCCCGATGGAGAAAAACTGTGGCTGCCAGTGGAGACTGGGGCGAGTCCGCACCGGCGAGTCAGCCTAACGCTCGCCGCGTTGTCGCGCAGTGACGACATCGTGCTGCTGATGTTCGGCGACGACAAGATGCGGACTTATACAGCGGCGAAAACCACTGACTCGCCCCTTCCCGTAGCAAGACTGCTGCGCCAGAAGCGTGCAATGCTCAGAGTCTACTGGGCACCGTGATGATCGATGATTTCGAGGCAGGAGAACGATGAACAAGACCGTTGAGCGTGTTACCGAACGCATACGAGCACGCAGCCGACCGAGCCGTGGAAGATACCTGCGGCGGCTGGATGCGGCCACAAACGGCGGCCCGACGCGGACGAGGCTGTCGTGCAGCAATCTCGCCCACGGGATGGCCGCCGGCGGCAAGGCCGACAAAGATTCACTCGCGGGAGCGAGCGCTCCGAATATTGGCATCGTGTCCGCCTATAACGACATGCTAAGCGCGCATCAGCCGTATGCGACATACCCGGCGCTGATCAAGAAAACGGCGAGCGAGGAGGGCGCCGTCGCCCAGTTCGCGGGCGGCGTCCCGGCGATGTGTGACGGAGTTACCCAGGGCCAGGACGGCATGGATCTGTCCCTGTTCAGTCGCGACGTCATCGCGCTTGCGACCGCGGTGGCGCTGTCGCACAACATGTTCGATGCGGTGCTGTGCCTCGGAATTTGCGACAAGATTGTGCCCGGCTTGCTGATAGGGTCACTCGCGTTCGGCCACCTGCCCGTCGTATTCGTACCGGCGGGGCCGATGGTCTCCGGACTTCCGAACAAGGAGAAAGCGCGCATTCGTGAGGAATTCGCAGCCGGGCGAATCGGCCGCGACGAGCTGCTCGCCGCAGAGTCCGCGTCGTATCACGCCCCGGGCACGTGCACGTTTTATGGCACTGCCAACAGCAACCAGATGCTGATGGAATTCATGGGGCTGCAGCTTCCCGGTGGCTCGTTCGTCAATCCCGGCGCAAGCCTTCGGGATCACCTTACCGCAGAGTCCGTTCGCACGGTGCTGAGGATTACGAATCTCGGGAAGAGCTACACGCCGATCGGCGAGATCGTCGACGAAAAGGCAATCGTCAACGGCATCGTCGGACTTCTGTCGAGCGGCGGGTCCACCAATCACACGATGCACCTCGTCGCTATTGCTGCCGCTGCCGGCATCGTCGTCGACTGGGACGACTTCGCCGAGCTGTCGGCCGCGGTGCCGCTGCTCGCGCGCGTGTATCCAAACGGGCTCGCGGACGTAAATCATTTTCACGCAGCCGGGGGTCTCGGCTTCATGATTCGCGAGTTACTCGACGGAGGCTTTCTGCACGAGGATGTCATGACGATCCTGGGACACGGCCTGCGACGTTTTTGCGTCGAGCCGGCCCTGGCCGATGCGCGCGTCGTCTGGAAAGACGTAGAGAACCGATCACTGGACAGGAACATCTTGCGGCCGGTAGCGGATCCGTTTGACGATGAGGGTGGACTGCGGGTGGTCCACGGCAACCTGGGCCGGGCAATCGTAAAGGTTTCGGCGATGAGCGCAGAGCATTATCGGATCCGCGCACCCGCTCGTGTGTTTCAGTCACAGCTCGATTTCATCGATGCGTTCAACGCCGACGAACTCGAATGCGATTTCGTGGCGGTACTACCTGCGCAGGGCCCGAGCGCGATCGGCATGCCGGAACTTCACAAGCTGACGCCGTACCTGGGCGTGCTGCAGAATCGGGGCTTCCGGGTGGCGCTGTTGACCGACGGACGGATGTCGGGTGCGTCTGGCAGCGTGTTGGCCGCAATTCAGGTGACCCCGGAGGCGCTGCACGGAGGATTAATTGGCAAGATTCGCGACGGCGACCTGGTTATTATCGATGCGGACGCCGGTCTCCTGGCCGTCGAATCCGAAGTGGGCGACCCTGCGCAGCGACCGCTGCCCGACTTCGACCTCGTGGCCAGCCGCCTCGGTTTGGGACGCGAACTGTTTGCGGCATTTCGCGAGCGCGTCAACGGCGCGGAAGCAGGCGCAACCATATTCGGGGGTTATCGGGCATGAGGAAATGAGCGCGGCACCGCTGTTAATCGGCGACATTGGCGGCACAAATGCCCGCTTTGCCCTTGCGGACGAATCGACTAAGGGCTTTGCCGATGCGGTAACGCTTCGCTGCGCCGACTTCGATTCCGCGGATCTGGCGATTCGCCATTTCCTGAAGACCGTCGACGCCAAATCGCCAACCGTCATCTGCCTGGCCGCCGCCGGTCCGATCATCGACCAGCAGGTGCGCTTTACGAACAACGACTGGCGCATCGTCGCGGCGGACCTCGCGAGCCAGTTCAGGACTCCCGCGGTGCGTCTGCTCAACGATTTTGAAGCGATTGCCTACTGTATACCGCTGCTCGCCGCGGCAGACTGCCGGCCGATCGGGCTGCCGGACCCACCGCCGCTGCCGACCGATCGCTACACAATAGGCGTTGTCGGGCCAGGTACGGGGCTGGGCGCTGTGGGACTTCTAAAGCGCGGCGACCGGCTCTTGCCGATCGCGGGCGAGGCCAGCCACGGCGGCTTCGCGCCGGAATCGCAGGTGCAAATCGATGTGCTCAAAGCGCTCCGCGAGCGTTTCGACCGCGTCTCGACGGAGCGCCTCGTGTCGGGCCCCGGGATAGAGAACGTTTACTGGGCGCTGACACGAATTCACGGGGAGGACCGCGCGCGACTCTCGGCCGCCGAAATATTTACTGCCGGGAGCAATAATAGCGACCCGCGCGCCGCCGAGGCCGTGCACCTGTTTTTCGAAATACTGGGGCAGTTCGCCGGCGACTATGCGCTTGCCCTGGGCGCCACCGACGGGATTTTCATCGCCGGCGGCATCGTGCGGCGTTACCCGGAACTGCTGTCGACGAGCCGCTTCCGCAACGGCTTCGAAAGCAAGGGTCGCTACCGCTCGATCATGGAGCGAATACCGACACAGCTCATCGTCCATCCGGAGCCCGGTTTGCTCGGCGCCAGCTACTGTGCCCGTGAAATGCGGGCGGCAAGCGTCGTCTGAAGAATTTCTGGTACAGTAGTCCGCCGGTGCACTCGAACGTCCGGCAGGCGCCTGTTTAATGGCGTACATTCGTCGCGGCGAATAGGTATTCGAACCAGAAAGCCGTAAAGCCAGAACCGGTTCCGGGACCCAGCTGGGCCGCCTCGTGACGGGGCGGGCTCGGTTCACGGCAAGCGTTCACCGCGTTCAAGAAGTCAGAAGAAATTACCGGGAGGCATTCATGCGTGTAATACTGGTTCCGGTCGCAGATCGGCCCGAGTGTGCCCGGGCGTTGCAGACCGCGTTCGATCTGGGCAAGCGTCTCGAGGCGAGCGTCAGCGGATGCCACATTAGACCCCATCGCTCCTCCGAGGTCTCTCTGTCGTCCGCATTTTCGGAAGCGGCCTGGCGACGCAAAAGCACGAAAAAGGCCCCGCAGGCGGCGAGGGCGCTTTACGAGCAAATCGCAGAGCAGAACGGCTACAAAGTCGTCAAACGTGCAAGCGCGAATGCGAACGCGATCTGGGCGGAGAAGGTCGGATCTCCGGAGAAACTCATGAACATCATTGGCCCTGTATCCGATCTCGTTATCGTGTCGAGGCCAGCGAAGACCGGCGGAGTCGCCGACGTGTTCATGATGTCGGCACTGATCGAGTCGGCGCGACCGGTGCTGGTGTTGCCGCAATCCGGTCGCAGGAAGATTGGCACGAAGATCGTCATAGCCTGGAACCAGAGCCGCGAGGCTGCGCGGGCCGTATCCGCTGCATTGCCATTGCTCCAGCGTGCCAATGAGGTGACGATCGTGAGCTCAGGCACGGAGGATCGTCTCGGACCGAAATCGAGCCACCTCACTTCCTACCTGGCGCACTGGGGCATCAAGGCGGAACGGATCGCGACGCGGGGACGGGACGTGGAATCCGAACTGATCGGAGCCTATCGTGATGCCGGCGGCGACCTGCTGATCGGTGGGGCATACAGCCGCAGTCGCTGGCGCGAAAAAGTGTTCGGCGGCACCACGAAATTCCTGCTGCGCAAAGCGAAAGTTCCGGTGCTCCTGCTGCATAGCTGACGCGTGCTCTGAAGCCACCACGGGGCAAAAAAAAAGCGCGCAGCTTGCGCTGCGCGCTTAACGATTGAGGCTCGCTAGCCGTTTACCGCTCGATAACCCGCAGCACGACCCGTCGGTTCTGGGCCTTGCCGGCAGCCGTGCTGTTGTCGGCGATCGGGCGGGATTCGCCGTAGCCGCGCACCGTCATGCGGTCCTCGGCAATGCCGTTAGTCGCAAGATAGTCGTACACGGTCTGGGCCCGCCGCGCCGAGAGACCCTCGTTGTAGGCGGCGGAACCGTCGCTGTCGGTATGGCCCTCGACTTCCACGGTAATGGTCGGGTTGCGCTTGAGCGTCGCGACGGCATCGTCGAGCACGGCGGAAGCTCCTGCCAGAAGTCGATCCGAATTCGTCTCGAAGTTGACGCCCGGCAGCCGAATGACTTCCTTGATCTCGCAACCTTTGACGTCGACCTGTGCGCCCTTGCGTGTATTCGGGCACTCGTCAATGCGATCGACGACGCCGTCACCGTCGCTATCGAGTTCACAGCCGTTTGCGTCGACCTTGGCGCCGCGAACCGTGTTCGGGCACTTGTCACGATCGTCGCTGACACCGTCGCCATCACTGTCCCTCGGGCAGCCGCGCGCATCGACCGCTACGCCGCGCGGCGTGTTCGGACACTGGTCGGCGGAGTCTTTGACGCCGTCGCCGTCGCTGTCGAGTTCGCAGCCGAACTCGTCGACACTGGCGCCAGCTGGCGTGTTCGGACAGCGATCCGCGCCGTCCGCGATGCCGTCGCCATCTGCGTCTGACCATTTCGGCGCGCGGGCCCCGAACGGAATCTGCAGGCCGAGGCTAAACAGATTATCGTGCTGATCCGTCGGCGCAGCGCTGTCGACCCGGTAGCGCCACTCGCCGCGCAGCGACACATTCGAGGATCCCAGGTCCAGATTGAAGCCGGCGCCGCCCGCATACATGTCACCTTCATCGTCCGGCTGTGCAGCTTCGGGTGTCGTCTGGAACCAGCCGAATCCGGCAAACAAGTAAGGGCTGAATCTGCTCGACCGGAAGAATACTCGTTGAAAGTCGATGCCTATTCCGGCCTGCTCTTGTGGAACGAAACCACCCAGGGACGCGGCTTGGTACAAAACCTCGAAATTCCAGTGCTCGTCAATTGCATAGCCGATACTGAATTGGCCACCCCCAACCTCATCATTGGCGGCGCGGTCGGTATCGTCGTCTATGTAAGACGCCATGGCGGAAAAATATCCTTGTCCGGCCTCGGCTTCAGCGCTGGCGTTCGAAAAAGCGAGCAGCAGAGCGATTGCCGCAATACCGGCGCGAATCAGCAGTGTCATAAGTCTTACTCCGTACGATTGATTGGGAATTCCGGTGACGCTGCCGGAAGTTGCCCGCCTGGTCCGCGGTCACGAACCCCCGCGCAGGAATCGACCCGTTACGCCCGGTCCAGCGAAGTCGACCCCGCTTGGTCGGGCGCGATTCTAACATCAAGCCGACGGAAATGTGTCAAGAATCCTGCCAATAAATGACGTTTTTTCAGAGACTTTCGGGCCCCTGCCTGCACAGAATGGCTCTGGCGTCAGACCCCTGGTTACGGAGCGCCGCGGCAATCGCAATCGCTGCCTTCTTAACTTTCGGGCAGAGCAAATTTTTGCGAATCGATGGCGAGACGCGTTATCTTTGCGAGCTTATGTCCGCATCCGGCCGGGGGCGGGGCAACGAGAAGCAAGAATTTCTAATCAATTCGCGATGGGAGATACACGATGAGTGTTGCTAAAACGTCCGAAATTTCGGCGTCGTCGTCCAAGAGCTTCGAAGACGCAATTCGGAAGGGAATAAACAAGATGGCCGAGACCGTCGACAAAATCGAAGGCGCGTGGATCAAGGAGCAAAAGGTCGTCGTCGATGACGGCGAAGTCAAGGAATATCGCGTCGTGATGAAAGTGACGTTCGTGGTCAAGTGAGCGCGATGTACTGGTTAATACCGCCGGCAGAAACCAACGACAGGAGACAGACATGCCAGGTAAATTCGAAGTCTACAAGGACAAGGCGGGCGAATACCGCTTTCGTCTGAGAGCAGCGAACGGTCAGAATATTCTGTCCAGCGAGGGCTACGCGAAGAAGACGAGCTGTATGAACGGTGTCGAATCCGTGCGCAAGAACTCGCAAAATCCGGATCGGCTGGTAAAGAAAACCACGCCGTCCGGCAAATTTCGGTTCAACGTGTTGGCATCGAACGGTCAGGTCGTCGGCTCGAGTCAGAACTATGAATCCGAGTCTGGCTGCCGCAATGGCATGAAGAGCGTGGCCGCGACTGCAATGGACGCCACAATCGACGATCAGACCTGACTGCGCGACGATTAGGTCGAACCGCAAAGAGCCCGCCGGTTGCGATGACCGGCGGCTTTTTTTTTGGTGAGTGATATTGTTTTGACAATAACCCGTCGCGGCGAAATTGTTGTCAACCCGAGCGCCGTGTCTGCGTTGTAAACACCGAAGACAGCCAATTTTGACGCTAACATCAAAGGGAGACTGATCATGGATTTGAAATCGACTGGAATTATCGCAACGGCTTTCGTGCTGCTCAGCGCAACGGCGGCTGCCGACCGGGGAGACCGCATCGAGAAGCGGCTGGACAAGCGTGGCGACAGGATTGAGCATCGCCTCGACGTGAATGGCGACCGAATCGCTCGCCGCCTGGATGCGCGCGGTGACCGTATCGACCGGCGCCTCGATCACAGAGGAGAACGCGTCGACCGCCGCCTCGACCGCTTGTCGGATCGCGCCGATGCGGCGGGCAATGATCGGCTTGCGGATCGGCTCGATCGCAAAGGCGATCGCATCGACCGTCGTCTTGATAATCGGGGTGACCGGATCAATCGCCGACTGGATAAGAAAGGTGATCGCATTGACCGGCGTCTCGACAATCGTGGACGCAGAATCGACAATCGTTATGATCGCCGCGGCGCGCGTATCAATCGTCGTATCTGACGATCGCCGAGCCCAGGAGAAGGCCGGCGCCGATTTGGTGACCGGCCATTTTTTTGCGGGTCAGAGCCTTAGTTACGTCGGTACCAGAGCACGCCCGCATCGTCGCGCCCGGCGACCAGTTCGCTTTTGTCCAACAGGTAATTGAGATGCGCGACGGCTTCGCCCGTCGCCATTATCAGATTCGTGCCTGTAATTCGGCTTTTGAAAAGCACCGGGAACACATCGACCGCGCGTTTTGGCTCCTTACAGAATTCGAACAGTGCGTCGAGATTCGTCAGATGTTCATCCATCAACGCGGCGAGACGCGCATGCGCACCCCGAAACGGCTTACCATGCGCCGGCAGCACCAGAACATCCTCCGGCAGCCTTGCTTGCATCGTTCCGAGCGAATCCAGCCAGTCTCTGAGCGGATTCGCAGTCGGCGCCCTGGGGAAAACGCTGACATTCGACGATATCGTCGGCAGGAGCTGGTCGCCAGAAATAACGACGTTTCGCTGCGAATTGAACAGCGACGTGTGCTCCGGCGAGTGTCCGCGCCCGACGATGATCTCCCAGGCTTCGGCATCGATATTGAGACGGTCCGCATCCTGCAGGCGAACATAGCCGTCGGGCAGCGGGGAAACGAATTTGCCGAAGAAGCCGAACATCTTTTTGTAACGCTCAATATTCTCTGCATCTACGCCCGCCTGCCTGTAAAAGCGAACGCCAGCATCCGGCGCTGCACGGCCTGTGTCGGCCACCAGCTCCCTGCAAAGCAGGTATTCGTCTCGTGACATGCAGAGATCCGCGTCGAAAACGCCGGCAAGCCAGCCGGCACAGCCGACATGGTCAGGATGTAGATGCGTCGCGACAATCCGCGATGCCGGCCGACCGCGCATCGCATCGGTAAACGTGCGTCGCCAAACGGACCTGGTGTCGTCATTGTGAATGCCTGTGTCGATGATGACCCAGTCTCCGGCGTCTTCGAGCAACCAGAGATTGATGTGGCTCAGCGCAAACGGCAGCGGCATGCGCAACCAGACGAGACCGTCCAACACCGGCATTACGCTGCCGGTTTCGGGTCTCTTACTGAACTCGTACTGAATGCCGTCCGCAGACATGAGTGCATGGTCGCACGTCGACGCGCCTTTTGTGCAAGCACATTTTCCGGTGGTCTGTGTCAGGCGGCGCGCCCGCTGATGTTCACGAAGTCTTGGTGAAGTGCTGCGACTCGTGCCCGAACTTGCGCGACCGCCTCTTCCTTGACCGGGCCATACCCGCGAATGTCGAGATACTGCCGGACGATCGTGGCTGCCGCATCGATGTTGTCCGCTCGCAGCCCGGCCAGCAGATCCACGAGCAGCGATTCGAACTCGACGATGAGTCCGCGCTCCATGCGCCGTTCCGCGCTGTACCCGAATACGTCGAGTCGTGTGCCGCGAAGCCGGCGCAGGCTGGCAAGCAACCGGAAGACGGGTATGACCCAGGCGCCGAATTCGCGCTTGCGGGGCCGGCCGCGGGCGTCCGTGCCCGTATGCAGGATCGGCGGTGCAAGATGAAACCGGACCTGCGCCTGCGCGCCGAAGTCCTGGCGAACCGAATTGAGGAACCCGGTACGGGTATGCAGACGTGCGACCTCGTATTCATCCTTGTAGGCGAGTAACCTGAAGAAACTGCGCGCGACGGCGTCCGTGAGACGCGCGTCGCCACCGAGGCTTTGCTCGGAACGCCGCACGCGCTCGACGAGTGACCGGTAGCGCTCGGCAAGCGAGTCATCCTGATAGTCGGCGAGAAATTCGGCGCGACGCTCGATGATGCTTTCGAGCGGTTCATCGCCGAACGCCGTGTCACGATCGCCGCTTATTCGCCGGACCCGTTCCGGATCGACGGCGGCGACACGACCCCAGCTGAATGCCTGTTTATTCTTTTCGACTTCGACGCCGTTCAGCTCGATTGCGCGCATGATGGCGGCCAGTGATGCGGGCACGAGACCTTGCTGCCAGGCGCAGCCGAGCAGAAGAACGTTGGCATAGATCGTGTCACCCATGATTGACTCGGCAATTCCGTTCGCGTCGAGCAGACGCAGATTGTGCTCACCGACGACAGCCGAGATCTTGTCGATACGATCCTGTGCGCGGAGGTCAGCATCCCGGTATCTGACGAAATCCGCGGTTGCCATCTCGGCCGTGTTGACGAGCGCGCGGGTCTTTCCCGGCGCGTATGTGATCGATGCTCGCTGCGATGAGCTGACCACGAGGTCGCAGCCAATGAGCGCGTCAGCATGGGCCCTTTCGATACGGACCTGATTGATATCGGCGGGCGTGTTGGCAATCCGAATGTAGCTCAACACGGTGCCAAATTTCTGCGCGAAGCCCATGAAATCGAGCACCGTTGCGCCTTTGTGCTCGAGGTGCGCCGCCATCGTGATGAGCTGTCCGACCGTCACGACGCCCGTGCCGCCGACGCCCGTGACGAGCAAGTCGTAGCAGCCGTCAATTTGTACCGGCTCAGGCTTGGGCAGTGTCGCGATCGCATGCTCGAGCTCGCTTTCGGCCGAAGCACCCGTGCGCTTCTGAAGCTCGCCACCCTCGACCGATACGAAACTCGGACAGAACCCGTTCAGGCAGGAGTAGTCCTTGTTACAGGAATTCTGATCGATCATGCGCTTGCGCCCGAACGGGGTCTCTTTCGGCACGACCGACAGGCAGTTCGACTCGACGGAACAGTCGCCGCAGCCCTCACAGACCAGGTCGTTAATGACGACGAATTTCCTGGGATCCTCCAGCTTACCGCGCTTGCGCCGTCTGCGTTTCTCCGTGGCGCAGGTCTGCGCGTAGATCAGCACCGTGACGCCGGGGACATCCCGAAGCTCGCGCTGCACGCTGTCCAGAGCGCGTCGATGTGCGAATGTCGTTCCCGGCGGAAAATCGGCCGCCCGAAACTGCTCGGGCTCATCCGATACGATCGCGATGCGGTCCACGCCTTCCGCGCGAACCGAGTGGGCGACTGCCGGAACGGTTAGCGGCCCGTCGACCGGCTGCCCGCCGGTCATCGCCACGGCATCGTTGTACAGGATCTTGTACGTGATGTTCGTTTTCGCCGCGACCGCCTGCCGAATCGCGAGCGAACCCGAATGGTAAAACGTGCCGTCCCCGAGATTCTGAAACACGTGGCGATTGCCGTTGAATTTCGAGCGCGTGATCCAGTTGACGCCTTCGCCGCCCATCTGGATCAGCCCCTCGGTATTGCGGTCCATCCAGCTCGCCATGAAGTGGCAGCCGATACCCGCCAGCGCGCTCGACCCCTCGGGTACTTTCGTCGACGTGTTGTGCGGGCACCCGGAGCAGAAATAGGGCATGCGGGACGCGCCCTCGATTGAGATGATGTTATCGCCGGTATTCCTGAGTTGCTCGGCCCGGGCGCGCATCTCGAGTCCCTCGAATTCGGCATCGAGGCGTCCCGCGACGATCTCCGCGAGCATGAGCGGTGACAGCTCGCCGATCCACGGGACGAGCGAGCGCTCGTGTTCATCCTGTTTGCCGACCATGCGCTTCGGCTTGCGTCCGGGATAATCGTAAAAGTACTCCTTGAACTGGCTTTCGATGATGCCGCGTTTTTCCTCAATGACGAGTACCTCGTGCTTGTCATGCACGAAGTCGAGCGCGCCGTCGTGCTCGAGCGGCCAGACCATTCCGACTTTGTAAATATCGATACCGATGCGGCGGGCCTCGTTGCGGTCGATACCGAGCAGCCGCAGTGCTTCCATCAGGTCGAGGTGTGCTTTGCCCGTCGTGACGATGCCAAAACGAGCGTCAGGGACATCGAAGATCTTGTGGTCGATCGGATTTGCGGCAGCGAAGGCCAGCGTGGCCGCCTTCTTCGCCTCCAGCCGTGCCTCGATTTGCGGGCCGGGCAGGTCCGGCCAGCGATAGTGCAGCCCGCCGGGGGGCGCCTCGAACTCTGCAGGAAACTCGAACGACGGCAGGGCCGGCAGCTCGACCGACATCGCAGATTCCACGGTTTCGGAAATCGCCTTGAATCCTACCCACATGCCCGAAAACCGGGACAGCGCGATCCCGTACAGGCCGAACTCTAGATATTCGGCGACATTTGCCGGATTGAGGTGGGGCATCACGAAAGTCAGAAATGCCACGTCGGACTGATGCGGCATCGACGACGATACGCAGCCGTGGTCGTCTCCGGCGACGATAAGCACACCGCCGTTAGGGGAACTGCCATAGGCATTACCGTGTTTCAGAGCGTCGCCGGAACGGTCGACGCCCGGCCCCTTGCCGTACCAGATGCCGAACACGCCGTCGACGGTCCTGTGCGGGTCGGTCTCGACCTGCTGCGAACCCAGAATCGCAGTTGCGGCAAGGTCCTCGTTCACAGCCGGCAGAAATTCGATGTTGTTTGCCTCGAGCAGCGCCTTGGCCCTCCAGAGCTCCTGGTCGTAGGCGCCGAGCGGGGAGCCGCGATAGCCGCTGATGAACCCGGCAGTGTCGAGCCCGGCGGCGTGATCGAGCGCCCGCTGCATCAGCGGAATGCGCACGAGCGCCTGAGTGCCGGTCAGGAAAACGCGGCCCGATTCGCGACGGTAGCGGTCGCTCAGTTCATAGTCGTCGAGCGGGTCGCTCGACGCGGCAATGGAGCGGACGGGACTGGCCATGGGGGCGCTCCGTGGTGCGCTCGAAAGCGTCGAGCATGGCACAGAACCCGTGAAAGCAGATGCCTATTTCAGCCGACAGGTTCCTGAATAATGAAATATTCTACCAATATAGTTGCCTTGTAAGATAAAATATTCGAAATTATCGCTTGGTAGAGAATCGATGCTGTCATCGAAGGACACCCGCATCCTGGCCGAACTACAGGCCGACAGTCGCCTGACTATGCAGCAACTTGCGGAGCGGGTCGGCATGTCGAGCTCGGCCTGCTGGCGCCGGGTCAAGAATCTCGAGGACACGGGCGTCATCGATCGCTATGCCGTCATCGTTAATTCGCGCAAGGCGGGGTTCGGGCTGTCGTCCATGGTGCAGGTGTCGCTGGCACGCCATGAGCAAAAAAACGTGGAGCGCTTCATCAGGGAGGTGAAGCGCCACCCGGAGATTCTGGAGTGTTTTGCGACGAGCGGCGAAGCCGATTTTCATCTGCGCGTCGTCGTGCGGGACATCGATGCTTACAATGAGTTTCTCGACGATTTCATATTCAAATTATCCGGCGTCTCGCAGGTTCGATCCAACTTCGTGCTCAAGGAAATCAAGGCCGACACGGCTCTGCCGTTTCGCTGATCGCGCGCCTGCGGGATATACCGCCAATCTTTTCGATTTGTGCGACTTCGACAACCGAGGTCGACTCCGGCTGCGGAATTTATGAAACTGGTGGGAGCGGCTTTTTGGACAGGAAGTCCTTATGTCGCGGAGCACCAGGATGTGCGAGAGCGACCCAGCCGCGAACTTCTTGATCGTGGGAGCGGCTGCCAGCCGCGATCAATTCGCTGCGGGAGCCCCTAAGCCGCGTCAACGATGCGCGGTTTTGTCGCCTCGTGGCTGATGGCCGCAACGCGATCGCGACCCGCCTCCTTCGCGGCGTACAGCGCAGTATCGGCGGCCTTCAGCAACGCGTCGAACGTGGCTGCTCGCGGTCCTACCTCTGCAACCCCGAGACTCAGCGTGACTGGTACGGCGCCTTCGCTCTGCATTGCTACCGTATGCATTGCCCGACGAATTCGCTCGGCGACGGTGACCGCCGCGGCAACGTCGGTGTGCGGCAGTAAAACAATAAACTCCTCGCCACCGAAGCGGCCGACGAGGTCGGTTTCGCGGACGGTATGCAGGCTTGCGTTCGCGATGGCCTGCAGCGTGGCGTCACCCGCGCCGTGGCCATGGGTGTCGTTGACTTGTTTGAAATGGTCGGCGTCGATGAGGATGATCGAGAACCGGTCACCGTAGCGATCGTAGCGCTTCAGCTCGTTCCGAACCCGGGCAAAGAAATAGCGCCGATTGAAGAGTCCCGTCAGGGGATCGGTATTGGCCTGTTGCTTGAGCTGCGCGAGCAGGCTGTTACTGACGTACAGGTGGCGTAGGGCAAACAGCGCAATTGTCCAGATGAGCACAGCGCTCATGCAGCGATTGATCAGTGCGATGTCAAACGCGGCGCCCGGGCTGGAGTACAGCATGCCTAGCCCCGTGAGGGCAGTGCCCGACACGGCGCCCAGAATCACGAGCGCTGCGGAGCGGGCGAGCAAGCCGAAAAGGGGCAGCACCGCATAAGGCATACCGGCAGCCACGCCGAGCGGCTGCGACAGATCGAACGCAAACGTGAGCATCGCAACGGCGAGCGCCAAAAGCGTCGCCGATCGCACCGATAGTGTCTTAGCTCCTATGATTGGCGTAGCCCCCGGAAATTTTGGCAACGTAGGTCCAGATTAGACCGAATATCCGGTCGGCGTTCGGACTTATGTCAAGCTAGTCCGACTAGGCGCGTGACCTGCGTCACGATTTCGGCACGAACCCCGGTGCCGAGCGCGGACCGTGGGCATTCAGGCCATCGTTCGCCACGTCTCGTTCGTCGCAACCATCGTCAGCACATCGTATTGCGCAACGATCTCGTCGTTCTGGTTGCTAATCTCGGCATCCCAGCGGACCTCGCCATAGCCCGAGTCGCCGCGCAGCGTCTTTTGCTTGCAGGTCAACCGCACGCGCAGCGAGTCGCCGAAGTTGACGGGCGTGAGGAAGCGCAGATTGTCGACGCCGTAATTCGCGAGCACCGGGCCGAACGCGGGTTCGACGAACAGGCCGGCCGCGAAGGATACGATGAGGTAACCGTGCGCCACGCGGCCGTCGAAAAACGGGTTTCGGCGCGCAGCATCTTCAACCGTGTGGGCATAAAAGCAGTCGCCCGTGAACTCCGCGAAATGGTCAATGTCATCGAGCGTCACTTCCCGGCTATCGCTCCGGAACGTATCGCCGATTTCGAGCTGGTCGAAGGTCTTGCGAAACGGATGTGTGCCGGGATCGCGTTGCTTTGCGCCGCGGATCCAGCGGTTGCCGATCGCCGTGAGCGTCTCGGGGGATCCCTGCAGCGCCGCGCGCTGCATGTAGTGCAGTACCCCGCGTATGCCGCCCATTTCCTCGCCGCCCCCCGCGCGCCCCGGACCGCCGTGGACGAGGTGGGCCAGCGGCGAGCCGTGTCCCGTCGATTCGGCGGCGCAGTGTCGATTGATGATCAGCATGCGGCCGTGATACGCCGCCGTGCCGAGCACGAGCTCGCGAGCGACCGAGTCGTCGTTCGTGACGATGGATCCAGCGAGGCTGCCGTCGCCCAGCTTCGCGAGCTCGATGGCTTCATCGAGCGTTGCGTACGGCAGGACGGTACTGACCGGACCGAAAGCCTCGACGGAGTGCACCGCCCTCGACGCGAGCGGTTTCTGGCAGTACAGCAGGGTCGGCAAGAAAAATGCGCCGCGGTGCGCATCCGCGTCGATTACCTCGAAGTTGTCGGTGCCGCCGCAGACGATATCCGCATCGGCTGAAAGCTCGGCGACCCTGGCACGTACTTCGTCACGCTGTTTCAGGTTGGCAAGCGCGCCCATATCGACGTCGCGGTTACCCGGATGGCCAATGCGTGTCTTGCCGAGCTCCGTGGACAGCGCCGCAACGACGTCCCCGGCGATCGTGTCCGGCGCGATGATTCGACGTATCGCCGTGCATTTCTGTCCGGCCTTGCTCGTCATCTCGCGCACGACTTCCTTTATATACAGGTCGAATTCCGGTGTCCCGGGTATCGCATCCGGACCAAGGATCGACATGTTCAGCGAGTCGGTCTCCGCCGTAAACGCGACCGCCTCGCCAACGACGCGCGGATGCTGCTGGAGCTTCTCCGCCGTGTGCTTGGAGCCGGTGAATGCAATGCTGTCCTGGCAGGTAAGATGGTCGAACAGGTCGCCGACACCGCCGCAAATCAGCTGCAGGCTTCCCGGTGGCAAGATGCCAGACTCGACGATGCTGCGGACAACGCGTTCCGTCAGGTACGCGGTGCTCGAAGCCGGCTTCACGATGGCCGGCACGCCGGCTATGAGCGTCGGCGCGAGTTTCTCGAGCATACCCCAGACGGGGAAATTGAACGCATTGATGTGAATCGCGGCGCCGAGCTTCGGCGTGCAGATGTGCTGGCCGACGAACGTGCCGTTCCGCGACAGCTGTTCCACGGCGCCGTCGAGATACACGACATCATTCGGCATCTCGCGACGCGCCTTGCTCGAGAATACGAAAACGGTAGATATGCCGCCGTCAATGTCCGGCCAGCTATCCTTGCGCGTCGCGCCGGTCTCCGTGGACAGCGCGTAGAAATGCTCCTTTTGCTTGTCCAGATGTCTGGCCAGTGCCTTGAGCATGTCGCCACGCTCGTGAAACGTGAGTTTCCGCAGATTCGGCCCGCCGACCCGACGGGCGTAATCGAGCACCGAGCCGAAGTCGATGCCGGCGCTCGAAATCGTTGCGACCGGCTCGCCCGTTACCGCTGACGCCAGGATGCCACCGTCACCTTGGCCTTCGACCCAGCGGTCTTCCACCAGATTTCCGAGCTTCATCAGACCCCCCTTTGCCCAGCGATCTTGGGCCCGGCCACTTAGATACAAAATTTCGGCAGATTTGAATTATTCGGTATCAAATTGTACGTTGCGACCTAGCGAAAGCAACCACGTCCCGCGATGAAGATTGAAGCCGCCTGCAAGAAACTCGTCGGACAGCTGCGGGCGCAGCCCACGAAGCGCGCCGGGTCCCTGATCACGACGGTGTTTGGCGACGCGATTGCGCCGCGGGGCGGCACAGTCTGGCTCGGCAGCCTAATCCGCGTCATGCGCGTTTTCGGGATAAACGAGCGACTCGTCCGGACGTCGGTCTTCAGGCTGGTCAAAGATGGCTGGCTGCAGTCGCGCCTCGTCGGACGCCGCAGTTACTATAGCCTTACCGACGAGGGTCGGGAGCGTTTTGAACAG
Source organism: Woeseiaceae bacterium (assembly GCA_041617855.1). Lineage (GTDB taxonomy): Bacteria > Pseudomonadota > Gammaproteobacteria > Steroidobacterales > Woeseiaceae > UBA1847. Next base: position 16,495 of record JBFJOC010000014.1, on the reverse strand, counting down.
GCGACGCACCGGATCTACGGCGAGCCAGCCGCGAGCTGGGACGGGCGCTGGTGCCTTCTGCTGCTCGCCGGGCTCGCATCCGGCGACAAAGAAGGCGTGCGCCGGGAATGCCGGTGGCTGGGATTCGGCGCGCTGTCCGCCAACCTTCTTGCACATCCTGCTCCGGACATGATGGATCTCGACGTGACGTTGCGACGGCTGAAAGCCGCCGACGCCGTCGTCGTGATGGAAGGCCAGACGATTCGCAACGAGTCTGCAATGCGCAGGTTGGCCGGCGCCAGCTGGAACCTCGACGATATCGACGGTCGCTATGCGCGCTTCGTGGCGATGTTTCGGCCGCTGTACTCCGCACTTCGTGAAGATCCGCGAGTGTCATCGGAGACCGCGTTTGTCGCACGGACGCTCTTAATCCAGGAATATCGCAAAGTGCTGCTTCGCGATCCGCAGCTTCCGAGCGAACTGTTGCCGGCCGACTGGCACGGGATTTCGGCCTATCAGCTGTGCCGAAATTTATACCGCGCCGTATACAAACGGGCCGATGTTTACCTGTCGGCCGTCATGGAAACCGCGGACGGGCCCCTGCCGCCTCCGGCCGCCAGCTTCGGCGCACGTTTCGGTGGCCTGGACGCGGAGCCGGTGGCAACCTGAGGATAAAAAAATGATGGATGCGCTGGCACGCGCGCGCCGCTCTGCAGAATTGATGTACGCAAAAGACAGCGCCTCGCAGGCGCTGGGTATTCGCATCGACATACCGTCGCCGGGGGTCGCAGTCGCAACGATGCGGGTGCGGGAAGACATGCTGAACGGATTCGGCATGCTGCACGGCGGCCTGCTGTTCGCGCTTGCCGATACGGCATTCGCTTTCGCCTGTAACGCCTACAACCAGGTTACCGTCGCCGCGTCGGGCAATATCGACTTCCTGCACCCGTCCGGTCCCGGCGACGAACTGTGCGCGACAGCGGAGGAAGACTATCGGGACGATCGCCGCGGCTTCTATACGGTGCGGGTCGTCAATCACCGCTCGGAGCTCGTTGCAGTTTTCCGTGGTCGCTCGGTTAGCCGGTCCGAGGCGCTGTTCGAGCCGGAATCAAAATGATACAGAATATATTGAAAGTTTATAAATAATGTGACACCTTTTCCGCAACGCGACTGCACGATGGGAAGGAAATGTATACGCAGGGTCTAGACCAAAAGGACGGGCAGCCGACTCCGGGCGCGGGCAGTGGCCCCGAGACTACGGCACAGCTGAACCGATTTCAGGTACGCGTCGATGCCGAGGACAAGATCGAAGCGAAGGACTGGATGCCTGAGGCTTACCGCCGCACGCTGGTGCGGCAGATGTCCCAGCACGCGCACTCCGAGATCATCGGGATGCAGCCGGAGGGCAACTGGCTCACGCGCGCGCCGACGCTGAAACGCAAAGCGATACTGCTCGCCAAGGTCCAGGACGAGGCCGGTCACGGTCTGTACCTCTACAGCGCAGCGGAGACGCTCGGCGTGTCGCGGGACCAGATGGTCGCCGATCTCCTGGCAGGCAAAGCGAAATACTCCAGTATCTTCAACTACCCGACGCTGACCTGGGCGGACATCGGCGCGATCGGCTGGCTCGTCGACGGGGCGGCGATCATGAACCAGATCCCGCTTTGCCGGTGCTCGTACGGACCCTACGCGCGGGCTATGGTACGCATCTGCAAGGAAGAGAGTTTTCATCAGCGGCAGGGCTTCGACATCATGCTGACCCTGTGTAGGGGCACATCGGAGCAAAAGGCGATGGCGCAGGATGCGCTGAATCGCTGGTGGTGGCCCTCGCTGATGATGTTCGGTCCGAGCGACAAGGACTCGAAGCATTCCGCGCAGTCCATGGCGTGGAAGATCAAGCGATTTTCGAATGACGAGCTGCGCCAAAAGTTCGTCGACGTGACGGCACCGCAGGCAGAGTTCCTCGGGCTCAGGATTCCCGATGACAAGCTCGAGTTCGATGCCGGGAGCGGGCATTACCGGTTCGGCGAAATCGACTGGCAGGAATTTTACGACGTGCTCGCAGGCAACGGTCCTTGCAATCGCGAACGCCTGGCGAAGCGTCGAAAGGCATACGAGGACGGCGCGTGGGTGCGCGAGGCGGCGCTCGCCTATGCGGAGAAGCAGGCGGCGCGCCAGGCCGCCTAGAGACGGCATGCTGCCACAGTGAGTTTCGATATGACGCAAAATAAAGAATGGCCGCTTTACGAAGTTTTCATCCGCTCGAAGGCGGGGCTTAGTCATCGGCATGCCGGCAGCATCCATGCGGCCGACGACCAGATGGCACTCGACCACGCTCGCGATACCTATACGCGCCGCTCCGAAGGCGTGAGCATTTGGGTCGTGCGTTCCAGCAACATCGTTGCATCCGATCCCGCGGAGACGTCGGCGTTCTTCGAGCCCGCTGAGGACAAGATCTACCGTCACCCGACGTTTTACGACATCCCGGATGGAGTGGAAAACCTGTGAACGCAGACGAAGCACGGCTGGCCTATGTCCTCAGGCTCGGGGACAACGCGCTGATCCTCGCGCAGCGGATGGTCGAACTGGTCGCCGTGCGTCCGGATCTCGAGGAAGAACTCGCGAATGCAAACTTCGCGCTCGACTACCTCGGGCAGGCGCGGCTGTTTTATAGCTATGCGGCCGAACTCGAAGGCAAGGGGCGCGGCGAGGACGACTTCGCGTTTCTGCGCGCCGATAACGAATTCAGGAATTTCCTGCTCGTCGAGCAGCCGAACGGACATTTTGGCGATACGATCACGCAGTGCGTGCTATTCGAATCGTTTTATCTGCTGCAGCTCGCCGCGCTGACGACGTGTAGCGATTCCCGCATCGCTGAAATTGCGGCCCGAGCCGAGAAGGAGCTTCGCTATCACGTCCGCCACAACGCGCAGTGGCTCGTGCGCCTGGGCGATGGCACCGCCGAGAGCCATACGCGCGTGCAGGCGTCCCTCGACAGGCTGTGGCGCTTTACGGGCGAGATGTTTGCGCCCGACGACGTCGACCTGGAGTTTTCCGCCGCGTTCGACGGGCCCGATCTTGCCGCCATAGAGGAACGATGGTGCGCCAATCTGGCGTCGATTCTCGAGACGGCCACGCTCCGGTTACCGGAATCGGGCTGGATGGCGAGCGGCGGCAAAGACGGCAGGCACACCGAGCACTTCGGCTTTCTCGTTGCCGAAATGCAGCACCTTCAGCGGGCCTACCCGGGGGCGACTTGGTAGCGACAAACGTCAGTCGTGAGCAGGTACTGGATTGGCTGGGCGAGCTGCCCGACCCGGAGATACCGGTGCTCACGATCATGGATCTCGGCATCGTGCGCGGTGTCGACGTTGATGACACCGTTGTCGTGCAGCTGGCACCGACATATTCGGGATGCCCGGCCACCGAGGTCATCGAGCACAGCGTCGTCGCTGCGCTGAAAGCGCGCGGCATAGGCAATGTGAGAATCGAACGCGTGTTGTCGCCACCCTGGACCACGGCATGGATATCGGCCGAGGGGATTCGCAAACTCAAGCGCTACGGTATTGCTCCGCCGGACCCCGAATCGAGCAAGCGCGAATTGTTGACGGGGCGGCGCGCGATTGCGTGTCCGCGTTGCGATGCGGTGGACACGTCCCGGGTAAGCGAATTCGGCTCGACGCCGTGCAAGGCGTCCTATCGGTGCAACGAGTGCCTCGAGCCGTTCGAGTACTTCAAATGTATCTGAAATCGGCATCCCCTCCGGAGGTCGCTCTTGTGTTCGCAGGAACGGCTGTTTGCCGCGATGCAATCGTGGGAGCGGCTTCCAGCCGCGATCGGATCGTGGGAGCGGCTTCCAGCCGCGATGGAATCGTGGGAGCGGCTTCCAGCCGCGATGGAATCGTGGGAGCGGCTTCCAGCCGCGATGGAATCGTGGGAGCGGCATCCAGCCGCGATGGAATCGTAGCAGCGGCTTCCAGCCGCGAATAATCGATGCGAGAGTTTCATCCTCTCACCGTCGAGCGCATCGTTCCCGAGACCCGGGACTCCGTGCGCATCGCGCTGTCGGTACCCGAGGAGCTCGCGGACGAGTACCGCTATCTGCCCGGCCAGCACATTCCCTTCGAAATCGAGCTTGAGGGCACGAAGCTGAGGCGCACTTACAGTATCTGCACGGCGCCGGGCGAAATGCCGCTTGAAATTGGCGTGCGTGTGCAGCCCGGTGGACGTTTCTCGGAATTCGCGGCCAACAAACTCCGGGTGGGCGATACGCTGGCGGCGATGCCGCCCACGGGACGTTTCTGCGTCGATCCCGACCCGGCGAGGCAGAGGGATTATGTCGGTTTCGCGGCCGGGAGCGGTATCACGCCAATACTGTCGATCATGCGCTCGATACTCGCGACGGAACCCAAGAGCCGATTCATCCTTTTCTACGGCAACCGGACGCAGGCGACCACGATGTTCATCGACGATCTGTTTGCGCTGAAAAACCGGTATCCGGAGCGCCTGCAGTTGAACTTCGTCTTCAGCAGGGAGGAGCAGAAATTCGAGCCCATGGCCGGGCGGCTCGGCAGGGACAAGGTCCTCGAGCTGTATCGCCACTTCGGCAGAGGCCTGCGCGTGACGGACGCGTTTGTGTGCGGCCCGGATACGATGATCACGGACGTCACTCGCGCGCTGATCGAGCTCGGCATGGACGAGGCGCATATTCACTCGGAGCGCTTCGGGGTGCCCCAGAGGGCCGCACAGCCGACAGCCCCCAAGACAAAGACGGCCGATCACGCGACGATCACGGTCATCATGGACGGACACCAGCAGACATTCGAAATGCACCGCGACGACGCCAACATCGTCGATGCTGCGGAGGAGAACGGTATCGAACTGCCGTATTCCTGCAAGGGCGGCGTCTGCGCGACGTGTCGCACGCACCTGCGCGACGGCAGGGTCGACATGGCGACGAACTACGGCCTGGAGGACTGGGAGGTCGAGCAGGGATTCGTGCTCGCCTGCCAGTCGCGTCCGGTGAGCGATACCGTCACGCTGGACTACGACAAGATGTAAATGGCGCGGTTTCAAAAGCCCGCGAGACCCGAAACCGCTACAATATCAAAAGGAGCGTGCCGCGATGGCATGCTCATTGGCGAGGATTTACCGGGACTGTATGAGCACGATCCAATCCGAGGCCGCACCGCCGCTGCCGCCACGCAAAAACGCCTACACATACGAGGAACTGCTTAAATGTGCCCACGGCGAGCTGTTCGGTCCGACGAACGGTCGCCTGCCGCTGCCGCCGATGCTGATGACCGACCGCATCACGCGTATTGCCACCGATGGCGGCAAGTACGGCAAGGGGGAGGTTCGTGCCGAGCTCGACGTGCGGCCCGATTTATGGTTTTTCGATTGCCACTTCGAGAGCGACCCGGTGATGCCGGGCTGCCTTGGCCTCGACGCCCTATGGCAACTCGTCGGCTTTTTCCTCGTCTGGTCCGGACTTCCCGGCAGGGGCCGTGCGCTGGGTGCCGGCAAGGTCAAGTTCGCGGGCCAGGTGCTGCCGCACGCGAAGCTGGTCACGTACCAGCTCGACATCAAGCGCGTCATCTCGCGCAAGCTGATCATGGCGATTGCCGATGGTACGATGTTCGTCGATGGCCGGGAGATCTATACCGCAGAGGATCTTCGGGTCGGCCTGTTTACATCGACTGAAAACTTTTAGAGCTCGAGATTATCTATGCGTCGTGTAGTTGTCACGGGCCTCGGCGTAGTGTCGTGTATCGGCAATTCCGCACCGGAGGTCACCGAGTCCCTCAGGCAGGGCCGTTCGGGCATCGTTGCCAACGACAAGTTCAAGGAGATGGGGCTCAAGAGCCAAATTTCCGGCAGCTGCCACATCGACATTGCGGAGCACATCGACCGCAAGGTGCGGCGGTTCATGGGCGATTCGGCGGCGTATTCGTACATCTCGATGCAGCAGGCGATCGCCGACGCCGGTCTCGATGACAGCGACGTGTCGAATGTGCGCACCGGTCTGATCGCGTCCTCCGGCGGCTGTTCCAGCAGCAATATCGTGCAGGCTGCCGATATCGCGCGCGAACGCGGCGTTAAGAAAATGGGCCCGTACATGGTGACCCGGACGATGAGCAGCGCCGTGTCGGCATGTCTTGCCACGCCGTTCAAGATCAAGGGCCTGAACTATTCGATCACCTCGGCGTGTGCGACGAGTGCGCACTGCATCGGCGCAGCTGCCGAACAGATTCAGTTCGACAAGCAGGACATCATTTTTGCCGGCGGCGGCGAGGAAGAGGACTGGACGCTGACCGCGCTGTTCGACGCGATGGGTGCGCTGTCTACGCGCTATAACGATGCACCGGAGACGGCGTCACGACCATATGATGCGACGCGCGACGGTTTCGTCAGTTCCTCCGGCGGCGCGATGATGGTGCTCGAGGAACTCGAGCACGCGAATGCGCGCGGTGCAAAAATCTATGCGGAACTGATTGGCTACGGCGCGAATTCGGACGGGTTCGATATGGTCGCACCGTCGGGTGAAGGAGCGGTGCGCTGCATGCGGATGGCGACGGCGACGGTCGATGGCCCTGTCGACTACGTCAACACGCACGGCACGAGCACCCCCGTTGGCGACGTCAAGGAGCTCGAGGCAATGCGGGAAGTCTTCGGCGATCAGTTGCCGCGCTTCTCCTCGTCGAAATCTATGTGCGGGCATTCGCTCGGCGCGACGGGCGCCCAGGAGGCGATTCACTGTCTACTCATGCTCGAGGATGATTTTATAGCGCCGTCGATCAACATCAATGAACCGGATCCCGCGCTCGAGGGGATGCCCATCGTCACGAAGTGCGTCGAGAATGCGGGCATCCGCACGGCGATGACGAATAGCTTCGGTTTCGGTGGCACTAACGCAACGCTCGTATTTCGAAAGTTCGAGAGCGTCTGATCTGGGGCACGAGGCAGGCGCCCGGCGAGCGACCAATCCCATACTTTTCCCGTGCCAAGGAGGATTGGCAGGACCATGAAACTCGAAACGCTATCCGAGACGAACTGCTTCGGCGGCAGAATCGGCTTCTACCGCCACCGTTCCGCGGTGAACGACTGCGAGATGCAGTTCTCGATCTACCTGCCGCCGCAGGCGAAATCCGGCCGGCTCCCGGTGCTGACATTTCTGTCCGGACTGACCTGTACCGAAGAGAATTTCATGGTGAAAAGCGGCGCTCAGCGGGTTGCCGCAGAACTGGGATTGATGATCGTGGCGCCGGATACGAGTCCGCGCGGTGACAGCGTGCCGGACGACCCGGACGGCGCATACGATTTTGGCCTCGGCGCGGGTTTCTACCTCAATGCTACCGAGGAGCCGTGGTCACGCCATTATCAGATGTACGATTACATCACGGAGGAACTTCCCGGGCTCGTTTTCGAGCACTTTCCCGGCGACCCGGACCGCCAGGGCCTGACGGGACACTCGATGGGCGGCCACGGCGCGCTGACTATCGGTTTGCGCAATGCGGACGTTTACAAATCCCTGTCTGCGTTTGCGCCAATCTGCACGACGCTCGGCAGTCCCTGGGGGCAAAAGGCGCTCGGTCATTATCTCGGCCAGGACCGGTCGACATGGCAGGTCTACGACGCAGCCGAGGTTGCAAGACGCTACGCTGATGGCGCCGCGCACAGCAAGATTCTCGTCGACCAGGGTCTCGCCGACGTGTTCCTCGAGGAGCAGCTCCAACCAGAACTTCTGGAAGCGGCCTGCGCCGCGAGCGGGCTTCCGCTGGAGCTCAGGCGGCACGATGGCTACGACCACGGCTACTATTTCATCTCGACGTTCATCGAAGATCATTTACGGCACCACGCGCGACTGCTCCGCGCCTGAGCGGACGCTTGGCCGATGCCGGATTGGGTTGCCCTCGGCGCGGCGATGCTGGCGACGGGGTGCACCGCCGGCGTGCTTGCCGGCTTGTTCGGGATCGGCGGCGGCATCGTCATCGTGCCGGTGCTCGAAGCGGTGCTCGGCTACGTCGGCGTGGATGCCGCGATTCGCATGCACGTCGCGGTCGCGACATCCCTCGCGACGATCATCCCGACCTCGATAGCGTCTGCGCGTGCGCACTATCGCCGTGGTGCTGTCGACGTCGAGATCGTCCGGCGCTGGGCCTTGTTCGTACTCATCGGTGCGTTGCTCGGGGCTTGGACAGCATCGGCTGTGCACAGCCGTGCGCTTGCAGTCGTGTTTGCCACCGTATCGCTGTTCGTTGCCGTGAGGATGGTGTTTTTTCCGGAGCTGAAACAGCTCACTCGGACTGTCCCGGATGACTACCGAGTGGCAACGATTCCGGTCCTCATCGGCGGGATTTCGACGATGATGGGCATTGGCGGTGGCGTGCTGTCGGTGATGACGCTGCGGCTTTTCAACCAGCCGATACATCGCGCGGTTGGAACGGCGGCCCTGTTCGGTCTGGTCATCAGCCTCCCGGGCACCGCCGGCTTTATCGTCACGGGCATTGGGGATGCGCGACTGCCGGTGGGCAACCTGGGCTATGTGAGCCTGCTGGGCTTTGCATTCATTGCGCCGACGACGGTTCTGTTTGCGCCGCTTGGCGCACGCATCGCGCACACGTTCTCGGAGCGTCAGCTAAGCATGGCGTTTGGCGGCTTTCTGGTCATCGCCGCGGCGCGGCTGTTTTATCGCGCACTCGCCTGAATGGGGACATTCCGGTTTTATGCGCATACGGTGCATAAGACGGAGCGCTAACACCGCGTAATTTCACACGAATTAATGGGGACATTCCGGTTTTATGCAGATAGCTGCATAAAACCGGAATGTCCCCGATTAGCGGGTCAGCCAGGCCAGGAGCAGGCGGATCTGCGTGTCGTCCAGGCGGCCCTCGAAGGCGGGCATCACGCCGTTACGCCCCACCGCGATCGATTCGTGGAGCGCGGCGTCGCTGTTGCCATAGAGCCAGACGTCGTCCGCGAGATTGGGTGCGCCGAGTGCGGCATTGCCGGCACCATCGACGCCGTGGCAGCCGGCGCAGAATTGCATGTACTGGGTGCGACCCGGATGCGCGGTGGCGGACTCGGTCCCGATGATGCGTACGTAGTCGGCCACGCGCTGCACGCCGACCTTTCCGCCGAGTAGCTCGAGCCAGCCGACCATGACGGCGCGGCGCCCCTGCCGGATCGACTGCTCGATCTGTGCCGCCGTGCCGCCCCACTGCCAGTCATCATCGACGAGATTCGGAAACAGGTCGGCCTGACCCGCTGCGTCATAGCCGTGACAGACAGCGCACTGGCGGTCGTAGATTCGCTGTGCCGAGCGCATCATCGGCGGATCGGACTGCAGCGTGGATAGCTGAGCCTCGGCCACGAGCGTACGGACGCCGCCGAACTCGGCGGCATAGTCTTGCATGCTCTGGTCGAGACGGCCGCCCTGAGACCACCTGAGCGCACCGGCATAGCTGCCGAGCCCGGGATACAGCATGAGGTAGAGCACCGTCAAAACCATGAGCGCGAGGATGAACCAGAACCACCACATCGGCGCCGGCTCGGAGCCTTCCTTCAGCGTCTCGTCCCAGGTCGGTCCTTCCGTTTCCTCCTCGGGGGAGCGAGGGGAAAAATAAATGCTGAAAATCAGCCACCCGAGCGCGGCAAAGCTGACGATCGTGACGATGGCGATCCAGCCGCCCCAGAAATCCGACGGCAGGTCAGTCATCGCGAAGCTCGTCGTTCAGGGGAATTTGCGCCGACTCCGCGATCGTTTCGTCGGATGAGGCCCAGAATACCCACACGACCAGCACGGTCATGAACAGCATCACGAGCATGTCGCCGGCGAACAGGAAGTAGGTCACGGAGTATCCCCGGTTTGTGACGAACGGCCGAGCGACTGCAGGTAAGCAACCAGAGCGTCGAGCTCGGTCAGGCCGTCGAGCGCTGCCGGTGCAGCCGCGATATCCTCGTCGCGGTACGGATGGCCGAGCCGCTTCAGCACCCGCATTTTCGCCTGGATGTCGCCGTCCGCGCCGGCGGCGCGCTCGTCGAGCCACGGATACGCCGGCATGATCGAATTCGGAACGACGGCGCGCGGGTCGATGAGGTGCAGTCGATGCCAGACGTCGGAGTACCGGCCGCCAATGCGATGCAGGTCCGGGCCCGTGCGCTTGGATCCCCACAAGAACGGCCGGTCGTAGACGGATTCACCTGCTCGCGAGTACGGACCGTAGCGCTTCGTTTCCGCCAGTAGCGGCCGCACCTGCTGCGAATGACAGACGCTGCACGCTTCGCGGATATAGATGTCGCGACCGACGAGCTCAACGGCACCGTACGGTACGGTGGTCTCGGTCGGAGTCTCGAGCGACTCCTGGAACAGGCTCGGCAGGACCTGCACGAGCCCGCCGATCGCGGAGACGAACAGGATGCCGAAGATCAGAAGTCCGGTGTTCTCCTCGAGCTTCTTGTGCAGGCCGATGCCGTTCATCGGGATGCCTCCACGGGAATGGCCGCGCGCGGCGGATTTTTCCGGTATTCGTCAGAGACGGGCGGGGGCCGCGCCGACACAATCGCACGGCCCCGAATCGTCATGACGAGGTTTACGGCCATAAGAACGGCACCAAGCAGGAACACGATGCCCGCGACGAGGCGCAGACCATAATAGGGAGGCATGCTTGCCATGATGTCCTTGAAGCTGAAGCTCAGCTCACCCAATTCGTCGAGTGACAGCCACAGCAATCCCTGCGACACGCCGGCACCCCACATGGCGAGGATGTACAGCATCGTGCCGGCGAGCGCGAGCCAGAAATGCACATTGGCGAGGCGCACGCTGTAGAGCTCCGCGCCGACGAGCCTTGGCACGAGAAAATAGAACGTGCCGAACGTGATCATGGCGTTCCAGCCGAGCGCGCCCGAGTGCACGTGGCCGATCGTCCAGTCGGTAAAATGGCTGACGACGTTGACGCTCTTGATTGCCATCATCGGCCCCTCGAATGTCGCGAGCCCGTAGAACGCGAGCGCCAGTACGATGAACTTGAGCGCCGGGTCGACGCGCAGCTTCTCAGAGGCACTCGACACGGTCATGATGCCGTTGATCATCGTCGCCCACGATGGCGCCAGCAGCACCAGGCTCATGACCATGCCCAGCGATTGCACCCAGTCCGGCACAGCGTTGTAGTGCAGGTGGTGGGGTCCGGCCCAGATGTAGCTATACGTGAACGCCCAGAACGCGACGATCGACAGTCGGTAACTCCAGATCGGGCGCTCGGCGTGTTTCGGCAAAAAATAGTACAGCATGCCGAGGAAGCCGCCGGTCAGGAGAAATCCGACCGCATTGTGACCGTACCACCACTGTACGATCGCATCCTGGGCGCCGGCGAACAGCGAATACGATTTCGACAACGTGACCGGCACGGCCAGACTGTTGACGATGTGCAGCATCGCGATGACGATGATCAGGCCGCCGTAGAACCAGTTCGACACGTAGATCGGCCGGATTCGCCGCTTTGCGATCGTGCCGAAAAATACGATCGCGAAGCATACCCAGACCACGGTGATCGCAATGTCGAACGGCCACTCCAGCTCGGCATACTCCTTCGCGGCATTCCATCCGGACAGGAGGGACACGCCGCCGAGCAGCACGCCGAGCTGCCACGCGATGCAGCAGAACCAGGCGAGCGCCGGAGCGAATAGCGGCACGTGACAGGTGCGCTGCACGCTGTAAAACGCGGTGCCCATGAGTGCTGACACGCCGAAACCGAAGATCACGCCGTTCGTGTGCAGCGTCCTCAGCCGCCCGTACGAGAGCCAGGGCTGGCCCAAATCGAGCCCCGGCCAGATCAGCTCGGCGGCAACGTATACGCCCGCCGCCATCCCGAGTATCGACCAGGCCAGCGCGCAGAGGACGAGCGCCATGACGACGCGATCGCGGTACTGCTCTGTCACCGGCGTTGCGCTCATCCGTCAGACTCCGAGGCTCGGGCCCAGGCCCTGAGCCCACAGGGCGACGGTCAGGCCGAGGAGGCTCACGACCGCAACGAGCAGGTAGCCGATCAGCGCCGAGGCCATCAGCATGCCGCGCTGCGGACTGATATTCAGGACGATTGGCAAGCCCTTGTACAGGAGGTACATGCACCAGATCAGCGTCGGGATCAGGACCAAGACGTTTATGAAAACGTGCGGATACAGGTGAATAATGCTTCCCACCGCAAGCGGTAGTGCGATGATCGTAACGAGCGCGAAGTGAATTCCGAGCGAGTGGCGGGCGTCGTAGGTAGAGGCCATCCATTGCGCGACGACCGCAGTGCTCACGAACCCGAACAGCAGCACGAAAAAGTAGGCGATGCTGATGATTGCCAGCTGTGCCGAATCGACGTAGATCGGCGTCGCTGCGCCGACGCGCCAGCCGAAAAGTGATGCGCCGATGTAAGCGAAGATTGGCGGGAAGATTGCCAGCCAGATAACGTACCGGAAAAATACGACGTGCGGCTCGGGCCGGGTCTCCGCCAGTTCGGCGAACACCGCGTTCGGCTGCAGCATGAGCCGCATGAGCAGCCAGGACGAAAGCGTGGACTTCACAGCTGTGTCGCCGGCGTGGTCGAGTGGAGTGACTGCATGCGTGTCGGCCGGCGGGATGATGGAAAGGGATTATCGCGGAAAACGCACAGCAAATTCGCGCTGGCAGGCTAGCAGCCGCGTTGTCGCCTGCACATACGGATCGATACGTATAGCCGGCGCTGACGCGACATGAGCGAAGTACGTGTGGGCTACCCGTTTTATAATGCAGAGTCGATGAGCGCAGAGATTCTGTCCACCGAGGCGGCGAAGCAGTTGCTGCAAGCGTCCTCTGATGCCACCGTCATCACTGACGCGGACGGCTCGATCGTGTTCGTGAACCGCGAAGCGGAGCTGCTGTTCGGCTACGACGCGGCGGAATTGCTGGGCCAGCCGGTGGAGATGCTGATGCCGGACGCGAACCGGGAACGACATCGTCACCATCGTGACCGGTATGCGAAAGCGCCGCGTTCGCGGCCGCTTGTGTCCGGGCTGGAGCTATTCGGGCAGCGCAAGAACGGCGAGCGTTTCCGCGCGGAGATTGCGCTGCTGCCCGTGCAGACGCCGGACGGCCTGATGGTCGCCAGCTCGATTCGTCGGATAAGCCTTACCGACGAGTCGGAGGCGTATTTCCGAACGCTCCTGGAAGCGGCGCCGGACGCGATGATCATCGTTGACGAGGACGGCAGGATCGCGATCGTGAACGCGCAGGCCGAGGCGATGTTCGGCTACCAACGGCAGGAGCTGCTCGGCGAGCCGATCGAGCATCTGCTACCCGAGCGGCTGCGCGGGCGCCACCGCAGGCACCGCAAGACTTACGTGCAGACGCCAAGCGTCCGGCCCATGGGGAAGGGATTCGAGCTCGTCGGTCGCCGCAAGGACGGCAGCGAATTCCCGGTAGAAATCAGCCTGAGTCCTGTCGGCTCGGAACGTGGGCGCTTCGTTTCGAGCGTCATCCGTGACGTTACCGACCGCAAGCGCATGGAGCACGACATCATCGCCGCGCGTCAGGAGGCCGAGCGCGCGAACAAGGCGAACAGCGCTTTTCTCGCCGCGGCCAGTCATGACCTGCGCCAGCCGGTGCAGGCGCTGACGCTACTCAACGGTGCGCTGCGCCGAACGGTAACGGACCCGCGGGCGCTGAAGATGATCGAGAGTCAGGACGATTCGCTCGCCGCAATGACGAATCTGCTGAATTCGCTCCTGGATATCAGTCGGCTGGATGCGGGCGCGATAACGCCGGAACTCGAGGAGTTTCCGATCCAGCGCCTGATCGATCGCCTGTCAGCAGAATTCGCCCGGCAGGCGCGCCACAAAGGCCTCGACTTCTCGTCCCGGAGCTGCTTCACGACGGTGCGTACGGATCCGAGCCTCTTGACCGAGATCATCCAGAACTTCGTATCAAATGCCGTACGCTACACGGATGCTGGCAGCGTGCGCCTCGGCTGCGCCGAGGTGGAAGGGGAGTGCCGAATCGACGTCGTCGATACCGGTATCGGCATCGAGGTCGATCAGCTCGAAGCCATTTTTCAGGAATTCCATCAGGTCAAGTCGTCATCGGCAAGCAAGGAGGGTTTCGGACTTGGGCTCGCGATCGTGCGGCGGCTGGCGGATCTGCTGGGCCACCGGGTCGAAGTGCACTCCGAGCCCGGAAAGGGCGCGAGGTTCTCGGTTTTCGTGCCCACGGTGGAAACAGCGCGGGAGCGGGCCGCGAGCAAGGCGGACGAGCAAGCCCCCGCACACGGGACGGGCTCGGGGCTGATCGTCCTGATCGAGGACGACGTCAACGTGTCGAACGCCTGGAGTCTGCTGCTCGAAGCCGAGGGCTACGAGGTTGCATCGGCGGCGTCCGCACCCGACGCCCGCGCACTGGTTCAAGAGCTTGCCTCTCCGCCGGACCTGTTGATTTCCGATTTCCACCTGCTCGATGGCTCGACGGGCGTCCAGGCTGTCAGCGATATTCGTGACCATTACGGAAAAAACATCCCGGCGTTCATCGTCAGCGGCGACACGTCGAAGGTCGTCAAGGATGCTCGACCGCTCGACAACTGCAGGATCATGAACAAGCCCGTCGACACCGGCGCGCTGCTGACCGCGGCGCGGCTTGCAACGCGCACCGGGCGCGTGCCGCACGACTGAGAGCGGGCGGACTACTCGCTGCGGTCAGGATGCGACGTAGGCGACCCAGCTAGCCGGCGACTTCGTTATCGCGGTGCCGAGAACGTAGGCGAAAGCCGCCAGCGCCGCGGAAAACCCCACGGCGCGGGCCCGAACGGTGCGCGCGAAGCGCAGCGTGATCAATCCGAGCAGGATATAGAGGACGATACCGACGATTTTTGCCGGCAGCCACGCGCTAAGCCAGGCGCCCGAGCGCAGCTCGAAAACCAGCGCAATGCCGCTCGCAAGCAGCAGGGTATCGACGACGTGCGGCGCGATTCGCGCGACGGGGCGGCGCAGCTCTGGCGAATCATGGATGGCCCAAAAGCCGCGCAGTGCGAAACCCGCAATCGTCAGCGCTGCGCAGACGATATGCAGGGATTTGAGTGCGAAATACACGTCCGGTCACATCTCCCCTTAGCTCGCGGCCTACGCAGAACGTTACCAGACGCAAACGTCAACTTGGGCAGATCGGGTTGAAAAGCGGCAGCGGTCGTCCGCCGCATACGCAATCATACCTATGGAAATGGGTCGGCGCCTAGGCAAAGTTGGATCCGGGGCAATACGTATCGACCATGAGACATCAGCAACGTCGCGACGAACGGCGGCGTTGCCGCGGTGTTGGAGCTGTAACGTCGTCGGCGGCCATCGACGCAATTGCCCGTGAATGTTCTGCTTTCAAGTCCGGGAGGTTCGAAATGCTGCTCAAATCATTGATTCCCCTGACGGCCGTGGTCGGCGTCAGCCTCGCGGCCTGTTCGGAAACCACGCCGCCACCCGTCGCCCAGGCACCCGGCGACGACACAGCCGTGCACAAGGCCGAAGTCGCGAGCGCCGGCGTCGGCGACCTGATGGAGCAGGGCAAGACGATCTACAATGCGCACTGCGCGGCCTGCCATCAGCCGAACGGCAAGGGCCTCCCGGGCGCGTTTCCGCCGCTGGCCGGGTCCGACTACCTCGAGCGCGATCGTAACGAAGTGCTCAAAGTCGCGATCTTCGGTCTGGCGGGACCGATAACGGTCAACGGCGTCGACTACAACAGTGTCATGCCGAGCATGGGCTACCTCTCCGACGAAGAGCTGGCCGCGGCGCTGACCTACGTGTTCAAGTCTTGGGGCAACGATTATGCGGCGGTCAGCGTCGACGAGGTCAAAGCGTTGCGCGTCGAGACGGGTCAGGAGGACCGGGCTACCGGCCAGCGGCACCCCGGCACCGCGGAGGGTGAGCTGCGCTATCGGGGTGCGCCGTCGGCGATCCCCGGCGAAGCGACGAAGCGGATCATGAGCGCCGAGGGTCCCCAGCTGACAGAGGCGGAGTTCGCCACTGCTACGCAGCTTTACTTCGAGCGCTGCGCCGGTTGCCACGGCGTGCTCCGCAAGGGCGCGACCGGTAAGCCGCTTACCCCGGATCTGACCCTGCAGAAGGGCACCGACTACCTGAAGGCGCTGATCACGTACGGGTCGCCGGCAGGCATGCCGAACTGGGGCACGTCCGGCGAAATGACGCCGGAGCAGATCGACATCATGGCGCGCTTCCTGCAGCAGGAGCCGCCGGCACCGCCCGAGTTCGGGCTGGCGGACATGAAGGCCACCTGGAAGTTGCTCGTCGCGCCGCAGAACCGGCCGGAACGTCCCCAGCACGACCGCGACATCGATAACTTCTTCTCGGTGAAGCTGCGCGACTCCGGGCAGGTGGCGATCATCGACGGCGACACGAAAGAGATCGTGAGCATCGTCGAGACGGGTTACGCCGTGCACATCTCGCGCGTGTCGGCCTCCGGGCGCTATGTGTTTACGATTGGCCGCGACGCGCT
>JBFJOC010000013.1:0-57567 GCA_041617855.1 Woeseiaceae bacterium | reverse complement strand
CGTGTACGCTGGGCGTTGGAGACGCTGCCGGGGCGGCATATCGTCAGCTCGAGTTTCGGGGCCCAGTCCGCAGTCATGCTGCATTTGATGTGGTCACTGAAGCCCGACATTCCGGTCGTCGTGATCGATACCGGATACCTGTTTCCGGAGACCTATCGGTTCATCGATGAGCTGACCGACAGGCTCGGACTGAACCTGCATGTGTTTCGGCCCGAGCTGTCGAGTGCCTGGCAGGAATCGCGGTACGGGAAGCGCTGGGAGCATGGTATCGAGGGCATCGAGGCGTACAATCGCGACAACAAGGTGCTGCCAATGGAGCGCGCGCTCGAGAATCTCGAAGTCGGCACCTGGTTCGCAGGTCTGCGGCGCGCGCAGTCACGCGGGCGCGCGCAAACCCCGTTTATCGAGACTTCGGGTGACCGCTGGAAGGTGCATCCGATAGCGGACTGGAGCGATCGCGACGTTTTTTCGTACCTGAAGAAACACGACCTGCCGTACCACCCGCTCTGGGACAGGGGTTACGTCTCGATCGGCGATGTCCACACGACGCGTTCGCTTGCCGATGCCGGGTCACGCGACGAAACGCGGTTTTTCGGCCTGACCCGCGAATGTGGCCTGCACGATATGGACTTTGGAAAGACCGCCTGACGTCAGGCAGCAGCGGTCAGATTGTCCGAGCATCCGCCGCGCACCGGCAGCTCGGCATTCGCGAACAGCTCGTCGATTTCTTCTTGTTCGCGCGCGAGGCGGGTTCTCTCCAGCTGTTCGGCGCTGATGTGCGGAGCAAACAGCTGTATGAAATCGAGCATGTAACGCCGGAGAACCGCATCCTTGCGAAATCCGATCCAGGTCGTGCTGCGCGGAAACAGTCCAGCGGCATCGATTGCGGTCAGGTCCTTCTGATCGTCGCAGTCCTCCGCCATGCTCGCGACGATACCGACGCCGAGGCCCATGCGGACATAGGTCTTTATAACGTCCGCATCGCGGGCAGTGAATACGACATCGGGTTCCAGTGCTTCATCCGCGAATGCGCGCTTGAGTGACGATTGGCCGCCGAAACTGAACACATAGGTCACGAGCGGATGCTCCGCAAGATCATGCAGCGTGATATTGCGCTCGAGTTTCGTCAGTGCGTGACCGTTCGGAACGACGATCTTCCGATCCCAGTGATAGCTTGGCACGAGCAGAAGATCGGTGAACAGCTGTCTCGAGCCGGTTGCGATTGCGAAGTCGATGTTGTTCGCTGCAACCATGTCGGCAATCTGCTCCGACGTGCCCTGATGCAGGTTCAGCGCTACTTTGGGGTAGCGCTTGCGGAACTCGGAGATCACCTCCGGAAGCACGTATCGCGCCTGAGTGTGTGTTGTCGCAATCGACAGCGACCCGTCATCCTCGTGAAAAAAGTCCGACGCGAGGCTGCGAATATTCTCGACTTCCCGCATGATGAGCCGAGCACGGTCGATCACCTGCTGTCCCGCCGGAGTGATGCTTCCGAGGCTCTTGCCCTTGCGGGCAAAGAGCTGCAGGCCGAGCTCCTCCTCCAAAAGCTTCAGCTGTTTGCTGACGCCCGGCTGTGACGTGTAGAGCTTTTCGGCCGCGGCCGTGATATTGAGGCCGTTGTCTGCGATCGCAAGCAGATATTTGAGTTGTTGTAGTTTCATCCGGCGTTTGTCGCTGGCATTACAAGTGTGACCGCCGAACGCTCCGTTCGTTTCATCAGTGCTGCGCAGTGCGTTGCCGTCCAGATACGGAGCGCGTTGTCCGGCAGCGGTCCAGGCCGGCCGAGCCACCGTGCCTACATATAGCACAAGGTTATATCCGCAGAAAGTTTCCGTCTTTTTGACGACTTGCGGCGGTGGCTATAGTGACAGCCTGCAATTTCGGGACCTGCCCTTGGACCATTTTCCCGCTTTTCTCGAGCTGCGCGGCCGGCCCTGTCTCCTCGTCGGTGCGGGCAGAGTGGCGTTTCGCAAGGCGCGCCTGCTGCTCGACGCCGGCGCCGCCCTGACGGTGGTGGCGCCGCGGATGGGCGGCGGCATCGCCGCGCTCGTCGCGGCCGGCAAGGCCCGCCATGAACCGCGAGCGTTCCAAGCAGCCGACGTCGAAGGCCGTTGGCTCGTGGTAACGGCGACCGGAGACGCCGCTGTCGACCAACAGGTCTTCGACGCGGCGACGGCCGCCCGGGTGTTCTGCAACAGCGTCGACGATGTCGCGAACAGCAGCTTTATTACGCCGGCCATTGTCGATCGTGCTCCGGTGACCGTCGCAATCTCATCGGCCGGCAGCGCGCCGGTGCTTGCGCGCCGTATCCGCGCCCAGATAGAAGCGATACTGCCGGCGCGGCTCGGCGTGCTGGCGCACCTTGCGGGCGGATTCCGGCAACGCGTGAAGGCCCGTTTCCGGGGCATTCGCGCACGCCGGAAATTCTGGGAGGAGGTGTTCGACGGTCCGATCGCGAACGCGGTTTATGCCGGTCGCGATGACGCGGCAGCGATTGCGCTTGCAGAACGGATCGAGTCGCGGTCGAATCGATCAGCGGACAGCGGCGAGGCCTGGCTCGTAGGTGCGGGACCGGGCGACCCTGATTTGCTCACGCTGCGCGCGCTGCAGGTGATGCAGGCGGCCGACGTGATAGTTCATGACCGGCTCGTATCGGTTGAGGTTCTGCAACTGGCACGGCGCGACGCCGATCTGATTCCCGTCGGCAAGACGCCAGGCTGTCGCACGAACCGGCAGGAGGACATCAACGAACTGCTCGTCAATCTCGTTCGTTCGGGCAAGCGAGTCTGCCGACTGAAAGGGGGCGACCCGCTGATCTTTGGCCGCGGGGGTGAGGAAGCCGAGGCGCTGGCTGCGGCAGGGCTGCGCTGCGGTATCGTGCCGGGTATCACCGCGGCAGCGGGCTGCGCCGCATACTCCGGAATTCCGCTCACGCACCGAGATGCGGCGCAGTCCGTCGTCCTATTGACCGCGCACGGCAAAGACTCCGTCGACCGGCTCGACTGGCCGTCGCTGGCCCGTGACCGGCAGACGCTGGCCGTCTATATGGGCGTACATCGGTTCGGCATCATCATGGACCGGCTTGTGGCGCACGGACGATCCAGAAACACGCCGATCGCGATTATCGAGAATGGCACGACACCGAAGCAGCGCGTCCTGTATGGCGCGCTCGGGCAGCTGCCAATGATCGCGCGTGCGCATGCTGTCAAACCGCCGGCCCTCCTGATCATCGGCGAGGTTGCGCGCCACGGCCACAGCCGCATTCTGCCCGGACATACCGCGTATTCCGATACTGTTACACTGTCGCTCGAGCCAGCGCGGACAAGAATTGCGAAAAGTCAATAAAGGACACCTGCATGATCTACAACAACATCCTCGAGACGATCGGCAACACGCCTGTCGTGCGGCTGAATCGACTGGGTCCGTCGCACGTCGACCTGTACGTGAAGATCGAATCCTTCAACCCGATGGCATCCGTCAAGGATCGCCTGGCGTTTGCGATCGTCAATGATGCAGAACAGAGGGGCACGCTGCGGCCGGGGCAGACCGTCGTGGAAGCGACATCGGGGAATACGGGCATCGCGCTGGCCATGGTCTGTGCCGCAAAAGGACATCCGTTCGTCGCGACGATGGCAGATTCGTTTTCCGTCGAGCGCCGCAAAATCATGCGCGGGCTGGGTGCCAAGGTCATTCTCACGCCTGCCGCCGAGCGCGGCACCGGTATGGTGAAGAAAGCCGAGGAGCTTGCGGAGGAACACGGGTGGTTCCTGGCGCGACAATTCGAGAATCCGGCGAACCCCGCATACCACGCTAACACGACCGGGCCTGAAATCCTGAGGGACTTCGCCGGCAAGCGGCTCGACTATTGGGTCACGGGCTACGGGACGGGCGGTACCATGACAGGTGCCGGCAAGACGCTCAAGGCGGCGCGGCCGGACCTGACGATCGTCGCCACCGAGCCAGCGGGTGCCGCGCTGCTGGCGGGCAAAGAATGGAATCCGCACAAGATCCAGGGATGGACGCCAGATTTCATTCCGGACGTGCTCGATAAGGAAATCTACGACGAACTGTATGCCGTCACGGATGAACGAGCGATCGAGATTTCCAGGGAACTATCCGCGAAGGAAGGTATCTTCACCGGCATTTCGTCCGGCGCAACGCTGGCCACGGCGCTCGATGTGGCCGACAAGGCGCCGAAGGGATCCGTCATTCTCGCGATGCTGCCTGACACGGGCGAGCGCTATCTAAGTACGCCGCTCTTCGAGGGCGTCAACGAGGGTTCCGACGACGACTGGCTGGCAACGCTCTGAGTCTGCCGGAGCGCCGTCATCGGCGCCTCCGAACGCACGCAATTTGCTGAAAATTGGCCAGAAATCCCGCGCCTGAGACTTCAGTCACAGCTTTGGGGCGATGAGGCTGGCAAGGTGAACGCTGCGGCAGTAGCGCATACCGAACCTTGGGCCCCGGAGTCGGCGTTGGCGGCGGACGTGGAAAAGCTCGCATACCGGAAAGCATTCGCGACGGCGAAGGATCTGCTGTGCTCGTTGCTGCCACGCGCGGAATGTTTTTGCTTCTATGATCGCGAGGCGTACTGCGTCTGGAACAGCGAAGACAACGACGATTTCGAAATCGACACCTTCGTTGCCGGACTGGGCGCGGAGATCCTCAACGAGAGATCGGAAGAGAAAATCAAGCGCACGCTAGGGTCGGGCCGCACTTTGCTCGGCCTCCAGGTGCGCAGCGGAGAATCCGCAGTCATAGGTTTGCTGCTGGCAGTATTTTCCAAGAACGCAGGCAAATCATCCTCGTTCAATCCCGATGCGCTGGCCGCGATGCTTGCACCGGCCGTCGACACGATCGGTCAGGGATTTTTCCTGAACCGCCAGCTCGAAAACGCATTCGAGCGAGTCCAGGCGATCGAGGACGAGCTGCAGCTGGTGTATGCGGTCGACGAAAAGGTACACGGAACATCGCACAGCCACGCCGGCCTTGCCCATCTGGTCGGCCAGAGCGGGCGCTTCCTCGGTATTTCGTACAGCTTATTGGTGATACCTTCCAAGCGCATCCGGATCAGTGCTACGCACTCGTCGTGGAAGGAGGTTCACAAGGGCGTCCTCGATCGTTACGTCGTCGATCATCTTTTGCCGAAGCTCGAGGGTTCGCACAAGCCCGCCGTTTTCGACATACCGGGGATAGAGGGCTCCGAAAATGCCGCTGCACAGGGCTTTCAGACGCTTCTGACGCCCATCGTAGACCGGCATGACAACGTCGAGGGCGTCATCGCCCAACTCGGTCGTGTCGAAGACAGACCATTCACGAAATCCGATCGACGCTTCATGTCGCACGTTGGTCGCAAGGCAGAGTACCTGATCGAGCGGTCCTTCGATGCGATGACCGGACACATGAACCGAGCGGGATTCGAGGCTCAGCTTGTGGAGTCCTATCGCACGCTCGAATCCGACGAGGATGCGCATCAGATTATCTACTTCGACCTCGACAACCTGCAGCTGGTAAACGACACGTTCGGGCGCAGCGCTGGTGATGAAGTCATAAAACGCTTCGCGCGGCTCCTGGAGCAGGACCTTCCGAGGTCTGCGGTCATTTCGCGCCTCACGGGTGACGATTTCTGTATTCTCCTGACTCACGCCAATGCCGATGACGCCTTGAAGCTCGCCGAAACAGCGCGCGAAGAAGGCAAAAAACTCCGCTACCTCGAGGGAGACAAATCGCTGCAGGTAACGATGAGCGTCGGCATCGCCGAGTTCGATTTGGAGTCTGGGAAAGATGGCAAAGCGCTGACGAATGCGCGCATGACCTGCGAAGCGGCAAAGGATCATGGCCGCGACCGGATCGAGGTTTACGACGACACTGATCAGAGCATCATTCGGCGCCACGATGACATGCAGCTCGTGTCGCAAATCCAGCAAATGCTCGACGCCAACGAATTTCGCCTGTTGGCACAGCCGATTGCGTGTATCAACGGCGGCGACATCCGTCCCCGATTCGAAGTGCTGCTGCGCATGAAGGACGGCGACGGCGTCAACATCCCGACCGCGGCATTCTTTTCGGCGGCGGAGCGCTACCAGCTGATGCCCCAGGTCGATCGTTGGGTGCTTTCCACGACGATTTCAAAGCTGACACGGAAGCTCGAGGTCGTCCGCAAGTCGAATGCCGTTTTTGCGATCAACCTATCCGGGCAGTCGCTCGGCGACGACGGTATCCTCGAGTTCATCGAGTTCGAGCTCGAGGAGAGCAAGCTGCCACCTGAGTCGCTGTGCTTTGAAATTACCGAGTCGGCAGCCGTATCGAATCTCAGGAAGGCGCAGGCGTTCATCGATACGCTACGTGATCGCGGCTGCAGCATATCCCTCGACGACTTTGGCGCCGGCCTGAGTTCGTTCGCCTATCTGAAGAACTTCAACGTCGACACGCTGAAGATTGACGGCAGCTTCATTCGCGACATCGCCGAGAACCGTATCTCGGAATCGATGGTCGCAGCTATTACGCAGGTCGCGAAAGTCATGGAGCTGAACACCGTCGCGGAATATGTCGAGTCGGACCAGGTTCGCGAACTGATCACGAAAATCGGCGTCGATTTCGCACAGGGACACGGCATCGGCAAGCCTGTAGAGATAGACAAGGTGCTCGCCATTCTCAAGCGCCGCCTCAAACAAGCACCGCAAAACGTGGCGGTGTTCCCGGCATCCTGAGTCAGAAGACCCCTGCGTCCAGGCCTGCCGCCATCGTCAGGCCGAGCTGTTCGCAATCCGCGAGTCGCGATTCGTCAAAATCTCCGACGATTAGCACCGGTTCCTGGACCTCCCGAACCGCGAGTCCGGTAAGTATTCGACGCAGGCTGGTCAGCGCACCGGTGCCGTCGTTGCCGGCTCGGATGAACAGCGCGTATGGACGGCCATTGAGCTTGTCGATGCACTCGTAATAGACACGATCAAGAAAGTATTTCATCGCGCCGCTCATGTAGCCGAAATTTTCGGGCGTCCCGAGAATGAAGCCGTCGGCCCACAGCAGGTCCTCGGCGCTCGCGTCGAGCGCTGTCCTGACGCGCACATCTACGTCGTAAAGGTCCGGACTCCGTGCACCCCTGATCACGGCTTCGGCCATCCGTGACGTCGAACCGGACTGGGAGTGATAGACGATGAGCAGGTGTCGCGGCATGAGGCGGTAATCGCTTCGCTGAGCGATTTGCGTATCGGGTTGGAGCAAGTGTACCGCGGCCCGCCCGATTACAGCGATTCGGGTAGACTGCCCCGCATGATCGATGCTGTGCCAGAGCCCGTTGCGGCCGCGATAGAAACACTGCCGGCGTCACTGCACGCACCGGTTCGGCGATGGTTCGCTCGTCTGGCAGACAGCGAATCGCTCGAGGGCGTCAAGGAGTCGCTCGCTGCGCCTCTCGTACGGCTTGTCGCTTGTAGTGACTACGCGGCGAATGTCGTTCTTCGCGAATGGCAATGGCTGAAGACGCAAGCGGCCGAGTTCGACGAGCCGCCGTCGCTATTCGACCTGCACGAGTTCGCCGCGTCGATCGCCGCCAGCGACGAGCCCGTGGAAACCGTCAAGGGCGAGCTTAGACAGTTTCGCCACCGCTATATGCTGCACGTCCTGTGGCGAGAGCTCAGCGGACGGGTCCACGTAGCCGAGACCTTGCGGGCCCTGTCCGACCTGGCCGACTCCCTGCTCGATGCGGCAGCGCGGTATTCGGAGCGCCAGCAGACCGAGCGATTCGGCTCGGTTCGCGATGCTGACGGGGACGTCGTGCCGATCGTCATTCTCGGTATGGGCAAACTCGGAGGATGGGAGCTGAATTTCTCGTCGGATATCGACATCATCTTTCTTTATCCGAACGCTGGCAGCAGCGACGGCGAGCGCAGCCTGAGTGCTCAGGAATATTTTACCCGCCAGGCGCGGTCAATCGTTGCTTTGCTCGATGAAGTAACGGCCGAGGGATTCGTGTTTCGCATCGATACGCGCTTGCGGCCCTTCGGCGACAGCGGTCCGGCCGTCGTCAGCTTTGCCGCACTCGAGTCCTATCTGCTTCAGCACGGCAGAACCTGGGAGCGCTATGCATACGTCAAGGCGCGCGTCGTCGGTCCCAAGCCGTCGCGGCGCATCGTAAAGGAGCTCGACGAGGAGCTCATCAGGCCGTTCGTTTACCGCCGATATCTCGACTTCGGCGTATTTGAATCACTACGCGAAATGCAGGCACTTATAGCGACCGAAGTCGAGCGCCGCGATCTCGCGATGAACATCAAGCGCGGACCCGGCGGTATCCGCGAGATCGAATTCATCGTCCAGTCGCTGCAGCTCGTCCGCGGTGGGGCCCGACCCGAGCTGCAGCGACGGGAACTGCTCGATGTCCTGCCGAAGCTCGCCGGCCCGCGCGGTCTCACAGCGGCAACGACGGACGATCTGCGGGACGCCTACTGCTTCTTGCGGCGGCTGGAAAACTTCCTCCAGGCGCTGCGCGACCAGCAGACTCACGAAATTCCGGACAGCGTCGACGACTGCGCACGTATCGCGCTCGCAATGGGATACGTCGATTGGAATGCGCTTGCCGCCGATCTCGATCGACATCGCCGCCTTGTCGCGGAGCACTTCAATTCCATCGCGTTTCGCGCTGCAGAATCCGATAGCGACGATCGGCTGCGGCAGCGATTTTTCGAGGCCTGGGAAAGAAACGCCTCGATCCAGCGTTGGCGGGAACTCTTTTCGGATGAAGGCTATCCCGATTCGCTGGAGCTCGCGACGCTGCTCAACGAGTTCAGAAATGCACCACAGACACTGCAGGTTGACGCGACGGCAAGCACGCGTCTGGATCAATTCGTTCCCGACCTGCTCGTCGTTTGCCGCAAGAGCATGCACCCACTGCGCGCGCTGCGGCGGACCCTGGCGATCGCCGAAAAAATCTTGCGGCGCAGCGCCTATTTGGCGCTGCTCAACGAGAATCGTGCAGCGACCAAAAGCGTTGTCCGGCTGTGCGAGAACAGCCGCTACATTGCCGAGCAGCTGGCTCGCCACCCGATGCTCCTCGACGAGCTGCTGGACCCGCGGTTGTATTCGTACGAAATCTCGCGTGCCGATCTGGAAGCGGAGCTGAATGAGCGCCGCCAACACTGCGATGACGCCGATAGCGAAGCGCAAATGGAGACGCTCGCACAGTTCCAGCGGGGCAGCATGTTTCGTATCGCCGTCGCCGACTTTAGCGGCAGCCTTCCGATAATGAAGATCAGCGATGCCCTCACCGAGCTGGCGGAAACGGTCCTCAACCGGGCGCTGGATTTTGCGTGGCAGGAACTCACTCGGGACCACGGCGTCCCCGAGTACGAAGAAAACGGGTGCCGCAAGGCCGCAGGATTCGGCGTCATCGGGTACGGCAAGCTTGGCGGTATCGAACTTTCCTATGGTTCCGATCTCGATCTGGTGTTCCTGCACGACTCGAAGGGCGAACGGCAGCGAACGAGCGGCGAAAAGCCGCTGGACAACGCCGTTTTCTTCAGCCGCCTCGTCCGTCGGCTGGTGCATTATCTGACCACACAAACGGGATCGGGCAGCCTTTACGAGGTGGACATGCGTCTGCGGCCGGACGGCCGCTCGGGGCTGCTAGTCACCAACATCGACGCTTTCGAGCGTTACCAGGACGAAAATGCATGGACCTGGGAACATCAGGCCCTGCTTCGTGTCCGACCGGTGGCCGGCAGCGCAGCGATCGCGGACGAGTTTGCGCGGATACGCCTCGAGACTTTGTCCAACCGGGTGCGTCGCGACACGCTGCGCGCCGACGTTGCCGGCATGCGCCGGCGCATGCGGGACGAGCTGGATCGTTCGAACAGCGATTGGTTCGATCTCAAGCAAGGCCAGGGCGGCATCGCCGACATCGAGTTTCTCGTACAGTTCCTCGTACTGGCCAATGCCAAGACGCATCCGGACGTCATGCGCTACTCGGACAATATCCGCCAGCTCGAGACGCTGGGCGAGACCGATTGCCTGGACTACGCCTGTGCGGCCCGGCTGCAGGACATCTATCGCGCGTACCGCCTGCGTCTGCATCGCCTCGTGCTCGAGGAGCTCGAAGCCCGGGTGCCGGCGACGGAATTTCGATCGGAACGCGAGTTCGTGCAGGCCACCTGGATCGCGGAGCTTGGCGAGACGGACGGATAGCGCCGCTGCCGACGCGCGGCCTATAATTGCGCCACTCCCTCCGAGTCGTAACGAGGACCGCCGTGCCCCAGAAAACAGGACGCATCGAGGAGCGACTGATTCCGGCGAACGCCCAGCACCGCTATCACGTCAGCGCCGCGGATTTACCCCTGTCCTGCCCGATGCCCGGCATGTACCTCTGGAATTCGCACCCGAAAGTGTATCTGCCGGTCGAGGAAACCGGCGAGGCGATGTGCCCGTACTGCGGTGCCAGCTACGTCCTCGATGCGGAGCAATAGCCGGAAAGTGATACGAATTTCGCTGAATATGCAGCCAATTGCTGCCATCTTCATATAATTGGCTGTGAGTCCGAAGCGGCGACGCGGCAGCGCGCTCCCGGCCGTGATACGCGGCTTTTAGCACAGCAATTTCGCTTATATCCCGCAAAAATTGCGCGAAAATCGGTAAAAATCGCTGAATGGTCAGAAATCGGCGTATCTTGCGGTTGCCGCTCCGGCACGCCCATCGGCGCCTGACTGCGGCCGCGGAATTTTAGCTAATTGCGCCAATTTTCGTTAAAAAGGGCGCAAGTTGCAGCTATCATCGGATAACCTGTAGGCACTGCTCTGGTGCGGGAACTGCTGCTGTCCGGCTCCTGTTCGCAGCCCGGCGGCTGGCGTGAGGCCGAGAATTAGGGGCACCTTGCGGCGAAAAATCGCAAAAATCGGCTAATTTCTGTGAACACACTCGAACTGGTCGCTATCTGGCAAACATCAGAACCGTCGTCGCGCAGCGGGCGGCGGCGATCGTCGGCGCATCGGCCCGGAGCCGCCGCGCGTCGGAAGGCAAGGCGCGGGGCCTTTGCTGCCGAGATTTCCGCGGCGCCCGGGCCGCACCTAGAATGGATCGGGGAGCCGCGCCCGCCGCGGCTCGGGGCGGAAAAGGGCGAACAGCGTGACTGAGATTGTCGAGACGACCGGGACCGGGGCCATCGTCTACGACGGCACGATTATCCGCGAAATGGATGACAGCCGTTTTACCGCCGCCGGTTGGGCGCACGCGGAGCCGGTACGTGCGGCGCTGCGTGCAGGGGGGCGCGGCAATACGCTGTACGTCGGTAACGTCCCGCGGCAATTCGTGCTGCGTCGGTATCGGCGGGGCGGCCTGATCGGCAAAGTCGTACGCCGACACTACCTGTGGACCGGTGCGGAGCGGACCCGACCGTTTCGCGAGTGGCGGCTGCTTGCGAGGCTGAGCGAGCGCGGCTTGCGGGTACCGCGCCCGGCGGCCGCACGCTATCAGCGCTGTGGACTGGTCTATACGGGCGATCTCATTACGGTCCGTATTCCTGGGGCAAAGTCTTTGTCGGAGCGCATCGCGGAGACGCCTCGCGATGAGCGCTTCTGGGCTGCGGTCGGCGCCGCGGTACGCCGCTTCCATGCAGCCGGCGTCTATCATGCGGACCTCAACGCTTATAACGTGCAGCTCGATGAAGATGGTGTCGTCTGGATACTCGATTTCGATCGCGGTCGCATCAGACCGCCGGGCCCGTGGCAGCAGCACAATCTGAATCGCCTGCATCGTTCACTCGAAAAGATTCGCGTGCTGAATCCCGGGCTGTACTACGCGAAGGAAAACTGGGAACAGCTGCTCCAGGGCTATTTCGACGCGGCGTGATCGGCATAGTAGTCTGGGTAGCCCGCCGGCAGATTCTTGAACTTGCGGTGTACCCAGAAGTACTGCTCGGGACAGCGCCGAATGTGTGCTTCCAGCACGCGCACGTAGGCGCGCGTGTCGGCAAGCGGGTCGTCGCTCGGAAACGGCTCGAGCGGCGCCAGGATGCGCAGCCGGTACCGGCCGTTCGGCAGCCGTTCGGGAAAGTACGGCAGCACGATGGCTCCTCCGAGCCGCGCAAGCGTCGAAGTTGCGGTCGTGTGCATAGCCGGTATCCCGAAGAATTCGATGACCTCCGAGCCCTTGCGATCGTAGCTTTGATCCGGGGCGTACCAGACCGGCCGGCCGCTCTTCAGGCTGCGCACCATGGACTTGATCTCGCGTTTCTCGATCGTCGTCTCGGCCGAACGCTCGCGCCCGGTACGCAGTATCTCCGTGATGAAATCGCTGCGGCTCCGGCGGTAGACGGCATCGAACGGCGGGCTGTGCAGGCTCAACACGCGCCCGGATATCTCGAGCGTCGTGAAATGCGCGCTCAGCAGAATGATCCCACGGCCACTGCTCACTGCGCGTTTAAGGTGCTCGAGGCCCTCGAGCTCTGTCAGCCGGAGCAGGCACCGGTCGCTCGCCCAGCGCCCCAGTCCCATCTCGATCAGCGACATGCCGAGCGCCTCGAAGTGTGCCCGCACGAGCGCGGCGCGCGCGGGCTCGGCCATGTCGGGAAAACACAATTCGATATTGCGGCGCACGATGCCACGGCGCGTGCCGGCAACGTGGTATCCGAGGCGGCCGATCCATTTGCCGATACCGAGGGCCAAGGCGTGCGGCAGCAGGCAGACGGCTCGCAGTACGCCGAGACCGACCCAGGTCGGCCAGTAGCGGGGCGTCCAGTATCGCTTGAGTGGTATGCGCTCGGCCGTCATCGAGCCCGCAGCTTATGAATGGCGGCGCTCTGCGTCCAGCGCTTATTCCGACATGCTGTCGATGTATGCCTTGGAATCGCGACCGTCGTTCAAAGGCTGCGAACCGCCGCTCTGAGCGGTCTTGGCGTCGTCGGCCTGGATGCCGACGTGGAACGCGGCGAATCCCGGCATGACCACCTGGTTGCGGGCCATACCGATGATGCGGCCCGAATACGGCGACCGAATTTCGGTCCTTGCGTTGCTCATCGGATCGGTGATGCTGCCGAGCAGGTCGCCTTTGCGAACCGTGCTGCCCAGACTGACGTCCGCCAGCAGGACGCCGCCGCTGTTCGCACGGACCCAGGTGGAGCGGTAGTACACCGGCTCGGGATCGCCCCAAAGGCGCGTCTTGGGAATCATGCCGAGCGTATTGATGAGCGTTTCGATGCCCTTGACGCCATGCTTGACCTCGTTCAGCTCGAGCTGCGATGGTCCGCCCGCCTCTAGCGTGACCGTCGGTATACCGGCATTCGTTGCCGCATAACGTAGCGTGCCTGCGGCAGGCGTGCTGTGCAGTATGACCATCGAGCCGAAGCCCTGCGTCAGCGTGACGACATCGGGATTGCGAAGGTCGGCGCGAATCTGCGGCAGGTTGGCGCGCTCGAACGAGCCGGTGTGCAAATCGATGAGTGCATCGCAATGGCGCAGGACGTTCTCGAAAAACGAATGGGCGATACGGGAGGCCGCACTGCCGTTCGGGTTGCCCGGAAAATATCGATTGAGATCGCGTCGATCAGGCAGGTAGCGCGAACCACGCCGGAAGCCTTGCACGTTGACGATCGGCACGCCGATGACGGCACCGGATAGTTTGTGCGGTTCCAGATCGTGCATCACGCGCCGGACCATCTCGATGCCATTGAGTTCGTCGCCGTGCACGGCCGCCGTCAGGCATAATGTGGGTCCGGGCATCGATCCGTTCTGCACGAGCACCGGCGTCGACACGGATACGCCCTCGAACAGTTCCGTCGCCGCCCAGGACAGTCTCGCGGACGTGCCTGGCTTGATAGTCTCGCCCAATATCTCGACGGCTCGGGCGGCTCCCTCCGCGGCGTCAACCGCCTCTGCCAGCGGGACCTCCGGCTCGGCGTCGGGCACGACCTCGCCCGGCAGCGCCTGACCGGCAACAGCGGACGCATCCGCCGCTGCGGCCTCTGCGGCTGCGATGTCGTCAACGCTATCGGCCGAGTCGTCCGCGGTTTCCTCCGCGATCGCCGCAAACGCCGGCAGCAGCAGCAAGGCTGCGCGCAGCAGGAAGGTGCGAATGACAGGTAGTTTTGACAGCATTGGAATTTACCGGCGACGCCATGGCCGGGCCGAAAAGCGCACGATCGGCGCCTAAAAGTATGCAATTTGTACTGGTTTTTCTGTGAACTATTCAATAATTTAGGACTGAATACTAAGAGAGTCAAATGGTACCGCGAAGCTATTGGTTGCTGGTGTTGCTGCTCGGCTTGCCCGTCGCAAGGGCAGCTGAGCCGTTTCCCGCGCCCGCGGAGCTCGAACCCGATATTCGCTTCTGGGTGGCAATTTTCACCGAAGTGCCGAGCGATGCGGGCGTCCTGCACGACAATCGAAATCTAGACGTCGTGTACGCTCGGATTGCGGTCAGCGAAAACCTGTCGCGGCGTGCCCGGCAGCGATTGGTCGGCAAGCATCGCGATGCGATCAAAGCCGTGCTGAAACGCCTTGCCGGCGGCAAGCGTCACAAGCTCAGCGAGGAAGAGGCTCGGATACTCGGCCTTTGGCCCGCGGACGTCAGCAACGCCACGCTGGCAGCGGCCTCGAAACGCATTCGCTTTCAGCAGGGCCTATCCGATCGGTTTCGGGACGGCCTGATCCGGGCCGGCCGCTGGCGGGCATTCATCGAACGCGAATTCGAATTGCTCGGTGTACCTGCCGAGCTCGCTGCGCTCCCGCATGTCGAGTCTTCGTACGATCCGAAGGCGCGCTCACACGTCGGCGCGTCCGGTATCTGGCAGTTTACGCGCAGTACCGGGCGGCGATATCTACGGGTGGATCATGTTGTGGACGAGCGCAACGACCCGTTTTCGGCCACGCGCGCGGCGGGAAAATTGCTTGCCCACAATTATTCGATAACCGGCAACTGGCCGATGGCCATCACGGCGTATAACCATGGCCTGGCCGGCGTGCGGCGAGCAATGAAAAAATACGGCGCTGACGCGTATGTCGATATCTTACGTAAGTACAACGGCCGGACATTCGGCTTTGCGTCCCGGAACTTTTACGTCGCGTTTCTTGCCGCAATGCGCATCGACACAGACCCGGAGAAATATTTTCCCGGGATCGAGGTCGATCCGGCGCTCGACTACGAGTGGCAGCCGTTGCCGGCCTTCGTGCCGGCTGTCGCGCTTGCCAATGGGCTGGGTGTTACCCCGCAGCAGCTCGCGGCGCATAATCCTGCACTGCAGCCCAGCGTGTGGGACGGAAGCAAGCACGTACCAGCCGGGTTCGAGATAAAGCTGCCGAAGGAGACCAGCGGTGCGATTGCGGTGCGCCTTGGAAGCATGGCTGCGGATGACTGGGCCGACCAGCAGTTGCCCGACATGTTCCATACCGTCGAGCGCGGTGACACGCTTTCGGATATAGCAGAAACCTACCGCACGCGCGTTGCCACGCTGGTAACACTAAACAATCTCGGCAGTCGTCACCGAATTCGCATCGGGCAGAGGCTGCGCCTGCCGGCCGCTGCGGCTGTGTCCGCATTCGCGGAGGCTCCCATTGAACAGGAAGCGACGCAAACGGCGCCTGTCGAAGAGGTGACGCCGGTGGCGATGGCCGAGTCCGACAGCGCTGCGGTTAGCGTCGGCGTGACGCAGACCGCACTGCTGTCGGATCCCAGCGATTACAGCGTCGCGGGCGACGGAACGATCGAGGTGCAGCCCCTCGAGACCCTGGGTCATTACGCCGACTGGCTGAGAATCCGGACCCAGCGATTGCGCGACGTCAATGGGCTGGCATTCAGGACGCCGGTACAGGTCGGTCAACGCATCAAGCTCGATCTGTCAAACAGTGACATTCGTGCCTTCGAGGATCGGCGCATTGCTTATCATCGCGGCCGGCAGGACAGCTTTTTTCAATCTCACGTGATCACCGGCGTGACGGACCACGTGATTTCCCGCGGCGAATCGATCTGGATCCTCGCTCTCAGAAAATACGGGGTTCCCGTGTGGCTGTTTCGTCAGTACAACCCCGAGCTCGATTTGCACAAAGTACCGTACGGGAAGCGCGTGCGTTTCCCGGTGCTGACGAAGATTGACCGGTCTTGATGTCGGCACGAATGGCCCGAGTGCTGATTCGCTTATTGCCGGTAATTCTTGTAACGCTTGCGACCGCGCTATGGATCAACGACGTTGAATCCGGCGGACCGTATGTGCGGCGAAATCTGCTGCCGCCGCTCGCGCTGTTGCTGCTGGCTGCCTATACGCTTTGGCATGGGGCGGGGCGCTGGGTCGGGTCCGGCTGGCGCTGGCCGCTGGCGACGCTGGGATTCGCGATCCCGGCGCTCGGTCTGACGCTGTACCTTCACTACGCGTTCGCCGTGAATCTGGACGAGATGTTCGGTGCAGCGCGTGCGCCGGGGCAGCTGTTCCGGTATTTGCCGCTGTATACGTTCACTGCGGGCGCGATCGGTTTTGCAATCGGCTGGATCGTTGGCCGCAATGTCGGCTGAGGCGGATTCGGCATAGAGCAGCGGCTGCCGGGCATTCGGGTTCGTATCGTGACGCAACCCATTTTACGGCAGCAACAGGTTTGCTAGTCTTATTGGCAGTGGAACTTCGGACGCGAGCTCAGAGAAAGTCAGGATGAGGTCTATCCTCCGAATATCGGCATTCGCGTGCCTTGCGCTGATCTCGGCTGGCGCTTCGTTTGCTGAGAGATTTCCTGTTGCGGACATGGTTGTCGTTGAAAAGGCGAAACGAAAGCTGCATCTGATCAAGGACGGTGAGGCGTTTCGATCCTTCAATATCGCCCTGGGAATTCGGCCGGAAGGTGACAAGAAGGAGGAAGGCGATTTCAGGACTCCGGAGGGCCGCTATCTGCTCGATATCCGCAATCCACACAGCGATTACTTTTTGTCGATACGCGTATCGTATCCCGATTCGGAGGACCTCCGGGAGGCAACGGCGAGCGGCGTAAATCCGGGCGGCTCGATTATGATTCACGGGCAGCCCAATAGCCCAACGAACTCCGAGGCGTACTATCGGACGCAGGACTGGACAAACGGCTGCATCGCCGTTTCCAATTCCGCCATGATCGACATCTGGCTCATGACCCGGGACAACACGCCTATCGAGATTCGGCCCTGACCGTGTCGCCGATTCGACGCCGGCGCGCAGGCATATTCTATGGCAACCGTGTACCCCATTGACGCCATGAGCGTGGCATCCGTCGATGCCGAGGTCTGGCCGGAGGGCAGCCTGGAAGTCCTGTCGCAATTCGAGGTCGACATGCTGATGTCGAGCGGGGAAAGCGGCCTGTACCCTCTGATTCGTCGCTGTCTCCTTGCTGTCCTGAATTCCGGGAGCGGCACGGACGACACCCAGGCCATCCTCGAGCGGTACCGCGACTTTAGCGTCGGCTTTATCCAGCAGGATCGTGGTCTCAAAGTGTCATTGCGCGGCGCTCCGGGGCATGCGTTCGTGGACGGCAAGATGATCCGCGGTATTCGCGAGCTGCTGTTCGCGGCCCTGCGCGACATCGTCTACACACACAACGAAATCAATGAAAGCGGGCGCTTCGATCTTACATCCGGCCCCGGCATAACGGATGCGGTTTTTCATATCGTCCGTAACGCGGGGCTGCTGACTTTGCCCGCCAGCGTCAATCTCGTCGTCTGCTGGGGCGGCCATGCGATCGGTCGTGAGGAATACGACTACTCCAAGCTGGTCGGCTACGAACTCGGCCTGCGTGGTCTGAACGTCTGCACGGGCTGCGGACCAGGCGCCATGAAAGGCCCGATGAAGGGAGCGACAATCGGGCACGCGAAACAGCGCATACGGGATGGGCGTTACGTCGGCATAACGGAGCCCGGTATCATCGCCGCCGAATCACCGAATCCGATCGTAAATTCGCTGGTGATCATGCCGGACATGGAGAAACGCCTGGAGGCTTTCGTGCGGGTCGGTCACGGAATCGTCGTTCTTCCGGGTGGCGTCGGCACCGCGGAGGAGATTCTGTATCTGCTCGGGATTCTGCTGCACCCGGAGAACGAAAATCAGCCGTTGCCGATGATAATGACCGGCCCGAGATCGTCCGAGTCGTATTTCCGGCTGATCGATGATTTTGTCGCGGGCACGCTCGGCAAAAAGGCCCGGGAGAAATACTCGATTATCGTTGACGATCCTGCCGAAGTAGCGCGCGTTGCGGCTCGCTCCCTGGACCGAGTCCGGCAGTTTCGGACGCGGCACAGCGATGCGTACTATTTCAACTGGCGCATGCGTGTTGATGCCGAGTTTCAGCGTCCGTTCAAGGCTACGCACGCAGCAATGAGCGCACTTGATCTGGACGAGGGACTGCCGAGCCACACGCTGGCAGCGAATTTGCGCCGCGTATTTTCGGGAATCGTGTCAGGCAACGTTCGCGACGACACCGCCATGGAAATACATAAGCACGGGCCGTTCGAGATAAACGGGTCCGGAAAGATCATGCAGCTGCTCGACGAATTGCTGTCCGCATTTGTCAGGGAGCGACGAATGAAACTCGCGGCCGGCGAATATTCACCCTGCTACAACGTCGCCTCTGGGTAGCAGGCGGCCTAATATCGCTCGATTGATACGCCGTTCGATGAACCGGCAACACCGCTGCATTGCGGCGGCGGCGAGCAGTCACCGGCGCTTCACAGGCTACCAACAGTGATAAAAAGCATTCGAAGCGGCGCGCGGCGGAACACCGACGTCGCGGTCTTCGGTACCCGTTCGTTATTGTCAAAAACCGCCGAACGACGGGCGTTCGCGATCGAATCATTAAGTTAAAAGTGCGCGCAACACATTGACAACCATGAACAAATTATCAATCTGCATTGTGAAGCAGTTCCTGTGAATTCGGCGTCCTTATACCTATCATTTGTGCAAAGGATTTGCCGAGCAAGTGCAATGCCGGATAGCAGAAATTTCCGCTGGGTGAACGGCCAACGCAGGGATGCAGAGGCGGAGCCCGACAAAGCAGACACCAGCCTGGTTGAGGCGTCATCTGCTGCAAATGATGCAGACGGGTGGCAACAGTATCGCCAGTGGATCTCACGCGCACCTGCGCCGAAAAGTCGCCGCAATGGAATCGATCCGTCGCTGTATTCCTGGAAAGGTTACCGAAACTGGACCGAGCAGGTTAAGCGAAACTGGGCGGCAGACTCCACTGACGAAAGCGAATCCTGACGCATCTGTCGCATTATGTTTCATGAAGCGCCGACCCTGTGTCGGCGTTTTTCATTTGCTTGGCCTCACGCCGGCTCGCGCCGGCTCCAGATAACCCTGACGACTCGCTGAGGTTGCGTGAACTTCGCTCCGCGTCTCGTTACGAAACGGAATTGCGTCAAGGATTTTGCATTTGCTGCGGATTTGCGTTGAGCTGCGAAAGTAAGCTGTGAAGCGCCTCACGGAGCACCGCTACGTGCGACTTTATAGTGCGCGCATCGTCACTGAGTTTGACAGCGACACCGCCATGAACGACAAACACCCGGAATCCGAAGTGAGGATAGACACGCTGAAAAACGCGGCCGCGCGACAGCGGTGGCAGCTGTTTCACCGGGCGATTGCCTACGCGAAAGCGACGAATGCGGCAAGCACGGTAGGCGCAGACGGTCCGTGCGACGATCCGGACAACGCGGCACCGTACCTGACGCTGGTGCGGTAGGGCAGCGGTTTTGGAAATCGTTATGCAATACCTGGACGACCTGGACGATCTGGTCGGGACGGTCGGCCTTCTGGCGGAAAGGATCCGCGGTCTCACTTTACTGAGCGTTTTTTTTGTGCTTTCCCTTGTGCTGCAGCTGGCCGCCGTCTGGGCTGCCATCATGAATCCGCCGCTGGCGCTCGCGGCCGCTCTGGTACTTTGCGTGGCGCTGGTTCTGAATACCCAGCCAGGACCGGCTGCGTAATACTGCCTCCTTCTCGGGAGCCATACCCGGCGACTTGCCGCGGGCCGCGGCACTTGAAATAGTCTCCCAAGCCCCCATTCCGCACCACGGGCGCGCGGATCTATGGCGTGCCGATCCATTGACGGCAACCCAACCGGAGTACGGCGCAGTGACTGACGTAAAGGACCGGGAGACACTTGGCTTTCAGGCAGAGGTGCGTCAGCTGTTGAGGCTGATGATCAATTCGCTCTACAGCAACAAGGAAATATTTCTCCGCGAGCTGATCTCGAACGCATCCGACGCCGCGGACAAGCTGCGTTTCGAGGCGCTCGCGAACCCGGAACTCCTGGCCGACGACCCGGACCTCGCCATTCGAATCGAGTATGACAAAGATGCCCGGACGCTTGCCGTCCTCGACAACGGCATCGGCATGTCGCGGGAAGAGCTGATCGACAATCTCGGGACGATCGCGCGCTCGGGTACGTCGGAGTTCCTCGAACGTATGACCGGCGACCAGCAAAAGGACGCAAGACTCATCGGCCAGTTCGGTGTCGGCTTTTACTCCGCATTCATTGTTGCAGATCGGGTGACCGTCGAGACGCGCAGGGCGGGGCTCACACCCGGGGACGGCGTGCGCTGGCAATCCGATGGCCAAGGAGAATTTACGGTCGAGGCAATCGATCGAGCCGAGCGCGGCACGCAGGTCATCCTGCATCTGAAAGACGCGGAAAAGGAGTTTGCCGAACCGTTCAGGCTCGAAACCCTGATTCATAAGTATTCGGACCATATTGCATTCCCGGTGACGCTGGCCGGTGGTGGTGACGAGCCGAAGGTCATAAACACTGCGACGGCGCTTTGGACGCGACCGCGAGCCGAGATCAGCGACGACGAATACCGGGAGTTCTATAAGCATCTCGCACACGACTTCACGGATCCCCTGGTCTGGAGTCACAATCGCGTCGAGGGTAAGCGTGAGTACACGAGCCTTCTCTATATTCCCACAAGCGCGCCGTTCGATCTTTGGAACCGAGAGGCGCCACGCGGCCTCAAGCTCTACGTGCAGCGCGTCTTCATCATGGACGACGCCGAGCAGTTTCTGCCGCTTTATCTGCGCTTCGTCAAAGGCATCGTCGATTCGTCCGACCTGCCGTTAAACGTATCCCGTGAACTGCTGCAGCAGAATCCGGAGCTTGCGGCTATGCGCGGCGCGCTCACGCGTCGCGTGCTCGACATGCTGGCGAAGCTTGCAGGCGAACAGCCGGACGATTACCTGGCGTTCTGGAATAGTTTCGGAGTCGTGCTCAAGGAGGGCATTGTCGAAGACCCCGGCAACAAGGATAAGCTGGCGAAACTGCTGCGGTTCGCGACAACGCGCGGCGACGACGACGCGCAGGATCAGTCGCTGGACGACTATCTGCAGCGCGCTCCGGCGGATCAGGACAAGATTTACTACGTGCTGGCCGAGACGCATGCGCTCGCGGCGGCCAGCCCCCATCTGGAACGGCTGCGCGAGCAGGAAATCGAGGCGCTGCTGTTGACGGATCGGATCGATCCATGGGTCGTCGACAGCCTGGGCGAATTCGACGGCAAGCCGCTGGTCGACGTGTCACGCGACAATCTCGAATTGCCTGACGCTGGCGGCGAGATCACCCAGGACGTCATCAACAAGGAGCACAAGCCGCTGCTAAAGAAGATCAAGAAAGTACTTTCGAAACGTGTCGGCGCCGTCAACGTGAGCCGGCGCCTTGTGGATTCGCCGGCCTGCATCGTCGCAGCCGCAGACGACATGAGCCCCCAGATTCGGCGTATGCTGGAGGCTACAGGACAGACATTGCCCGAGTCGCGCCCGATACTCGAGATCAACGTGGAGCATCCACTCGTGAAACGGCTTTCCTCTGAACCCGATGACGGCCGCTTTACCGAACTCGCCACAATTGTTCTCGATCACGCGCTCCTCGCGGAGGGCGCGCAGCTCGAAAATCCGGCAGAATACGTCCAGCGAATGAATAAACTGCTGCTGCAGCTGGACGCCGCCGCCGGTGGCTAAGACCCGAACCCTCAAGCCTGCGCCGCGCCGCCAATACCGGCTGTTCCACGAGACAAAGACTCCGAAATGACGAAACCGAGCGACGATGACCTGCGCCGGAAGCTGGCGCCCGAGCAGTTCGAGATTACTCAAAAAAAGGGTACCGAGCGGCCCTTCACCGGCAAGTACGTGGATCACAAGGCGGACGGCTCGTATCGCTGCGTGTGCTGCGGAGCCCTGCTGTTCAGTTCGGAACACAAGTACGATTCAGGTTCAGGCTGGCCGAGCTTCTGGCTGCCGCTAGCCAAAGAGGCTGTCGAAACGGTGACCGATCGCAGCCACGGTATGGTGCGCCAGGAAGTGCTTTGCAGGGCGTGCGGTGCTCACCTGGGCCACGTATTCGAGGACGGACCCGAGCCGACCGGTTTACGCTATTGCATCAATTCGGCTTCGCTCGACTTCGACGATTCAGCATGAGTCTGCCGGCGCCAGGAATTGAGCACGGGCACATGCGACGGCTGACATTCGTCGCATTGCTGACCGCCTTGGCTGTCGGCTGCACCGGCAAGCAGGAAGGCGAGAGCCGTACCGAGCTCATGCCGGTTAACGAACGATTCGAAGTCGTGCCCGGTCTCGGCGCGAAGATACTCCGCCGGGGTTACGGACGACGGGCGGAGCCGGGCGACATAGTAGACGTGCACTACACGGGCTGGCTGCAGAATCCTGCGGTCGAGACCAATCGCGGCAGGAAATTTGACAGCTCCCTGGACAGGGGTGAGCGCTTTCGGTTCACGATCGGTGCCGGTCAGGTGATTCGCGGCTGGGACAAAGGCGTCGCCGGCATGCTTGTCGGCGAGGTGCGTGAGCTGACGATTGCGCCCGACCTGGCGTATGGGCCGCGGGGCTACGGAAACGTCATTCCTCCCAATTCGACGCTCATATTCGAAATTCAGCTTTTCGGAGTCGAGCCGCCCCCTGCGACCGACCAGTAAGCGGCTCAGGCGTGACGAGGCAGATGCCCGAGTGTGCTCGGTCTAATTGCGCGTGCCCGATTTGCGATTGTTCAGGACCCGTGCCTGGCCGATCCAGTCTTCACGGTAGATTCGACTGTGAAAACCGCGCAGCCGATTCGCGACGCGATCAATGTCGTATTCGCTCAGCTCGGCTATCTGATTGAACCGAAAAATTCCCATCTCGTTCAAGGTTTTCTCAATCGTCGGGCCAATGCCCCGAATCCGCTGCAGGTCGTCGCGCAAGGCCGCGAAAGACACCAGCTGATCGTCCATGTCGGCTTCATCGGCGGCTGTTTCACTGGCAGCCGCCGGCGCGGAGTCGGCTCCGGCCTCGAGAGCTGCCTGGGGAATCGGTGCGTCAGGGCCCTCGATTAGCGATGTGCTGCCGAGGCTATTATCGTTCGATGCGGAAAGTGGCGGCTGCTCCGCGGCCTCGATAGCGTGCGGCGCGGAAGCCGAATCCGCGGCGTCGCCAGCCACCGGCGTGTCCGGCATCTCCTGTTCTGACGCAGTTGCCTCGAGCTCCGTGATTCGCTGGCGGGCGGCCTCCAGGTCGGCTGCGAGCTGCTTCGCGGCTTCGTCCCGTTCACGATATTTCTCGATCAGGGGCGGCAAGCGCTCCTGCCAGCTTTCAAGCTCGCGGCTCAGCCGAAAGATCTTCTCGTCCCGCTCCTTGAGCGTCGCGCCGGCGGCCCTGTCCTGCGCGATGCGCGTGTCGATGTCGTTGCGTAAGCTGTCGCGCTGGTTGCTGACGGCATCGAGGTCGTGGATCGTGTCGTCGAGGCGAATCCTGAGCTCCTCCCGATTCGCAACGGCATTGGTCAGCTGAGCCTCCGTTTGCTTTGCGCGGTTTTCGGCATCGCGCAGCGAAACCTGGAACTGATTGATCTGCTGCATGAGGCTGCGATTCTGCTCGATCAGCCGCTTGTGCTCGCTGCGCTGCGCGGCTAGCTGGTCCTGCCAGCCTGCATTGATGGTCGCTTTCTCACCTGCGGCCTGGTTTGATCGAAACATCCAGCCGAGCACGATACCTGCTACCAGGAATACGGCGAGCAGGATCAGAAACAGCAATGTCGTTTCGAGCATGTACCGACCCCCCCGCCGACTCGCCGTCAGGACGCGAGCCGCAGACTGTCGACGTCTGTCAGGACGTCGCGAATCCGGGCAATGGCCCAGTCGAGCTGCTCCCGATTGATGATTAACGGTGGTGCGAGGCGAACGACAGTCTCGTGGGTTTCTTTACTCAGCAAGCCGCGCGCCAAAAGTGCCTCGCAGACGGCCCGTCCGCTGGCAAGTGCCGGGTCGATATCGATGCCGACGAATAGCCCCCGCCCGCGGATCTCGCGGACGACCGGCGTTTCGATTGCGGCCAGCGCATCGAGCAGGTAGGAGCCCATTGCGGCGCTTCGCCCCGGCAGATCTTCGTCGATCAGGATATTCAGGGCCTCGAGACCGACGGCGGCTGCCAGAGGATTGCCGCCGAACGTGCTGCCGTGGTCGCCCGGGGTGAACACGTCCATAACGTCGCGGCGCGCCAGAAATGCAGACACCGGCAGTATGCCCCCGCCGAGAGCTTTGCCGAGAACCAGCCCGTCCGGTTTGACGCCGTCATGCTCCGACGCAAGCAGCTTGCCGGTGCGACCCAGACCCGTTTGAACTTCGTCGGCGATGAGCAACACGTTGTGCTTATTGCAGACTTCCTGCGCCGCTTTCAAATACCCGTCGGGCGGTACGACGATGCCGCCCTCTCCCTGTATCGGCTCGACGAGGAATGCCGCTGTGTTTTCATTGATCGCTGCTTCGAGTGCCTCGATACTGCCGTAGTCGATTAGTTTGAAGCCCGGGGGAAACGGACCGAAACCGGCTTGATACTGTGGCTCGTCCGACATCGCGACGATCGTAATCGTGCGGCCGTGGAAATTTCCTCTACAGACGACAATTTCCGCGCTGTCCGCCGGAACACCCTTTTTCGTATAGGCCCACTTGCGCGCCGCTTTAATGGCAGTTTCGACGGCTTCGGCGCCGGTGTTCATCGGCAGCGCCATGTCTTGCCCCGTGAGTTCGCACAGTCGTTTCAAGAACGGTCCGAGCCTGTCGGTGTGATATGCGCGCGAGACAATGTTGAGGCGTCCGACCTGATGCCGCACCAGGCGCACCAGGCGCGGATGAACGTGCCCGTGGCTGACCGCCGAATAGGCACTCATCATGTCGAGGTATTTGTTGCCCTGATCGTCCCAGACGTAGACGCCCTCCGCCCGGGTCAGAATGACGGGAAGCGGGTGATAGTTGTGCGCGCAGTAGCGCGATTCGAGTTCGATACCGGACGTCATCGCTGCTATCTTCGTGACCAGCGAGCGCACGGCGGCCGCTGGCGAATAACCTGTAAGGTTTTAATTTTACGCCAATAACCGCAAATCAGGCCAGTGCATACCGCAGCGTCGCGACGCCTGCGACAGCGCATTGGGCACTGCAGGCATCTGAGTTGCCGTCACGCCAACGGACAAATCGAGCGAGGAATCCGGTCTTATGTCGCATCCTGGACAACCGAGCGGCCTTTTTATCGACGGCCCGGCCGGCCGCCTAGAATCCGTTCTGGAGCTGCCTAAAGACCGCGCGGCGCTAGGCGCCGCGGTC
The DNA here is from genome assembly GCA_041617855.1 of Woeseiaceae bacterium. Taxonomy (GTDB): domain Bacteria; phylum Pseudomonadota; class Gammaproteobacteria; order Steroidobacterales; family Woeseiaceae; genus UBA1847. The sequence goes on along the minus strand of JBFJOC010000013.1, from coordinate 32,007 downwards.
GTGTGTCACCCGCATCCGCAGCACGGCGGTACGATGCAAAACAAGGTCGTCCACACGCTGGCGCGCGCGTTTGTCCGTTCGGGCTTCGCGTCGCTGCGCTTCAATTTTCGGGGCACGGGTGCCAGCGATGGCGTTTACGATGATGGTAAGGGCGAGGTCGGGGATGCGCTTGCCGCGGTGGCCTGGATGCGGGCGCGCTATGCGGACTTACCGTTGTGGCTGGCGGGGTTTTCGTTCGGCGCGGCTATTGCCGTACGCGCAGCGGTCGAGGTACCAGTGAACGGACTCGTGAGCGTTGCCCCGGCGGTCCAGAGGTTTGTCGGCGTGCTCGAGCAACAGCCGGACTGTCCGTGGCTAATCATCCAGGGAGACGCCGATGAACTCGTCGACGTCGAAACCACGATTGCGTGGGTCAACGAGCTCGAGCCAGGGCCCGAGCTACAGGTTTTGGCGCGCGCCGAGCATTTCTTTCACGGCAGACTCAACGAGCTGCGTGATGCCGCCATGACGTTCATCGCTGCGCACGCCTGAGCCGATACCGACCCGCTATCGTCTGCCGTCCTCGGCAAAGCGCGCGTCGACTCCGTGCGGACAAAAAAAGCCGGGGCAGACCCCGGCTTTTCGAACGTGACAGGCCTGGCATTCAAACCATGTCCTTCAGGCCTTTGAGCACCGTCGCCTTTACAACTTTACTCGCAGGTTTTGCCTTGAACATCATCTCTTCGCCCGTGAACGGGTTTACACCCATGCGAGCTTTTGTAGCGGGCTTGTTGACTACACGCAGTTTCAACAAACCTGGAATCGTAAATATACCCGGGCCATTACGGCCGCCGAGATTCTTTTGGATCTGATTGCTCAGCGAATCGAAAACGGCCGCGACGTCCTTGCGGGTGAGCCCCGTGTCGCTGACAATCTGAGCATAAATTTCCGACTTGGTCGGTGGCTTCTTGGTATTCGCTGCCATGAAAAACTTTCTCCCTGAAAAAAAGAAAACGGGCAGGGCCCGCAACAAAAGCAGCGCGACGATAGCACATGTTTTTGCAGCTGGTAAGAGAAAAGCGGCGTTTTTTCCGGGTTTTTTCGCTATGAGGCGCCGCAAGCGCCCGCCGCTCAGTCTGTAAAAAACTGCCTCTTGAAGCGGACTTCGGATACCTTGTCGACGCCTTCGGGCTTGACGCTGATGTCGAATACCAGCGTCTCGCGATTCGCGATCGGCGTCTCTCCGATGTAGTAGATGGCGTCCTGCTCGTCGATGCGACGCATCGTGACGTTCTTCAATTGCCCTGTGAGGTTCACGGTTCGGACGGCTAGATCCGCCGGTACTCCGGAATTGTCGCTTTCTATAAGAACGGAGACTGTGAGCATCGCGCGGTTCTTACTGCGCACAATGTTGTAGGCGCGCGCAATTTCCGGCGGCAACTGGTCCGTCGACTGCGCACTGAAATGCACGACATGGTCGCCGATGTCGGCCGACGTCGCTTCGGCCGGCTGCGCCTCGGGAACGTCGGCTGACTCACCGGGTCCCCTGCAAGACGCGAGCAGTGCGATTGACACGAGCGCGATCGTTAAAGATTTGATCACCATGATTGCATTCCCCTCGATACCCGGCCGCGGCTTGCGTTTGTCGAAATGCCATTGTTCGCGGACAAGCCCGACAGCCACGAATATAAACTATTTGGGCCGAATAATTCACGACTATCGACGTGCCGGCTGCGGTCTTCCGCCGCAGCTGGAGCGGTGCGGTTTGCCGGTGAGCTATCGTAGCGGTGGGATACCGGTCAAATCGGCAGGGGCCGTGCCTCGATGAGAACGATCGATAGCGCCATCAGCAGAATCACCGCGAATATTGGCGAGATGTCGAGACCGCCGAGCCCCGGGACGAGGCGACGGAACGGTCGCAGCACCGGCTCGGTGATCGTCGTGAGTATCGCTGTCGCAGGATTGACGGTATGCGGTGCGAACCAGCTCAGAATGATGCGGATGAAGATCGCGAAGATAAACAGGCGGACCGACAACAGGGCAAGGTCTACGACGGCCGTCAACGAGATGGCACCGATCCCGGCAGCCACGCCACCGATTGCGAGAACGACGAGAATCGTCAGGTACTGAATTCCGAATGCAATAATAATGGTGGCCGTGTCGATACGTCCGATGGGTGGCACGAACCGGCGCACAGGATTCACGAGCGGCGATGTGAGACGCAGGATCGCCTGAGCCACCGGATTCCGAAAGTCGGCCCTAAGCCACGGCAGCCAGAACCGCAGCAGAACTACCAGCAAATACAGCTGGGCGAGCGTGTTGATGATGAAAATGAGCGCGCTCTTCATGCGTTTGCCTTGCCGGCTTCATCGGCGAGTTCCCGGGCCCGGTCTCTCGCTGCCGTGAGAGCCCGCGCAAAGATACCACGAATGTCGGCGGCCTCCAGCGCGTCGAGCGCTGCCGCAGTCGTGCCGCCGGGCGAGCGCACTCGGGCAATCAGGTCGCCCATGGACTCGTCGCCGGATGCGGCCAGGGCCGCTGAGCCCGTCGCGGTTTCGATCGCGAGCAGACGCGCCGCCTCAGGATCGATACCGAATCGATGCGCGCTATTCGCCAGCATGTCGATCAGCAGGTAAAAATACGCCGGGCCGCTGCCGGAGACCGCGGTAATCGCATCAATATCGGATTCCTTTGCAACTTCGATTACGCTACCGACGGCTGCCATGATACCAACTGCCTGCTGCCGCTGCGCATCGCTCGTTCGGCGATTAGCATACAAGCCGGAAATTCCTTTTCTCAACAGCGCCGGCTGGTTCGGCATGACGCGCACGACGGCATGGTCCCCGCCCAGCCAGGAATCGATGTCCGGACTGCGTATGCCGGCCGCGATCGATATGATAAGCGGCCGCGCGGCCTGCACCGGATCGCGCAGTTCGCGGCATACGTCTTGAAGCACCTGGGGTTTGACGGCGAGAACAAGGCAGTCACCGGTGGCGGCGACGTCTCTGTTGTGTGCAGCGATGGCAACGCCGGCGAACGCGTCAGCGAGCCTTGCGCGCTGGGCGGCGTCGGGCTCGGAAATACGGATGTATTGCGGACGCGTGCCGCTTGCGAGAAGGCCGCCCACAATTGCGCTGGTCATGTTGCCGCCGCCTATGAAACCGATCCTGGTGTCGCTCATGGTCACTTTCTCTTGCCGAAAATTGCCGTACCGATGCGCACGATGGTTGCGCCCTCGAAAATCGCGGCCCGATAGTCGGCACTCATACCCATCGACAGCGTGTCCATTTCGACGCCGTCGGCCCTGAGATCGTCAGCGAGTTGCCGAAGCCTGGCAAAGGGCTCTCGCTGCGCCTCGAAGTCATGGCGCATCGCAGGCAGACACATGAGACCGCGCAGCCTGAGCCGTTCGAGGTCCCGGACGCGCGCAGCCAGGTCCGGCAGATCCTCGGCCATAATCCCCGTTTTATTAGGTTCCCGGTCGATGTTGACTTGCAGGCAGACGTTGAGCTCGCCGCGGTCGGCGGGCCGCTGCGCGCTCAGGCGGCGTGCGGTCTTCCAACGATCGACGCTGTGTACCCAGTCGAAATGTTCGGCAACCGCGCGAGTCTTGTTGGTCTGAAGATGGCCGATAAAGTGCCAGATCAGGCCCTCCGCCGCACACTCGAGGATTTTGCGCACGCCCTCCTGCACCAGATTTTCCCCGAAATCCCGCTGGCCGGCCGCGGCGGCCTCCTCGATGCATTCCAAGGGCTTGCTCTTGCTGACCGCGAGGAGCTGCACGGCAGCCGGGTCGCGGCCGGCGTCCAGGGCGGTCCGATCCAGCAAATCGCGGATTTTCCGCAAGTTTTCCGTGACTCCAATCACGTTTTAGTCCGGTCGCTTCGCTATACTAGGCGCTGATCCGAGCCGGGTTATGGTAAGTCCGGCCTGACCTACGAGGGAGAAACATGGCCGTCGACGTAGCTCAGCTGTTGTCATTCACGGTAAAAAACAACGCATCCGACCTGCACCTGTCCGGGGGAGTCCCGCCGATGATTCGCGTCGACGGGGACATCAAGCGCATCAACATGCCCGCGCTGACTCACAAAGACGTCAATAGCATGGTGTACGACATCATGAATGACAAGCAGCGCAAGGACTACGAAGAGTTCCTGGAGACCGATTTTTCTTTCGAAATTCCCAAACTCGCGCGCTTCCGCGTCAACGCCTTCAATCAGAATCGCGGCTCGGCCGCGGTTTTTCGAACGATTCCTTCCGAGATCCTGACGCTGGACGACTTGGGTGCTCCGGCAATCTTCAAAGACGTGTCGATGCACCCGCGTGGCATCGTCCTCGTCACCGGGCCGACCGGATCGGGGAAATCGACGACGCTGGCGGCGATGGTCGATTACATCAACGAAAACAAGCCCGACCACATTCTGACGATCGAGGACCCGATCGAGTTCGTCCACGAGTCCAAGAAATCGTTGATTAACCAGCGCGAGGTTCACCGCGATACGCTGGGTTTCAACGAGGCGCTGCGTTCGGCCCTGCGCGAGGATCCCGACGTGATCCTGGTAGGCGAATTGCGCGACCTAGAGACGATCCGACTTGCGCTGACCGCGGCGGAAACCGGACACCTCGTGTTCGGCACGCTGCATACGTCGTCCGCAGCGAAGACAATCGACCGCGTCGTCGATGTGTTTCCGGCTGCGGAAAAGGAGATGGTGCGTGCAATGCTCTCGGAGTCGCTGCGCGCCGTCATATCGCAAACCTTGTTGAAAAAAGTCGGCGGTGGCCGTATCGCTGCCCACGAGATCATGATAGGCACGCCGGCGATTCGCAACCTGATTCGCGAAGGCAAGATCGCGCAAATGTACTCGGCGATCCAAACCGGACAAGCGTCCGGCATGCAAACTTTGGATCAGAACCTGTCCGAGCTGATGCATAAGGGACTCATCAACAAAGAAGAGGCACGGTTCCGAGCGGTGCACAAGGAAAACTTCTAAAGGCTCGTTCGACGGGAGACGGGGAAAATGGAACGCGAACAAGCGGTAAGGCTGACGCAGAATCTGCTGCGCAAAATGGTCGAGCGGGAAGGCTCGGACCTGTTCATCACCGCGGGATTTCCGCCGGCCATCAAGGTCGACGGTACGATTCACAAAGCGACCGACACGCCTCTCACTCCCGATCAGGCTTCGATGATGGTTCGTTCGATCATGAACGACAAGCAGATGAAGGAATTCGACGCGACCAAGGAATGCAACTTCGCTATCGCGCCTCAGGGTATCGGCCGATTTCGCGTGAGCGCGTTCATTCAGCAGGGCTATATTGGCGCTGTGCTGCGTACAATCACGACGGAAATTCCGACGCTGGAGGAACTCGACCTGCCGCCGATTCTGAAGGACGTTGTCATGAACAAGCGCGGCATGTGTATCGTTGTCGGCGGTACTGGCTCGGGTAAGTCGACAACGCTTGCGGCAATGATTGGCCACCGTAACGAATGCTCACGGGGGCATATCATTTCGATCGAGGATCCTATCGAGTACGTACACCCTCACAAGGGCTGCGTCATTACTCAGCGTGAAGTCGGCATCGATACGGAGTCCTGGCACGCGGCGCTCAAGAATACGCTGCGGCAAGCACCGGACGTCATTCTCATCGGCGAAATCCGTGATCGCGAGACAATGGAATACGGAATTCAGTTTGCCGAAACAGGACATCTGTGCCTCGCAACGCTGCACGCAAACAGCGCGAACCAGGCGCTCGATCGCATCATCAACTTCTTCCCGGAGGAGCGGCGCGGCCAGCTCTTGATGGACCTGTCGCTGAATACGAAAGCGATCATCTCGCAGCGACTTATTCCTCGCGAGGGTGGCGTCGGACGGATTGCGGCCATGGAGATCATGCTCAACACTCCGCTCATCCAGGACCTGATATTTAAGGGCGAGGTTGGGCAGATCAAGGAAATCATGGCCAAGTCGACGCGCCTCGGCATGCAGACTTTCGACCAGGCGTTATTCGACCTGTACGAGCAGGGAATTATCAGTTACGAAGAAGCAATGCGTAACGCCGACTCCAAGAACGAGCTCAGACTGCGCGTCAAACTCGAAAGCAAGCGCGACTCCGCAATCGCGGATCAGCAGGCCGAGAGCCTGCACATCATGGAAGAGGATACGGCCAGAACCTTCTAGCCGTTCCGGAACGTCGCTGAATGAACGTAAAGCCGCTTTTCAAGCTGATGGTGGAAAAAAGGGCATCGGATCTCTTTTTTACCCCGTATGCACCGGCAAAGATAAAAATCGACGGGAAGATCATGCCCGTCAACAAGCTCGAGATGACGCCGAAGATGGTCAAGCAGGCCGCATTCGAGCTTATGAACGAAGAGCAGATGGAGAATTTCACCCGGGATCTCGAGATCGATTTCGCGATATCCGAAAAGGGCCTTGGTCGCTTCCGCGTGAATGTGTTTCATCAGCGCAATCATGTGGCGATGGTGTTGCGCTATATCACCTCCGATATGCCGTCGCTCGACGAGCTGCGCATGCCGGAACAGCTGAAGGATCTCGTGATGCTGCGGCGCGGCCTGATATTGATGGTCGGTGCCACGGGCTGCGGTAAATCGACGACGCTCGCCGCGATGATCAACCATCGCAACGAAAAGACGTCTTCACACATCATTACGATCGAAGATCCGATCGAGTTTCTCCATACGAACAAGAAGTCGATAGTTAATCAGCGTGAGGTCGGTATCGACACGAAATCCTACGCGCGTGCTTTGAAAAGCGCGATGCGGGCAGCACCGGACGTGATCCTGCTGGGCGAGATCCGGGACAGGGAATCGATGCAGTCGGCGCTCGACCTCGCTGGCACTGGTCATCTGGTCCTCGGCACGCTGCATGCTAACAACGCTGCGGAGACGCTCGACCGCATCATCAATATGTTTCCTCAGGAGCAGCACGCGCAAACGTTCATGGATCTGGCCCATTACCTGCGCGCGATATTGTCGCAGCGTCTGGTCCGCTCGCGCGCCGGCAAGCTGGTCGCCGCCGTAGAGCTTATGCTGAATACGCCGCACATACGGGAGCTGATTTTGAAAGGTGATATCTCCGAGGTGAAGGAGGCGCACAAAGACAGCAGCGAGGCCGGGATGAAAACCTTCGACGATGCGTTGCTCGATCTTTACAAGGCCGGCACGATCACGCTCGAAGAGGCGATGTCGCACGCCGATTCGCGGGCAAACCTCGAAGCCAAGGTCAATTTCGGCGGCTGACGCACGTTCTCATTACGCTGTTCGGGCAAACAGCCCGCCGCCGGCGAACCGTTTCCCGAAATGGCTCGCTACGCTGCGCTTTATGTCCGAGAAGGAACATCCCGGGCCGGGTTTTTTCGAAATGAGACCGCCGGGAAGCGCGTACCCGGTCGGCGCTGCCGGATTCTCAGCTCCAGACGACGCTGGCGGCGTCGAACACGGGACCATCGACGCAAACACGTTGCATCGTAGGTCCGGCGGGCGTTTCGATGCAGACGGCGCAGCCCGCGCAGCCACCGACCGCGCAGGCCATGTACTCCTCGAGGGAGACCTGGCACGGCAGTGCGTAGGTGCGTGCGAGATCGCTGACCGCTTTTAGCATCGGCGTCGGGCCGCAGGCGAAGATTTGTGCAGCCGCAAGCGTGTCAGGATCCAGACTTTTCAGCCACAGATCGGCCAGGTCGGTGACCAGGCCGCAGTAGGCGCCGGCGTAACCCATCAGGCTCGCGAGCCGGGTCGGGATACCCCACTGTTCGAGCAGCGGCAAAGTGCCACGTACCCCAGGATCCAGCCACGGCGTCGGCAATCGTGAGGGCTCGATTCGAAACGGGAACGGGATCTCGGACCCCAGGATGGCGAGCGGCGCCCAGTCGCGCTCGTCGTTCGTGAGCGACTCAGCCAGGAAGATCATTGGCGGAATGCCGACGCCGCCTCCGATCAGCAGGCAATTGGGTCTGTCCGCGAGCGGCCGAAACGACCGTCCGATCGGGCCGATTACGCTGATCGTATCCCCGGGTGCGGCCGTCGCAAGCAGCTGCAGGCCTTCGCCAACGGTCTTGTAAAGAACCTCGATCCAATCGTCGCCGGCCCGCATGATCGAGAGAGGTCGACGCATCGGCAGCATCGGATGACAGCGAACGTGTACAAAACAGCCAGCCTCCGCGCGCGCGGCGCACTCAGGGGCGCGCAGCCGCTGCACATACTGGCCGCCGTCAAAGCGTTCGGTCGCGATGAGCTCGCCGTTCTCGACGACGATCGTCCCGCGGTTGCGCTGTGCGATCTCTCGTGCCGCGGCCGTCACCGAGCGGAAGTCCCGCTGCAGACGCGTTCGAGTACTGCCATGCGCACGGCGACACCGTTCGTAACCTGCTGCGTTATGACGGACCGGGGGCTGTCCGCGAGCGCCGACTCGATTTCGATGCCGCGATTCATCGGTCCCGGGTGCATAACGATGACGTCCGGCGCGGCGATCCGGAGCCGGTCGTGGCTTATCCCGTAATTCGCGAAGTACTCGTCGATGCCGGGTATGCCGTCGAGGCTGCCGATTCGTTCGCGCTGAATGCGGAGAGCCATCACGACATCGGCGCCCTTCAATCCCGACTCGAGGTTGTCGAACAGCTTGGCGTACGGCATTTCGGTGGGGTCCGGGGCCAGCGCCGGCGGGGAGATCAGCCTGAGTTCGCCGACGCCCAGCGTATGCAGCCCCTCGGCCGCTGATCTTGCGACGCGCGAGTGAGCAATGTCGCCGACGATTGCGACCGTCAGCCCGCTAAATTCCTGTTTGTGCTGCCGAATCGTTAAAAGATCGAGCAAACCTTGCGTCGGGTGCGACACATCCGCCTCGCCGGCGTTCAGAATGCATATGTGGTCTTCGACATGCCGGGCAATGTAGGCTGGCACACCGGCGCTCGCGTCGCGCACGACCATGAGGTCGACCTGCATGGCCTGCAAGGTATAGATCGTGTCGAGTATGCTTTCGCCTTTCTTACGGGACGACGTATTGACGTCGAGATTCAGCACGTCGGCGCCCAGGCGCTTGCCGGCCAGGTCGAACGAGGCGCGTGTGCGCGTGCTCGGCTCGAAAAACAGGTTGGCCACAGTCCGCCCTGCCAGTGCCCGGCTGCGGCGGGGTATGCTTCCGAGCGGGCTCAGGTAGCGCTCTGCGGAATCCAGGAGATCGACGAGCAGAGCTCGGTCCAAGCCTTTCAAGGTGAGCAAGTGCCGCAGGCTGCCGTCGGGTCGAAGCTGCAACGATGCCTCGTTTTCCGGCACTGGAAACTTTTCCACGATCTGCATGGGCGGCAAGTGTACTAGAACCTATTTCAAAATACCGCGCACCAGTAGCGGACCTACGCTCGCGCCTCGAAATAGCGTTCCGCGATCAGCACGGCGGCCGCGGCGTCGACATCCGCGCGGGCGATGCGGCCGCGCGCACCCGATGCCCGCGCGCGCTTGAGTGCGGCCATCGCCTCCTGCGAGGAGTATCGCTCGTCGACCATCTCAACGGGCAGCCCGTAGCGGCGGAGCTCGGCGGCGAACGCGGCCGCCGCTGCCTGAATCTTGCTCTCGGAGCCGTTTTCGCTCACGGGAAGGCCAACGATCAGCCGCGCTGGCCGCCATATCTTGATGTGCTTTGCGATCTCGTGGTGATCGACGCCGGCCTCGGAGTTCTTCACTACGCCGAGCGGGCTGGCAGATCCGGTGACATCCTGGCCGACGGCAAGTCCGATGCGCCGCATGCCAAAATCGAAAGCGAGTATCGTGATCGGCCGGGACGAATCAGGCGTGTCCGGCATGCGTCGAGAGTTTGCTGATATCGATGCCGAGCGTGCGCGCCGCAGACGCCCAGCGATCCTTGAACGGTGTGTCGAAAACGATATCGGGCGTCGCGGGCGCATTCAGCCAGGTATTCGCGAGCATTTCCTGTTCCAGCTGGCCCGGTTCCCAACCCGCATAACCGAGTGCGACCAGCGTCTTTTTCGGACCGCCACCGCGCGCCATCGCGTCTATGACGTCACGTGAGAAGGTCAGGAATATATCGTCCGACACGCGCACGGAGTTTTCATAGGTGGTACCGGAGTCGTGCAGCACAAAGCCACGTTCGGGCCCGACGGGGCCGCCCATTACGACCGGGCTGTCCGCCGCTCCCGGCGCCGCGTCCTTGACGGCAAGTTGGTCGAACAGGCCGCTGAGCTTGAGTTCGAGTGGCCGGTTGATGACTATGCCGAGCGCGCCTTCGTCGTTATGTTCACAAATAAGTGTCACGGTCGTGCTGAAATTCGGGTCAGCCATGCCGGGCATGGCAATAAGTAACTGATTTGTCAGGTAAGCATCGGTCGCCATATTGACAGTATCCGCGCTGTCGGCCCTCCGCACAACCGACGTGGCGGCGATTAATTCAGCGCTCGCCGGCGACCTCGATGGACCCGGAGCCCGCAGCGCTCTGTTCGTGAAAAAGCCACTTGTAGGCGAAGCGCAGACGGTCATACTCGGCCTGAATCTCGGGCGGGAACGGATCGAATGGCGCTGCCCGGCGAAGTATTTCGAGCGCGGCCCGGTCGACCCTCGGCGAGCCGCTGGATTTGCGAATGATTACTTCGGAGAGTTGGCCCGAAGCCTCGATGCGTACTTCGAGCGTGGGACTGCCCTCGAGTCCGTCGATATCGCGAAGTTCTGGAAAATACTCTTCGCCGACGGCCTCGATGCGTCGTTTCCAGCTGTCCAGGTATTCTGCGATGACGGACTCGCGGGTGTCCGCGCTGATGACGAGCTGCCGCGGTTCGTCATCGTGAATCTGTAGTGTCACGCCGTCATCCATGGGCAGCGGCAGCGATTGCTGCGAACCCGCCTCCAGGGCGACGGCAGTCTGCGCGCTGTCGCGTGGCTCTGTGCGTGGCGCGTTCGTGACGCGTCTGTCGGATTCACTCTCGACCGTGACGCGCTGGTCCGCCGATATTTCGTGAATCCGCGTGTCGATCAGGCTGTCACCGTCCTTGCGGCCCAGGGAATCGATCGGCGACGTGCTTTCCTGCGGCGCGCTGGGACGAACCTGGTCGACCGTATTGCCGCCGCCCTCCTGCGATGCCTGCGCGACGTATTCGGCTTCTTCAGGTGTGTCGATCTGTTGATCCGGATTCGCGAGAATTGTCACCTCGAGCGAAATTGCGTCCGCAAAGCCGGCCGTGAGCGACGTATTGAACGTAATTCCCAGGATCAGAATTCCGTGTATCAGGGCTGCAAGAAACAGCATTGCCGGCAGCCGATCCTGCGTCGCTCGCGCGCCCAGCTCGATCTCGTCGAACGGCCGAATGTGAGGACGTATGCTAGCCATATTGCGGCGCGCCTCAGGCTAGCTGCTCCTCGATAGCGTCGAACAGCAGGCCAGCGATATTCAAATCAAACTGCCGGTCGAGCTCGCGGATTCCGGTCGGGCTGGTCACGTTTATTTCCGTCAGATAGTCACCAATTACATCGATGCCGGCGAATAGCACGCCGCGCTGGCGCATGACGGGACCGACCCGCTCGCAGATTTTGATATCCGCCGACGACAGCGCCTGACCTTTGCCGATGGCACCCATCACCAGATTACCGCGATTGTCATCCGGCGCGGGAATCCGTGCGAGCGCGTGGGGGACGGCCTCCCCATTGACCAGCAGGATACGTTTGTCACCGTCGCGGATCTCGGGTATGAATGCCTGGGCCATTGCAAAGCGCTGCTCGTCCCGGGTCAGCGTTTCGAAAATCACGTTCGCGTTGTTGTCGCCCTTGCGGACGACAAAGACGGAGCGCCCCCCCATTCCTTCGAGCGGTTTAACGACAATCTGGCCGAGTTCCGCGAGCATGGCTTTCATGTCGGCGATCGAGCGAGTGATCAGCGTTGTCGGCGTGCAGTCCGGAAACCACGCCGTATAGGCTTTTTCGTTGATATCTCGCAGCGCCTGTGGGTCGTTGACGATCAGGACGCCGGACTCGCTGGCGCGTTCCAGGATATAGGTCGTATAGACATATTCCATGTCAAATGGCGGATCCTTACGCATCAGGACGACATCGAGTTCGGCAAGCGCCATGTCGCTCTCGTCGCCGAGCTTGAACCAGCGCTCATTATCGTCGGCGACAGCCAGGTGCCGGCCACGTCCGAGCGCCTCGCCGCCCATGAGTCGCAGATCGCGCTGCTCGAAGTAGATGATGTCGGCGCTTCGGCGCTGGGCTTCGAGCAGCATAGCGAGCGAACTGTCCTTCTTCGGCGTAATCGAGTCGATCGGATCCATCACGATGCCGACCTTAAGCCGCCTGTCTGTCATCGTTGCCGCACCGCGCTGCGTCGAGTTTCGGGGCCGCCAACTATACAGCGAGGGGGTCTGCGGCTGAACCGCGGCAATCAGCGATGCACATCGCGAATTCTTCGAACAGGTCGCAGTCGCGGGATGCCAAAGGTGCCTAGAATCCCTCTTCGGGATCGAAATGGCGCGCGATTGGCGTGATTGCGGCGGGCGTCGTAGCGGGCTTTATGCCATTATGGTAAAAGTCGGTTTTCTCGGGGGTTTTGCGGCTGGCGTCTGCCGATTTCCGGGATTTCGCGGTCGGGGTAAAAGGACCCCGTGGGGCTCTGAAAATCGTGAGGGAAACCGGTGTCAAGTAATGCATCTCGAAGCCTGAACGGCCTCAAAGTCCTGGTTGTCGATGACAGTAAGACGATTCGTCGCACCGCGGAAACGCTGCTGTCAAAGGAAGGGTGCCAGGTATTCACGGCCATCGACGGCTTCGATGCCCTGTCCAAAATCGCCGACCACCAGCCCGACCTGATCTTTGTGGACATCATGATGCCGCGCCTCGATGGCTACGAGACGTGTTCCTTAATAAAGCACAACAAGATGTTCAGGGCGACGCCTGTCATTATGCTGTCGAGCAAGGATGGACTTTTCGATAGGGCACGTGGCCGCATCGTCGGCTCCGAGCAGTACCTGACCAAGCCGTTTACGAAGGACGAGCTGCTGGGCGCGATATCCAATCAGATCAATTAGGGCCCGGCTCGCCCAAGCGGGCCGGATGCGGGGCAACGAGGCGCACTGGGCGAAATCCCAGGGGCGTGGAGGAGACATCGATGGCAGTCGTTCTCATCATTGATGATTCGCCAACGGAGCTGCACCTTTATCAGAATATGCTTGCAAACAACGGCTTCGAAACCATGGTTGCCGACAACGGTGAAGACGGCATCAGAGCCGCGGAGGCGACGCATCCAGATTGCATACTTATGGATATCGTCATGCCCGGTATGAACGGGTTTCAGGCGACACGAAAGCTAGGTCAGAACCCCGACACGTCATCGATTCCGATCATCATAGTCACGTCGAAGGATCAGGAAACCGACAAGATCTGGGGTATGCGGCAAGGCGCCGTCGAATACCTGGTCAAACCCGTGGCCGAGAAAGAGCTCGTGGCCAGAATCAACGCTGTCATGGCGGCCTGAATGAGTGAATCGGCCAATCTGGAGGATTTGGTCCAGCAGCCTTTCGACCTGCTGCGCGAGCTTGAACGTCGCAGCCGCCATGCGCCTGCCGCGGGCAGCGGCACGGCCGACGAGCGGGTCGGAGTTGCCTTCCGAATCGGCGAGGAGCAGTTCGTCGCGCGTCGGGAGCAGGTGCGCGAAGTGTTGATGCTGCCGGACTCGGTGACTCGCGTTCCGGGTGCTAAAACCTGGCTGTTGGGCATCGCAAACCTGCGCGGCCACCTGCTGCCGCTGATCGACGTGAAGCTCCTTCTGGGCAGCGGCCGCACGTCGCTCCGGCGTTCGACTCGCGTCGTATCGATCAACCACCGGGAAATTCCCGCCGGGCTCGTGGTTGATGAGGTCTTGGGGTTTCGTCGTTTTCGCGAAGACGAATATTCCGATCAGTGGCCCGAAACCGCCGTTCGTTGCGATCGCTTCATTGCAGGGGCCTATCGCCATGACGACGAAGCGTGGCCGATATTCAATTTCTTCGATTTCGTTGAAAGCAACTTGTTTCTGCAGGCTGCGGCGGAGTGACCAAGGACGGCCAGACATCCGCAGCGTTCCGAGCGACCGTTAACATCAGGGTTCGATGAGCACTATGGCCAAGCTAACAGACACATCGTCGTCATTCAGATTTATTGCCGCACTCGCCGCATTGCTTCTGGTCGCCGCGGCTGCGCTGATATTCGCGGGTTCGGGAAACGGCAGGTCCGGCGGCGGCGAGCTCGCGGCGCTCTCGCAAAGCCTGCCGGCAACTGCAAGACGTGCGTTACGCAGTCAGCCTGGAGCATTCGAATCGCTGGCGCGTGATGCCGGTAGAATTGCGGAACTGCGCGCTGCAGCCGGCATCGTGGCGCCGGGCGAGCCGAGCCTGTGGCAGGACCTCGAGGACGGGGCGGCCGACATCCTTGCTAAGCGGGGTGCCATCGACGCGGTGAACGATGCGAGCGCTGCGGCTTCCCGGAGCGCAGAGGCCGTGCTCGCGCGATCGAATGAGCTGCTGGACTTATCCGGCGCGGCGACAGTGGTCCAGGACTTTCAGCGCCGCGCGGCCGATATTTCCGAACTCGTCGAAAATCTCACAACGGCTCCCGACGCCGACTTTCGGGTGGCCGTGTTTGCCGAAAACGTCGAATTTCTACGCAACGTGGTTGCGGGCTTATCCGGTGCGGAATCACCGCTCGACGTTCGCCCGCTTGGAGAGGAGATGCAGGGCGCCGTCGTGCAGCCGATCGCGGGACACGTTAGCGAACTCGAGTCGGCCGCGGACAGGCTTGGTGCCAACGCCGGCGACATCGAAGGCCTGGGCGGCACATTAAGCCAAATCGAGCAAAGCGCAATGAACATCGCGGCGGCCTACTCGGGAACCGGGGTCGCTGATGCGCCGCCCGGATTCCTGCTCAGTACGGGCCTCCCGATCGCGCTGATCGGCATCGCGCTGCTGTTGATCGTTGGCCTGATCGCGCTGAATTCGCGCGGTGTCCAGTTCGAGCGCGCAGCGCAGGAACAGGCCGAGCAAAACGACCGCAACCAGCAGGCTATCCTCCGGCTGCTCGACGAAATGGGCAGCCTTGCCGACGGTGATCTTACGGTCGAAGCCACGGTGACAGAGGACATCACGGGTACGATTGCCGACTCGTTCAATTATGCGATCGAGGAGCTCAGGAAACTCGTCGCGACCGTCAACGAGACGGCGATTATGGTCGACTCCGCGGCCAAACAAACGGAAAGCACTGCTGCGCACATGGCCAGAGCGGCTGAAACCCAGGGCCGCGAAATCAACGCAGCGACGGAATCGATCGTTTCCATGGCGGCATCGATCGAAGAAGTGTCGGGTAATGCGGAGCGCTCGTCGGATGTCGCTCGTCATTCCGTGGAGGTCGCACACAAGGGCGGGGAAGCGGTGCGCCGGACGATCGACGGCATGAATACGATTCGTGAAACGATCCAGGAAACGTCTAAGCGAATCAAACGCCTCGGCGAGAGCTCCCAGGAAATCGGGAACATCATCGAATTGATCAACGACATCGCCGAGCAAACGAACATACTGGCACTCAACGCGTCGATTCAGGCATCGATGGCGGGCGAGGCGGGGCGCGGGTTTGCGGTCGTTGCGGACGAGGTGCAGAGGCTTGCAGAGCGATCGACGAATGCGACGAAGCAGATCGAGGTGCTGGTGCGCACCATCCAATCCGATACGAACGAGGCCGTCGTGTCGATGGAGCGCAGCACGACCGACGTCGTGGGCGGGGCGCTTTTGGCGGAGAATGCCGGTGCGGCGCTCGACGAAATCGAGCAGGTGTCGAACCAAATCGCGAGCCTGGTGCAAAATATTTCGGAATCTGCACGCCAGCAGGCGGGTTCAGCCGCCGACGTTACCCGGCGCACGACGCGTCTGAGGGAAATCGGCGAGCAGACAAGCAAGGCGACGACAGCAACCGCAGAGGCAATTTCGAAATTGTCGGAACTCGCGTCTCAGCTGAGGAACACCGTTGCAGGCTTCACGTTGCCGAATTCGGCGATGCAGGCCAGCCCGCTGCGCGGCGCAGCACCAAGCGTCGTTATCAGCCAGTCACGCCCGGCCGAGAGACCGGAGACACAGACGGACGAGGAGGCCGCGAAGTCGGCGCGGCCCCCGGAGCAGGCGCAAGCCGGCTGACGGCGACGGATGGGTGCCAGCGAACGTGGAGCTGAACGGAATCGGGCTGTGAAATGACGAGTCAAACCGGCATTCAGCAGGAATCGCTCGAGGACGAGATTCCCGAGAGCGGCCTGAGTTCGCTGGCGATCATCAGCCGCGAGCTCCAGGAGACGATCCGCAATGCACACCTCGCGCTGGAAGACTGCGTCGACGGCCGCGGCGGTTCCGCCGCGCTGCTGCGAGCCGCCGAGCTGCTCCATCAAGCGCGCGGAGCCTTGCAGATTGCGGAGACCTACGGTGCGGCGCTGCTGGCTGAGGAAATGGAGCTCAGCTGCAAATTTCTCGCCGCCCTCCGACCGGGCAAGGGTCGCGATGACGGGCTTGACGCGCTGACACGCGCGATGGTCCAGCTCCCGGTGTACCTCGAGCGGCTGCTCGGCGGCGGGCGCGATATCGCGCTCGTGCTGCTGCCGATGCTGAACGATCTTCGCGCCGCTCGCGGCGAACCGTTGCTGTCGGAAGGCACGCTCTTGCTCCTGAACCTGTCGCCGAGCCGCGAGCCGAAGAGCAGCGCGCCGCGGGAGGGGACCGGCGAGGATCCGGTTGCGGTCGCCACCCGGCTGCGACCCAAGTTTCAGCTCGCCCTGCTCGGCTGGATCAAGGGCGCCGACAGTGCGACGCATCTCGCAACGTTGCGTCAGGTAGCGGCCAAGCTCGAGGCGTCGGCGACCCGTGAAGACATGCACCAGTTCTGGTGGGTAGTGGGTGGTGTGCTCGAATCGCTCGATAACGGCGGGCTGCAAACGACGGTAGCCATCAAGCGGCTGCTGGGGCAGGCAGATCGCCAGATCAAGCGCGTGATCGACGAGGGCGTTGTGACGTTTGATCAGCACCCGATCGATGACCTGCTGAACAATCTGCTGTATTACGTCGCGCGTTCGAGCACGGCTGGCGAACGCATCAGCGATATACGCGCCGCCTTCAACTTGACGGAGCTTCTGCCCGGTGACGAGCAGGTCGAACATGCGCGCGAAGCGCTATCGGCGCCCAGCGTCAAGCTCATGGAGACGGTCGCCGCTGCCATCAAGGAGGACCTAGGGCGCGTCAAAGACGTGCTGGACATCTTCGTCCGGACCGGAATGAACAAATCTGCGGATCTGGTGCCGCAACTCGAGCTCCTAAAAAAGATCAGCGATACGCTCGGCGTGCTCGGTCTCGGTGAGCTCCGCGGCGACATCGACGCGGAGATCACGCGCCTGAAAGGCGTCGTTGAACAGGGCTCGATCACAAGCGAGACCGTGGTCCTCGACATCGCATCAACTCTCCTGCGCGTCGAGGATCGTCTCGATCAGCAGCTGCTGCGATTGATCGAGCCCCAGCAGACGCCCGCCGCTGACGTGACCGAGGGTATGCAGCCGCAGGAAGCGGAAAATTATCGGCAGGTCGCGGAGTCGGTGATGCGCGAATGCATCATTAATCTCGCGCGCATCAAGGAGACCGTCGGTCAAAGCTTGCTGTCCCAGGCACCGTCGCAGGGATTGGACAGCGTGCCGTCGCTGATTCGCGGCATCAAAGCAGGTCTCATGATGCTCGACAAGACGCGAGCCATGGAGGTCGTCGATCGCATCGGTCGCGTGATCACGCTGACGCTGACTCACCGCGGCCCGTCGCCGCTGACCCAAAAGGAAACCGACCGCCTGGCCGATGCGATCGTCAGCATCGAGTACTACATGGAAACGGTGAAGGCGGGCCGCAGCGAACCGTGGTACATGCTCGACAATGCGGAAGCCTGCCTCGCCGTACTGGGCGAAGTCGAACAACGGCTCGTACCCGAGGCAGGAGTGGCGCCGGTCGAGGCGCCAATCGGGTTGCCCGTGGCGGAGACCGCGCCGACACCAGCAAGTCTGCAGGCAACGGATGTCATACCGCTGCCGGTTGTCGCAACGAGTGACGAGAAGATCGATCCGGAGCTTCTCGAGCTGTTCATCGAAGAGTCCAAGGAGGAGGTTGCGTCGATCAAGCGCAATCTGCCAGCCTGGAAGTCGGCGCCCGATGACATGGAATCATTGATCACCGTGCGACGGTCGTTTCATACGCTGAAAGGCAGTGGCCGCATGGTTGGCGCGGAGCGCATCGGTGAGTACTGCTGGTGCATCGAAAATCTGCTGAATCGGTTGATCAATCGCACGCTCGTCCGCACGCCTCCAATGGTCGACTTCATCATGGAGGCAGCGCAAGCCGTTCCCGAGCTCATAGAGCAGCTCGAAGTCGGCACCGAACCGTCCGCCGACATTCAGACTTTGATGGCGCGCGCGAACGCCTTCGCCGAGGGTGATCCGAACGCCGCCGTGCTCACGCTTGCGCGGCCCGGCACCGAGGTCGAGGAGGTCCCGGCGCTGGAAATGGATCCGGTGCTCCTCGATATTTTCGCGAAGGAGACGGCAGGTCACCTGAACGTCATCACGGACTATCTGGACGCCTGCGAGGGCCACGAGCCGCCGTTCGACGTGACCGACAAGCTGCATCGCGCCTGTCACACCTTACACGGCAGCGCCAACATGGCGAACGTGGCGCGCGGAGTCGCCGTCGCGGGGGCGCTGAATCGTTACGTCCGTCGCGTTTATGATTATCAGGCGGGATTCGATCGAAACGGACTGGACGCGCTGCGCGCAGCGGCGACCGCAATTGCAACCATCGTCACTGACATCAATAAGCCGGACCGTACCCGCGCTAATTACGCAGCGCTAATCGAGCATCTGAACCAACTTGCCGATGCCGTGCGGCCGGAACCCGAGGAAGTGGCGGCGGCCGCGGCGCCAAGCGAGCCTGAACCTGTGCGGGAGCGCGTTGCCGAGGACGTTTTCGAGGAAGCGGATTACGACGCCGAAATCGCGGCGATTTTCACGGAGGAGTCCGCGGAACTGCTCGAAGCGGCAGACCGGGCTTTGGAGGAATGGTCCAAGGACAAGAATGCCGCCCACGCTCTCGAGGAACTTAAGCGTCACCTGCATACGCTCAAGGGCGGCGCCCGCATGGCGGGCATAACCGCAATGGGAAATCTCAGCCATGAAATCGAAACGCTACTGATTTCAATCGATAGCGGCCAGGTTCCGGCGACCTCTGTGATCGATGATTTGTTGCAGCAAAGCATGGATGAGCTGCACCGGATGCGGGACGCGGTAATTGCGAACAAGCCTATTGCGGCGGCCGGCAGGCTCGAAAAACGCATCCGACGGACATACACCGGTATCGAAGCGCCTGCCGCCGTCGTCACCCCGCCACCGGTGACCGAGGCGCCGCTGGCAGCGGAGAGACCTGGGCTGGAGGCGCCGGCTGCGGAGGAACCCACGATCGTAGAGGGGGATGTAGGTGCACCGCAGCTGACCGAAGAACCGGTCCCGGCGGCGGGGCCAATCGTCGTCGACAGCGAAGAGACGCCGTGGCAGCCGACGGCGCCGGAGCCCGCCGAGGCCGTGGCGGCAGCCGACGCAGCGGAACCGACAGCTACCGAGACCGAAGCGGCGGCAGAGCCGGGGGTCGTCGAGGTTGCTGCACAGGCGGAGATGCCCGGCGATGCGGGCACCGGGGAAGCGGTTGGAGAGGCCGTCGCCGAGGCCGAAGAGGCCGCCGAAGAAGTGGCTGTCGCCGAATCGGCAGCGGCCGACGGGCAGGCGCCGAGCGAGACGGTCGAACCGATCACTATCTCGGCAGCGACACCTGACCGACCCATGCTGCGCGCGATACGCGGCGCGCGGCCGCAGCGCCCGGAGCAACGACCGGAGTTTGCGCGCGTCGACGCGGCGCTTCTCGAGGATCTCCTGAATGCAGCCGGCGAGGTCAGTATTTACCATTCCCGCCTGAGTCAGCAGGTCAATCTCGTAGAGTTTCACGTGCAGGAACTCGAGCAGACCATCAGTCGGTTGAAGGAGCAGCTGCGCAAGCTAGAAATCGAGACGGAGGCGCAGATCATGCACGGGCACCAGGATACGTTTGTCGCCCGCGACTTCGATCCGCTGGAGCTCGATCGCTACTCGAACATCCAGCAGCTATCGCGAGCGCTTGCCGAATCCGCGAGCGATCTGGGCAGTCTCAAGGATCTGCTGCGCTCCGTCGCGACCGACGCGGAGGGCCTGCTGGTGCAGCAGTCGCGAGTGACTGCGGAACTGCAGGACGGGCTCATGCGCGCCCGCATGGTGCCTTTCGAACGCCATGTGTCCCGACTTACACGACTGGTGCGGCAGATCGCCAAAGAGGCCGGCAAACGGGCGGAGCTCGCGGTCGAGGGTGCTTCCGGCGAACTCGATCGGCAGGTACTCGAAAAAATGTTACCGCCCTTCGAGCACATGCTGCGTAACGCGGTCGTACACGGCATCGAACCGCCAGACGAGCGCGCAAAACTCGACAAACCGGCAACGGGCAGACTAACGATCCGATTGCATCGAGAAGGCTCTGAGATGGTCATCGACGTATCCGATGATGGTCGCGGCCTCGATGTCGACGCGATTCGTCGCAAGGCTTACGAACTTGACATGCTGAAGCCCGACAGCAAGATCTCCGATGCGGAAATCATGGAACTGATACTGAAGCCAGGTTTCTCCACTGCGGGCGAAGTTACGCAGTCGGCGGGTCGCGGCGTCGGTATGGACGTCGTCGCGAACGAGGTAAAGAAACTCGGAGGTTCGCTGCGCATCTCGTCGGTGAGCGGTCAAGGCACGAATTTCACGGTACGGCTGCCGTTCACGCTAGCAATTACCCAGGCGCTCATCGTCCGGACCGGGGACGAGGTGTATGCGCTGCCGCTGCCGTCGGTCGAGGGCGTCGCGCGAATACCGAGGGCCGAGCTCGAGAGCCTCCTGAGCCGCAGCGAGCCGAGCTTTCAGTACGGGGAGCAAACTTACAAGTTTCGCCACCTCGGCATGTATCTCGGCGGCCAGGCGGCCAGGCTGCCCGACGACGACACGCACGTCTCTGTCATTCTCGTCAGAGCGGGTGAATACTCGGCCGCGCTTCTCACCGACGAGCTGCTGGCCAGCCGGGAAATCGTCGTCAAATCGGTCGGGCCACAGCTTGCCGGCATTCGGGGTATTGCCGGCGCAACCATTCTCGGTGACGGACGCATTGTACTGATCCTCGACGTTGCGGCCCTCGTACGCACCGGTGCTCCCGTCGTCGAGCTCAAGAAGGCCGCGCCGACGCCCGGTGACGAGCGTCCACTTGCGTTGGTCGTCGATGATTCGATTACGGTGCGTCGTGTTACCGAAAGATTCCTGCAGCGCAACGGCATGCGCGTCGTAACCGCGAAAGACGGGCTGGATGCAATCAGCGCGCTGGCGGAAAATACGCCTGACGTCATCCTGCTCGATATTGAAATGCCGCGCATGGACGGCTACGAGTTCGCGTCGCATGTACGTAATGACCCGCAAGTTGCCGACGTGCCGATCATCATGATCACGTCCCGAGTCGGCGACAAGCATCGCGCGCGCGCGATCGAGATCGGTGTCGACGACTACCTTGGCAAACCGTATCAGGATTCACAGCTGCTCGACGCGATTCGTAAACAGCTGGAGCGGAAAGGGATTGTGCTGCCATGAGCGCTGAAGCCGAAGAACTGTACAGCCTGCTGATCCCGCTTGCCGAGGACCGACTCCTCGTACCGCGAGCATGCGTTGCGGAAGTGGTGCGCTACGCCGAGTCGGAAAAGGACGGCGATCCGCATCCGTGGCTGCTCGGTAGCCTCAGCTGGAATGGCCGCCGGATTCCAATTGTCGCGTTCGAAGGTACTCTCGGTAAGGAAACGCCGTACGTCACTGGACGCACGCGAATCGTCGTGTTTCACGCCAGCGGACGCCAGCTGAAATCGGGCCATTTCGGCGTATTGACGCAGGGCTTTCCACAGCTCGTGCGCGTCAATCGTGACGTGCTGAGGCTGCATACGACGGAGGGCTGGCCGGACGGTGCACCGGTGCTGTGCCGCGTAAAGATGATTAACGAGTACCCACTGATTCCGAATCTCGAGGGCCTTGAAGCAATGTTGGCCCGCGAATCGCTGGCTGCCTAACGGCTGACACTGGCTCAGGCATTTTTGAGATCACCCCAGGCTGACTGCGCAACCGCGAGCGCAGCAACTGCAGCAGTTTCGGTGCGCAGAATTCGCGGCCCCAGCGACACTTCCTGAAATTCGGCAGCCGCAGCAGCGCCGTACTCGGTATCCGCGAAGCCGCCCTCCGGGCCGACAAGCAGGCACAGTTTTGTTCGCGGTGGGGCAATCTGCAGCAGCGGCTCGGACGCGCCGGGCCGCAGGATCAAATCCCGGTCGCTCTCACGTGGCCCCGCACCGAGCCACGCCCGCAGCGGGACGGGCGGGTCTATTAGTGGTGGGCGGGTTCGACCAGATTGTTCCGTCGCGCCGATCGCGACTTTTCGCCAGTGCTTCAGCCGGCGTTGCGCGCGCCTGTGCTCAAGCCGCACGATGCCGAGGTCGGTCAGGACAGGAGAGATACGCTTCACGCCGAGCTCCGTCGCCTTCTGAACGACCCAGTCCATCCGATCCCCGCGAGATACGCCCTGCACCAGGTGAATCTTTAAAGCGGACTCGGTTCGCGGCTCCCGGCGCTCTGCAATTTCGAGCTCGGCGCCATGCTTTTGGACCGAGGCCAGGCTCGCTTCGTATTCACGGCCGTCGCCATTGAAGACGATGAGTGATTGTCCACGCCGCATGCGCAGCACGCGCAATAGATAGTGCGAGCGTTCGGCGTCGAGCGTTACATTACTACCGCTTTCGAGTCCCGTTTCGATGTATAGACGGTGCTGGGACATGTTCGTGTATGCATCAGCGCGTATGCTTCGGAAGGCCCTAACGAGACCCTGGCCCCGTTTCGACACTACCACCGGCCCGTCCACGTTGGACTCGTTCGTCGGTTGCGGCTACTGTTGGCGCGTTGGCCCAGCGATGACGGTCGTGACGTTTCGAGAGCGTATCATCTTATTTGGCAGCCGGGCTATCGACGGCTCCGTATCAGGGCTCGATAGACATGCCTGAGATATTCGAAGTCGAGCGCACGACAGGAACGCTCGTGCCGGCGCGGCAATGCCGGAGCCCGAACTGCGACGGGCGACCGGCGGGTTGTCAACCGCGACTCATCGTCATACATTCGATCAGCCTGCCGCCTGGAAGGTTCGGAGGTCCCGAGATCGAACAGTTTTTCATGAACCGGCTGGACTGGGACGATCATCCGTATTTCGCCGAGATTTGCGGTCTCCGAGTCTCGGCACACCTTCTGATTCGCCGCGACGGCAGCGTCGTACAATTCGTGCCGTTCACGGACCGTGCCTGGCATGCCGGCGAATCTCTCTTTCGCGATACCGGTTGCTGCAACGATTTTTCGATCGGTATCGAGCTCGAGGGAGAGGACGATACTCCCTACGATAACCGGCAATATTCGGTGCTGGCCTCGGTAATCCTGGCCTTGTTCCGCGCGTACCCGCGTCTTTCGCCCCGCCGGATTGCAGGTCACGCGGACATTTCGCCCGGCCGAAAAACCGATCCAGGCCCTGCTTTCGATTGGTTGCGACTGTATGATGAGCTGGGCAGGGAAACCAAACCGGCAATCGAATAAAAAATGAAACTGATCGCCCTCCTGATTGGCCTGGCAATCGAGCGTCTCGCGACGCGATTGTTTCACCTGCGCGAATTACGCTGGCTCGATCGCTTTATCGACAGTGGTTTCGACCTGGCCCGGCGCTATGCGAACGCACCGGCTCTCCTACCGATCGCACTGCTCGCGTTCCTGCTCGTACTGCCGGTTTTTGTCGTGACTATCGCGCTCGGTGATGCGCTGCTCGGGCTGCCTTACGTCACACTCGCCGTCGTCGTTTTGTTTTTCTCGTTGGGCCCGAACGACATAGGGGAAGATGTCGACGAGTACTGTGATGCGGTTAAAGCGGGCGATGAGGCGCGCATACGGGCGACAGCGAAGGCACTGATCGAGAGCGACGTACCCGAAGACCCACTATCGAGGACGCGCCGTGTCGAGGAGGCAGTTTGCGTGCAGGCGAACAATCGCCTGTTTGGCGTGATTTTCTGGTTCCTATTCCTCGGGCCGCTCGGCGCATGGGCATTTCGCGTAATTGATCTGATTCGGCGCCGAGCGGTCTTCAAAGCGGCCCGGCACGAACAACTCGAAGACAATACGGGGGAAATGCGCGATGCGACCGTTTTGCTGCACGGCTGGGCCGTCTGGATTCCCGTGCGCCTCACGGCGATTGGCTATGCTATTGCCGGCCATTTCGACGCGGCGATCGGTTCGTGGCGTGCACCCAGCGAGCAGCGGACCGACACCGCATCGGAATACAGCGAGCACCTGTTGGGGCGCGTGGGCACGGCGGCACTCGCGCTGCACGAGCGGGATGACGAGGATCTCACGGAGCGCGCAATCCGCGGTGCGATGGCCGCCAATCGTCTCGTGTTTCGTCTGCTGCTTATATGGGCCGTCATCATTGCGGCGCTGACGCTTTACGGCTGGGCCGTGTGAGCCAGGCGGGCGGCGTTTGCGCGCTCGTCATCGTTCTGTCAGGTTGCCTCCTCGCATCCTGTGAAAATGATGTTGCCCGGGGACCCGCATCCGCACCGCCGGTTACGCGCATAGTTACGCTGGCCCCGAATCTCACGGAACTCGTTTACGCGGTTGGGGCCGGCGATACGCTCGTCGGCGTAAGCGCGCATTCGGATTATCCCGAGGCCGCTCGGGCATTGCCCCTTGTCGGTGATGCATTTACGGTGGATCAGGAACGGCTGGCGGTACTCGCGCCGGATCTGCTCCTGGTTTGGGAGAGCGGCACACCTGCGCACATCGTCGATGAATTGCAGAGCGTTGGCTATCGGGTCGAGGTCTTGCGTACACGAAGCCTTGAAGACGTCGCCCGTGCTCTAACACGGATTGGCGAGCTCACCGGACGCGTGGCGGAGGCTACGAGCGTTGCCGAGCAGTATCGACGAGACCTGGATTCGCTGACTCGGAAATTTGCGGGCTCCGCCAATATTCGCGTGTTCTATCAGGTATCGCGTCGTCCCGTTTACACGGTAAGCGGCGAGCACTACGTCAGCGAACTGATCGAGCGCTGCGGTGGTACGAACGTGTTTCACAACCTCGGCGAACTCGCGCCGGCAATTGCCGTGGAGGCTGTCATCGCAGCCGATCCCGAGGTTATGCTCGCGAGCAGCGACGCCGGAAGCGATGCGTTTACTGAATGGCAGCGCTGGCCGCAGATTGCCGCAAATCGATTTGACAACCGCTTCCTGCTGCCGGCTGATGAAATCGGCCGCGCGACGACGCGTCTCGTCATCGCCGGCGAGGCACTTTGCACTGCGCTGGAGACCGGACGCGCGCGCCGTGATGCATGGCGGGGTCAACGCTCGTGAGCAAAACGGTCACCGTCATTCCCGCAGCGCCTGCCGACCTTCCGGAAATTCTGGCCCTGCTGGCCACGACGAATCTGCCCGTCGCTGACATCTCTGCGACCGGCGACATCGAATTCCTGGTGGCGAGGCGTGACGCGCAGATTTGTGGAGCGGTTGGCCTGGAGCGATATGGCCGCTTTGGGCTGCTGCGCTCACTGGTGGTCGATCCGGGTCAGCGCAGCAAGCGCCTGGGACGCCGCCTCGTCGGGTGCCTGGAGTCGACGGCGCGCGCAGCCGGTGTCGACGAACTCTGGCTCCTGACGACGGACGCGGACCGCTATTTCGAGGGGCTGGGATTCGAGACTCGCGGCAGAGGCGAGGCACCCGCGGCGATCGCCATGACGCGCGAATTTGCCGATCTTTGTCCCGCCGATTCGGTCCTGATGCAGAAGAAGCTGAAAACGTGAGTCGGCGCCGGGCGCCGCGCAATTGTCAGAGGATTGCGCCGCGGCAATTCCGATGGCCACCCGTCAGCCGCGTTGTCGGTCCCAGAGAACTTCTTTGCCTGTTTCCGCGCGTGCGAGCACGCGAGCAATGACGAACAGGAGGTCGGAGAGACGGTTCAGGTACCTGAGCACTTCGGGCCGTACGGTTTCGCTGTGTGCCAAAGTTGTCGCGCGCCGTTCCGCGCGCCGCACGATCGTGCGGGCCAGGTGGCACGCAGCGGCAGCGGTTCCCCCGCCGGGCAGTATGAACTCTTTGAGCGGCGGCAGCTCACGATTCAATTCGTCAAGCTCGCGTTCGAGCCGTGCGATAAAATCCGCCGTTACGGCGCTGTGTCCCGGAATGCAAAGTTCCCCGCCGAGCTCGAAAAGATCATGCTGCACTTCCGTGAGAATTTTCCGAAGTTTGGGCGTGACTGACGCATCGGCGAGAACCATGCCGATTGCACTGTTGGCTTCGTCGACGGTGCCGTACGCGTCGACACGCGGACTGTCTTTCGCGACGCGGCTGCCGTCGCCGAGACCTGTCGTTCCATCGTCGCCGGTCCGCGTATAGATCTTGCTCAATCGGTTTCCCATTTGTTGCCTCGTCTCGGCCAGATCCTTCATTCTAACGCGTCCCGACGGCGCGATGGCTAGCCGTGAGCCAGTGTGCAGGCGTCGAGATGCGCTGCTTGTTTATTCGGCACCAAGCGGCCATAGTGCCCGGGAAACAGCGCCGGGCCGATAGCGCGAGAGATCAATGACCGCACCGCCCCAACAATCCGAGTATCTGGAGGCAGCGCTCGCTGCGGCACAGGCGGCGGCGGAAATAAGCCGCAGGTACTACGCTGGCAACGTCGACGTGGCAACGAAGTCCGATCGGACACCGGTGACGCAGGCCGATATTGAATGCGAAAGGGCAATCCGACGTGCGATTCTCGATCGCTTTCCCGACCATGGCTTTTACGGTGAAGAGACGGGCCGCACGCGTGCAGATGCGGAATATCTTTGGCTCGTCGACCCGATCGACGGTACCAAGGGTTTTATTCGTCAGTATCCCTTCTTTTCCACACAGATCGCGCTGCAGAAGGCGGGCGAACTCGTGCTCGGCGTTTCGCACGGCACGATGCTGCGTGAGCTAGCCTGGGCAGAGAGGGGACGCGGAGCGTGGCTCAACGGGGAACAGATCGTCGTCAGCAGCATCGATGACCCGCGCGCCGCTGCGGTCTCGACGGGAAACCTGAAATCGCTTGCCGAGAGCGACGGTTGGGCAAAGCTGGGCGACATCGTCGCAGAAGCCGACCGTATTCGCGGCTATGGCGATTTTTATCACTACCATTTACTGGCAAGCGGCAAGATCGAGGCGGTCATCGAATCGGATGTCAACATACTAGATATCGCCGCGCTGGCCGTTATCGTCATCGAGGCCGGCGGCGTGTTCACGGATCTCAACGGCAGAGCACCGAATCTAGAGACTCGCTCCGTGCTGGCCGCAAATGCAGCTCTGCACGGCCGGTACCTCGAGCGCCTGGCCGGGTACGTCGCGTAATGCGGCTGTCCTTGTATCAGGTCGACGCATTTGCGGACCGGCCGTTTGCGGGTAATCCCGCCGCCGTCGTACCGCTGGACGCCTGGCTGCCCGAAACGCTCATGCAGGCCATTGCGGCCGAGAACAATCTGTCCGAAACGGCGTTTTTCGTCGTTAGCGCCAGCGACGACGCGGATTTTCGGATTCGCTGGTTTACGCCGGCCCGCGAGGTGCCGCTCTGCGGTCATGCGACCATTGCATCGGCCGCGGTGCTCCGCAAGCGCCTCGGGATGACGCGATGGCCGGTGCGATTCCTGTCACGGAGCGGGGTGCTGACGGTGGGCCTCGACAACGAGCGCTACGTGCTGGATTCTCCAGCGGACCCGCCGGAGCGCATCGATGCCCCGGCGGGCTTGAGTGACGCGTTGGGCGCAAGCGTCACCGAATGCTGGCTCGGAAAACAGGGACACGTCGTGCTGTTCGAACGGGAGCAGGACGTTCGCGATATACGACCGAATTTCGCTTTGCTGACAGACGTGGTCGAGCGCGCGATCGTGACGGCACCGGGAGATCGACACGATTTCGTGTCGCGATTTTTTGCTCCGGCGCTCGGGATCGACGAGGATCCGGTAACCGGCGCGGCGCACTGCACGCTCGCCGCGTTCTGGGCCGGACGCCTGGGCCGTACCGATTTCTGTGCACGCCAGGTTTCCGAGCGAGGCGGCGACGTCGAGTGTGCCATCGACGGCGATCGCGTGCTGATCAAGGGCAGCGCCGCGTTTTATCTGGAGGGTGAGATCGAGCTGCCGGACCGAGCGTCGGGAACGTCGCCGGCTGCAACGAACAGCTGATGCGATCGCCAGTCGACGGCGTCCATTGATGTACCGTACAGCTCGCTCAGACGATTCGCGCACAGTATCGCGTCCGTCGCGCCCGATTCCCAGCGCCCGTCTCCGAACAGCAGCAGGCATCTGTCGGCATACCGCGCGGCGAGATTGACATCGTGCAGGCTTGCGAGCACGGCGGCGCCGCCATCCGCGGCGCGCCGGAACAGCCGCAGCGTATCGAGTTGGTGCTGCGGATCCATGTGATTCGTCGGCTCGTCGAGCAGGTACACATCGGGCGCCTGCGTCAGGACCTGGGCCACGGCCAGGCGTCGGCGCTCGCCACCCGACAAGGTGAGAACGTCCCGATCAAGCAGCATCTCCAGGTCCATGTGTCGTAATGCCTCGATAGCGATCGTACGATCTGCGGCTGATTCCCAGCTGAGCCTGCCAATGTGCGGGTGCCGCCCGATCAGGGCCGTGTCCAGGACTGATGCCGGAAATATGTCGTCCGTCATCTGGGGCAGCAGTGCCAAATGTTTTGCGATGCGCTGGCGACGAGCATGCCGAATGTCGTTACCGAGCAGCATGATCTCGCCGGAGTCCGCGGCGCGTAGCCCGGCAAGCGTGAGAAGCGTCAGCGTCTTGCCCGTACCGTTACGGCCGAGTATGGCAAGGAGCTCGCCGGGCGCGATCGAGAGGTCCAGGGCCGAAACGAGACAGCGGCCGGGCACCGAGACGCTGAGATTCGTGCAGCTGAGCATTGGCGTTGTGCCGGACATCGCGCGAGCGTAGCGCAGCCTGCGTGCAAAAAACACCGGCCGCAACGGATAGGCCGCCTAGGATAGCGAACGATGCTGTTAGTCGACCAGACGGATCTCGTGCGCGGTCAGTGGACCAATTACGGCATACTTGAGACTTTTCGGGACCATCGCCTCGTATTCGCTTAATGCAATCCGGCCACCCATGATCTCTGCATAGCGCTGTGGGTAAAGCGGCTTGCGGTCGGGTTCACCGAGCCCGTGTGGTTCGGTCGGAATACCATTTGCAGGGTCGTATTTATCCGTAGCGCCGAGCGTATGTAGAAACTCGTGCGCGATGATGACGTTATTGCTGCCCTGCTGACGCCGACTCGCATATGCGTTGACAATACCGACCATACCCTTCTGCATTCCGACTGAATTGTCGAGCACGATTTCCTTCTCCGGCGTGAAATAGCGCACGAACATTCGCACATCGGGCGTAATTCGGTCCTGGTCGCCAGCGACGCTGGCTGCCCACCAGCGTAGCTTCAGAGACCAGAGCATTACGCCGAGCATGTTGGCATGCGGATCCGGCAACGGAGGCTGTTCACTGATGGGCTGGCCCAGCTCGACGCGCAGCGGCCTGCTCAGGTTTTTGCCATAGCGCGCTGCCTCGCGGCTTATGAACGACTCGATACTGTTGAAGTCGTCGGTATCGAGTCCGCGCATATAACTTTCGCTGACCTCGCTTCCGTCGCCGTTTATCGGGTACACCTTTATCCAAAGACTGTTATTCCAGTCCGTGCTCCGAGCCTGCGACAACCAGGTATTGACGCCGACAAAAATCAGTATGAACAGCAGGATTGAAATGCGAGCAGCTTTGAACATCGATCCGGCTTGTGGCGCGTCTAACCTTAAAATTTAACCTGTAAAACGCCGGTCTCGGTATTGACTGTGTCGCAAAAACAGCATTTCGAGGTTGCCGCCGAAGCCCCGTGAAGGGGGTCTTCAGGGCTCGGGCGCGCGGCGGGCACCCGTCGCCTGCTCGAATGCGTAAGCGATTTCGATCAAGGTTTTTTCGGTGTTCGGAGCGCCGATGAAGGACAGCCCGATGGGCAGGCCTGCGACGAACCCGGCCGGCACGGTGATGTTCGGATAGCCGGAGACCGCCGCGTAGGAGGAGCTGCCGACGCCGAAGCTGTCGCCGTTGATATGATCCGTAAGCCAAGCGGGACCGTTCGTCGGTGCAATCAGCGCATCGAGATCGTGTTCCTCGAGCGCGCGGTCGATGGCCGATCGGGCGATACGTTTGCTGTCGGCGAGGGCCTTGACGTACTCCGGCTCCGTCAGCGGACCTTTCGAATTCGCGGCGATCATGATGTCCTGGCCGAAATGCGGCATCACGATTTCCGCGTTGGCGCTGTTGAATTCGATAATTTCCGTCAACGATTTGACCGGCGCATTGCTGGCGACGAGGTACTGGTTCAGGTCGGCCTTGAATTCATACAACAGGACTTCATATTCGGCGTCGTATATGCCGGTCATGTCAATCTCAAGGTTGTCGACAACTTCGGCTCCACGCGCGCCGAGGGTTGCGATGCTGCCCTCGAGCAGCGCGTCGACGGGTGGCCGATCGCCGGCGCCGTAATACGATCGGATGACGCCGATGCGTTTACCGTCGAGACCCGCCGCCGTGAGGTTTGCGGTGTAGTCGCGGATTGCGTCGGTCATGTCCGCCATTGCCGGATCGTCCGGATCCGCTCCCGTCATCGCTGCCAGCAGAATCGCGGCGTCGCGAACGCTGCGCGCCATCGGGCCGGCAGTGTCCTGACTGTGGGCGAGCGGGATGATACCGGTGCGACTCACGAGTCCAAGCGTCGGCTTGATGCCGACGATTCCATTGATGCCCGACGGGCAAACGATAGACCCGTCCGTCTCGGTCCCGACGGCAACCACGGTTAGATTCGCGGCTACGGCGACGGCAGAGCCGCTCGAGGACCCGCAGGGATTCCGTCCCTCGCGGTAGGGATTTTTCGTTTGACCGCCGATGCTGCTCCAACCGCTCGACGACTGATTCGACCGAAAATTTGCCCACTCACTGAGGTTCGCCTTCGCAAGAATGACGGCGCCCGCATCCCTCAGCCGGCGCACCAGAAAAGCGTCCCGTTCTGCTTTATGGTTTGCGAGCGCCAGCGACCCTGCGGTCGTTGCCATCCGATCCGCGGTATCGATGTTGGCTTTTAGCACGACGGGAATCCCGTGCAGCGGCCCGCGCGGCCCCGCCTCCTGCCATTCTTCATCGAGTGCGCGCGCAATGACCAGCGCATCCGGGTTGACCTCGATGATCGACGCGAGCCTGGGTCCGGCGGCATCGATCGCCGCAATCCGATCGAGATACCAAGAGACGAGTCGCTCCGACGTAAGCTCGCCACGCTGCATTCGATCGTGCAGCTCGGTGATCTCGGTCTCCGAAAAATCGGGCGGCTCGCCGGCACACGCACCGAGCATCAGCAGAACGAGAAGGCGACACGATCTGCCGCGCTCGCGGTGCCCGCTCGGCGCAGCGCTGCGTGCCGCGCTTCGAACGTCCGGATTCCGAATGTCGCGCACGCGCAGAGGCTCTGCGAGAGTCATATACCGATATCGTAGTCAGTAGGCGGTTGATGATACCCGCTTCGGCTCACCGCTACGGCGTCGCGCGCGGTGCCCTGCGGAGACGGTTGCTTCGCGCTGCGGCGGCGTCGCAAATAAAAAGCCCCGCGGCGGAAGCGGCGGGGCTCAATTCTCTTCTTATTATAAGAGAGGTAACTACGAATTCGGTAACCGGATACAGGGATATTATTATCGTTATTGGATCTGGATCTTTTTGTTTTTGTAGTTCTTGTTCTTCTGGCGTCTAAATCCT